>CAYVXO010000044.1:0-31440 GCA_964454485.1 uncultured Rubrivivax sp.
CGGCCACGCTCTTCCAGCCGCGCCCCGGCGGCACGACCAGCACGTTGGGCATGGCCACCAGCGGCGTCACGCCGGTCAGGTCCTTCAGCGTGTCGTAGGGGAGGTTGTTGTAGATGGACGGGTTCACCGCGTGGCCCGACGAAGGCACCAGCACGGTGTGGCCGTCGGCTTCGCCGCGCGCCACCTGCGCCGCCGCCAGCGTGCCGCCGGCGCCGGGCTTGTTCTCCACCACCACCGGCTGGCCCAGGCCGCGGGCCATGACCTCGCCCACCGCGCGCGCCGCGATGTCGGTGCCGCTGCCGGCGCTGAAGGGCACGATGAAGCGCACCGGCTTGCTGGGAAAGGCTTGCGCGAAAGCGCTGGCGGCGGCGAGCGCCAGCGCGGCGGCGGCGACGAGTTGCTTCATGCGGGTCTCCAATTTCTTCAGTGCAGCCCGAGCGCGCCGACGATCTTGCGCCCCGAAGCCTGCAGCGCGGCGATCTTCGGCGCCAGGTCCACGCCGAGCAGCCGGCCTTCGCGTTTCTTCCAGCGCCCGGCCACCATCACGCTGTCGATGTTGGCGAGCGAGGACTGGAACACGACGGCGGCGATGGGGTCGTGCAACGGCTGCATGTTGAGCATGTCCGAACGGATCAACACCAGGTCGGCCTGCTTGCCCGCGGCCAGGGTGCCGATGCGGTCCAGCTGCCCGAGCATGCGGGCGCCTTCCACCGTGACCCAGGCCAGCGCCTCTTCCACCTTCACGGTGCTGGTGGGCGGAATGCTGCCGGCGGCTTCCCGGTGCGCCACGTTGTCCAGGCTGCGCTGGATGCCCAGGGCCACGCGCGCCTGCGTGACCATGTCGCCCGAGAGCACGCTCTCCAGGTCCACGCCGAGCGAAGGCGCGCGGCCCAGCTTTCGCAGGCGGCCGGTGAGCGGGTGGCCGTGGCCTTGCGACATCTCGCTCTCGGCGGCGGCCGAAAAGCTCATGCCCAGGTCGCAGAATCGCTTCAGCTGCTCGTCGTCGAGCGCGTGGCCGTGCACGATGTTGACGTGCGGGCCGAGCAGGTCTTCGTCTTCCAGCACCTGCCAGCCGCCCGGCGTGCGCGCCGGCCCGCCGCCCTGGTGCAGCGAGGCGATGACGCCCAGTTCGCGCGCCATGCGGAAGTCGTGCAGCGCCACTTCCAGCGTGCTGTAGTGCGGGCCCAGCACGGCGGCGTGCACGGTCAGCAGTTCGGCGCCCTGGTGCTTCTTCAGCAGGCGCTCCACCTCGGCGCGCGGATGCGGCACTTCCCAGAACGGCGTCTCGCCCGGCTTCGGGTCCGGCTTGGGCGTGCCATGGAAGAAGGCGGCGCGGATGCCGCTTTCCAGCAGTGCCGACACCGCGGCGTCGTTGTGCGCCGGCGTGCGGTTGTTGTGGCACCAGTCGGCCAGCGTGGTGGTGCCGCAGTTGAGCTGGTTGAGCGCGCCCACGAGCGTGGCGATGTGCAGATCTTCCGGCTCGAACACGGTGGCCAGGCCGGCGTGCATCTTCTTGAAGTACTCCGGCAGCGTCCAGTTCGCCGCCACGCCGCGCAGCGCCGTCTGCCAGGTGTGCATGTGGGCGTTGACGAGGCCCGGGATGACGATGCAGCCGGTGGCATTCACCACTTCGGCTTCGTCGGCGGCAAGCGTGGGTGCGATGGCGGCGATGCGGTCGCCTTCCACCAGCAGGTCGGCCTGCGGCAGCACGCCTTGCCGGTCCATCGTGACGACGGTGGCGCCGCGGATGAGGGTGCGCTTCACGAGCGTTTCTCCATGGTCAGCTTGCAGCCCACTGCAGCCGTTCGTCCCGGTGGCATCGGCGTGCGAAGGTCGGCGCGCGCCAAAGGCCGCCCGGGCAGCCCGCAGCGCGCGATCCCGGCGGACAGCGGAGGAGCGTTGGCCGAACACAGCGAGCGGCTCCCGTCGCGGCAGGCGGCGCCCGCCCGGGGCGAATTGAGAGGCGGCGAGAAGCGCAGTGGAGGGGTCGGCGCGCGCGCAGCGCGCGCTTCGTGATCTGACTTGCGGCGTCTGTCTGAACGCAGCGAGCGAAGCGAGCGGAGTGAGTTAGGCCGCACGACCCCGGAGCGAGCATCGCAGCGGAGTCGGCGCGCAGCGCCGACCGCCGAACCCTTCGCCACGGGCGGGCGCCGCCTGCCGCGACGCGACTCAGTTGCACGCGGGCTGTCCGGGCATGCGCGCTCCACTCCGTTTGCAACCTTCAACGGATTCATGGGCCACTCAGCCCGTCATCGACCCTCACGTTCTCCGCCACCAGCTTCAACCCCGCATCGGCCGCCAGTTCCTGCAGCAGGATCGCGAAGTCCACGTTGTCGTGGCCGCGGCCCACCAGGCGTGAGATGGATTCGCGCGTGGCCGCCGCCGCCGGCATGGCCACGCCGTTCGCCTTGCCGGCGCCCAGGCCCAGGTCCATGTCCTTCAACAGCAGCTTCGGGGTGAAGGTCACCTGCTCGAACGTGAGGTTGGTGAGCACCGGCGACTTGTAGCGCGTGTACATGCTGCCCAGCACCGAGTCGTTGATGCTCTGCAGGAACACGTGGCGCGGGATGCCGGCCTTTTCCGCCAGCACCGTGATCTCGCAAAGGCTCTGGATGATCACGCCGAACATGGTGTTGTGCGCGATCTTCCACACCCGCGCCAGTTCGCCTTCGCCCACCCACATGACCTTGCGGCCCATGGCCTGCAGCAGCGGCTCGGCGGCTTCGTATTCGGCCTTCGGGCCGCTGGCCACGATGAGCAGCTTGCCCGCCTTCGCCACCTTGGCGTTGCCCGAGACCGGTGCGCACAGGTAGGCCACGCCCAGCGCTTCCAGGCGCTCGCGGATCTCGGCCGAGCCTTCCTGCGAGATGGAGCTGCTGTCGATCACCCGCTTGGGCTTCACCGCGCCGGTGCAGAGCCCGCCTTCGGCGAACAGCACCTCCTTAAGGTCGTCGGTCGTGGAGACCATCGTGAAAACGGTGTCGCAGCGCGCCAGGTCGAGCTTGTGCTCGACGATCACGGCGCCGTAGTCCGCCAGCGGCAGCGCCTTCGCGCGCGTGCGATTCCACACCTGCACCGCGTGGCCGGCGGCGGTGAGCTTCTTCACCATCGCTTCGCCCATGCGGCCGAGGCCGATCCAGCCGATCGTGGGCTGGGTCTTGGCCTGGGTCGTGGGCTGGGTCGCGGGTTTCGTCGTCATGCGTTCATTCCTCTCGGGGCGCCCAGGGCGAACCGCCCTCGCGCAGGATGCTGTCGAAGTCGCCCAGCAGCGGCGGCGCAGTGACCTGCAGTGCTCGCTCGCCGTCGTAGCTGACCGGCGAGCGCACCGTGGTCCAGGTGCCGCCTTCGGGGTGCGGCGCGCTCACGAAGAGCTGCAGGTGCTTCGCCTGCGCGTCTTCGGGCAGTTCGTCGGTGTCGTACATGGGCGCGTGCGGCACGTCCAGCGCTTCGAGGCGGCGGCACCACTCGGCGCGCGGGTGGGCGGCGAAAGCGGTGGTAAGCCGCTCGATGATGGCCTCCTGGTTTGCCACCCGGGCCTCGCGGGTGGCGAAGCGCGGGTCGTCGAAGAAACCGGGCTGCTCGATCGCCTTCGCCAGCCCTTCCCAGAACTTGGGCGGGCTGGACATGTGCAGCGCGATCCACTTGCCGTCGCCGCAGGGCAGCACGTAGCTCTGCGACAGGCGCGGCCGGCTGTAGGGGCCCATCACCTCCTGTTCGCTGAAGAGGTGCGTGAAGGCGTCGAGGTTGAAGTGGGTCATGGCCTCGAACATCGAGACCTCGACGCGGCGCCCCTTCTCCGGCTGGCGCTTCTCGCGTTCGTACAGTGCCCCGAGGATGGCGTAGGCCGCGTAGAACCCGGTGATGGCGTCGGCCAGCGCCGGCCCCACGACACGCGGATTGGCGGGGTTGATGAGCAGCTTGAGGAAGCCGCTCGCCGCCTGCGCCACCGTGTCGTAGGCCGGGCGCCCGGCGGCCGGGCCGTCTTGCCCCCAGCCGCTGATGGCGCAGTAGACGAGCCGAGGATTCAGCCCACGCAGCCGCTCCTCGCCGGCGCCCAGCTTCTCGGCCACGCCGGGGCGGAAGTTCTGCAGATAGACGTCGGACTCGCTCACCAGCCGGTCGAACAGCTTCAGGTCCGCCGCCTGGCGTGTGTCGAGCGTGACGCTCTTCTTGTTGCGGTTGTAGGTCTGGTAGTGCGGGCTGTAGAGGCCGCCCTTGAAGGCGCGGAAGGGGTCGCCCGCGGGCTGCTCCACCTTCACCACGTCGGCGCCCAGGTCGGCCAGCAGCATGGAAGCCGCCGGGCCGGTGATGAAGGTGCCGTGCTCCAGCACGCGCACGCCCTGCAGCACGCGCGCCATCGCTACTCCTTGGCCTTGAGCGGCACGCCCGCGGGCAGCGGGCCGGTGTAGCGCTGCTCGCGCGTGGCCTGGTACGAGAGCGCGAAGCCGATCGGGTTCGCCAGCTCCTCGGTCAGGTGGCCGATCAAGCCCGCGCAGCGCGCGAGGATGGGCACGCCTTTCAGCGCATCGGCCGGGAAGCCGGCGTCCAGCAGCACCGCGGGGATGGCGGCCGAGACGTTGAGCCGCAGGTCGCGCCCGGTGATGCCGGGCAGCACCTTCTCCACGATCTCCGAGATGGCGACGAAGTGCCCCGGCGTGCCCGCTTCCACGCCCACCGCGAACAGGCGCGCCACCCGCGGGTCGCGCGCCTTGTGCAGCGGGTGGCCGTAGCCGGGAATGGCCTGCTTCTGGGCGCGCAGTTCGCGCACCACCTCGGTCGCCGCCTCCTCGAGCGAGAGGCCCCGGTCCTTGGCCAGCGCGTCGATGCGCAGGAACAGCCGCCCGGCGGTTTCCGAAGCGCCCAGGATCACCGAGCCGCAGCCCAGCACGCCGGCCGCCACCGCGCCCTGCAGCGCGTCAGGGGCCGCGGCCAGCGTCATGCGCGCCGCCTGCACGCTGGGCACCAGGCCGTGCTCGGCGATGGCCACCAGCGTGGCGTCGAGCACGCGGCTGGCCATCGGACTCGGCCGCTGGCCGGTGACGAGCAGCCAGAAGTAGTCGGTGAACGAGACCCGGCCGATGAGGTCGCGGCACAGGTCCGCGCCGCGCACGACGATGTGCTCGTCGTCGCTGCCGCAGATGGCCGATTCGGGAACGGTGGCCTTGCCGATCTTCATGCCGGGGCGAGCGCGAAGTCGTAGTGGGCGGTGTGGAAGGGCTTGTCCATCTTCCGGCCGTCGGGCGCGGCCCCCGGACCGTGCTTCTCGAAGGGCACGATCAGGCTGTCGCGCACGCCGAACACGGCGTCGGAGTCCAGGTAGGGGCTGTCGTGCGGGAACAGGTGCGTCGTCACCGGCACGTAGCCGTCGCGGTAGACCATCATGTGGATGTGGCCCGGCCGGTTCGGGTGGCGTCCCATCGCGCGCAGCATGTCGCCCACCGGGCCGTCGTCGGGCACCGGGTAGTAGTAGGGTTTGATCGACCAGAAGCGGTAGCTGCCGTCCGCGTCGGTGTGGAAGCGGGCGCGCAGGCGCATGCCGGCGTCGCTGCCCATCTGCATGTCGTAGACGCCTTCGCCGTCGCCGGACCACACGTCGAGGCAGCAGTTGGCGATCGGCTTGCCGTGGGTGTCGGTGACGCGGCCGCTGTAGTAGGCCGGCTCGCCCGGCATCCCTTCGCCGATGTCGGTGCCCAGCGGCAGCACCGGCGCGCCTTCCCAGTAGAACGGGCCCTGCACGGTGGCCTCGGTGGGCTTCATGCTGGCGGTCTTGTCGAGCAGCGCCTTCGCCGAGCGGCGCGCCTGGTCGAGCTGCACCACCAGCATCGAGATGCCCAGCGTGTCGGACAACAGGATGAACTCCTGTCGCTTGTCGTCGCAGGTGTGGCCCACGGCGGTGAGGAACTGGATCGCCTTGATCCACTCCTCGGGTTTGAGGTCGACCTCCTTCACCAGCGCGTGGGCGTGCTTCACCACCGCGGTGATGATCTCCTTGAAGCGCGGGTCGGCGTCGGCCGAAAGCCGGCCGAGCACGGCCTGCGTGATGTCCTGGGTCTGGTGCATGTTCATGGTGTACTCCTGTCGCAGTGGCACGGCGCAAGCGCGCAAACGCCGCCGATCCGGCTTTGCCGGTCGGTCGGCGTTGCCTCCTCCCATGGAGGGGGCGCGCGAAGCGCGTAGGGGGAGGTCATCCTAATTCGGACCGAAAAGGTCCTGCGGGATGCCGGCCGCGCCGAAGACGTAGTCGCGCGAGGCTTCGAGCTGGCTGCGCAGGCCGTTGAGGTCGACGTCGAGCAGGCGGCCCTTCCACTTGCGCACCTTGCCGGCGACGATGACGGTCTCCACGTTGGTGCGGTCCATCAGCGAGACCACCGTGCCCGGCACGTGGTTGAGCGGCGCCACGTTCAGCCTCGTGGCGTCGAGGATGATGATGTCGGCTTCCTTGCCCGGCGTGAGCGAGCCCGTCTTCTGGTCCAGCCGCAGGCCCTTGGCGCCGTTCATGGTGGCGAAGCGCAGCACGTCGCGCGTGTTCAGCAGCGGCGGCGTGCCGTTGGGCGTGGGCCACCAGTTGCCGGTGGCGAAGCCGGGGTCCAGCACCATCTGGTTCACCACCATGCGCTGCATCGTCATCATCCCGCGCATCTGGGTGAAGAAGTCGGCCGTCATCGTGCACTCGACGTCGATGGACAGCGAAGGCTCGATGCCCAGCGACTGCATCTTCAGGATCGGCGGCGTGCCGTGGCGCATGTTCATCTCGATCGGCACCGCCAGCGAGACATGGGCGCCGACGTCCTTCACGCGCTGCCAGGCCTCGTCGCTCATGCCGGTCATGTGGATGAAGAAGTTGTCGGGGCCCAGGCCGATGTTCTGCGCGTCGCCGCCCTTGCCCGCCGCCAGCTGGTCCATGATGGGCCGGATGCCGAAGGGACTGAGGATGTGCGCCGCCACCTGCAGCCCGAGCTGGCGGCCCAGCGTCCACGACTGCGTGTAGGTGGGCGAACCCAGGTAGACCTCGCCGCCCATCACCATCGTCACCAGCTGGTCGCTGGAGCTGAACCACTGCTTGACCAGGCGCGTCGCGTCCGAGGGGTACACGTACTCGGGGCCGTGGTTCGAGCCGGCGCCTTCGAAGTAGCCGAAGACGGCGCGGCGGCCGGTGTCGAACAGGGCCTGCACCGCGGCGTCAGAGTGCGCCGCCGAGTGGTGGATCTGCGAGATGTCGTGCACCGTGGTGACGCCGTCGTCCAGCTGCGAGAGGCCGCCGAACAGTTCGTTGATGTACACGTCCTGCGGCCGGTACACGGGCGCGAAGCGCAGCAGGATGTTCTCGTAGTAGGTCTGGTTGCCGCTGGGGGTGCCCGAGCCGTCGTTGATGAGCAGGCCGTCGGCCAGCCAGCCGCGCAGCGCGGTCTCGAACTGGTGGTGGTGGGTGTCGATGAAGCCCGGCATCACGATGCGGCCGCGGGCGTCGATGACCGGGATGCCGGGCGCCGCCAGGTTAGGGCCGACGGCCAGGATCTTCTTGCCTTCGACCAGCACGTCGGCCTGCGCGAAGTCGCCCACCTTGGGGTCCATCGACATCACCGCGCCGCCCTTGATGAGGTAGCGGTGGCCGCGCTTGCCGGTGCCTTCGGGCGCGCGCGCCTCGTTGTCGGCCCACGCGGCGCGCGGCGCGAACAGCGAGAGGCTGCTGCCGGCGCCCAGGGCCGCGGCCGCCTTCAGGAAGCCGCGGCGCGAGTTCCAGTGCCGCTGCGGGCGGCCCAGGTCACAGAGTCTGCACATTGGGGGTGTCTCCTTCCTTCTTCGTTGGGGGTCACCCGCAGCTGGCAGTCCCGGCGGGTTCGGGTGCGCCTTGCGGCGCGGAACGGTCGCGGACCGTCTCGTCCGCGATCTCGTAGTCCACCTGGTGGCGCGTGCGGCGCAGGTCGCCCAGGCGCTGGCGCACGCGCAGGTGCTCGGGGTGCTGGGCGTAGCCGGCGAGCGCCTCGCGGCTCGTGAATTCGGTGACGAGCACGACGTCGCAGGCGTAGTCGATGCGGCTTTCGTCGACACCCACCTCCAGGTGCAGCAGGCCGGGCACACGCCCGCGCAGCGATTCGAACTCGGCCTTCACGAAGGCGGCGTTGCTCGCGCGGGCCGCTTCGTCCTCGCCCTGCACGCTCCACATGACGATGTGCTTGATGGTCATGACGACCCCTCGGCCGACGGGACCGTCGGCCGATCCCCCGAGGGGATGGCGGGCCGGCTTGGGAGCGGCCCGGCGCTCGGCCCGCCTGGCGCTGGCGGGAAGCCGGCCTTCTGCGGCCACAGGTTGACGAAGGCATGCACCTCGGTGCCGGCGTAGAGGCCGGCGCGGGTGAAGGGCTCGCCGGCCAGCCATTCGCGCGCCGCGTCGCGGCTCTCGAAGTCGATCGCGAGCAGGCTGCCGATCATCGTCTCGCCGTCGTCGGCCACCAGCGGGCCGGCGAAGGCGATGCGGCCGGCCACCTGCGCGAGGTAGGCCTTGTGCTCGGGCCGCAGGCGCTGGCGCAGCGCGGCGCCGTCGGGGCGGTCGAGCAGGCGGAACATGTAGATCACGTCCGGGCTCCCTTCCTCAAACGCCCAGGTAGGCGCGGCGGATCTCGTCGCGCTGCATCAGGTCGTCGGGCGTGCCTTCGGCCACCATGCGGCCTTCCTCCAGCACGTAGGCGCGGTCGGCCACGCGCAGCGCGGTGGCCACGTTCTGCTCCACCAGCAGCACCGCCGTGCCCTCGCGGTTGACGCGCCGGATGGCGGCGAACATCTCGCCCACGATGAGCGGCGACAGGCCCAGCGAAGGCTCGTCCAGCAGCAGCAGGCGCGGCAGTGCCATCAGCGCGCGGCCGATCGCCACCATCTGCTGCTGGCCGCCGGAGAGTTCGCCCGCGGCCTGCTCCAGCTTGGGCTTCAGCGCCGGGAACAGCGCGAGCACGCTGTCCATCGTCTGCGCGCGGCGCGCCTTCGCGGCCGGGCGCATGCTGCCGATCTCCAGGTTCTCGCGCACGGTCATGCCGGTGAACAGGCGCCGGCCTTCGGGCACGAGCGCGATGCCGGCTTCGCAGAAGCGGTGCGGCGCCAGGTCCTGGATCGACTGGCCTTCGAGCCGCACGCTGCCGGCCTTGGCGCGCAGCACGCCGCCCAGCGTGTTGATGAGCGTGGTCTTGCCGGCGCCGTTGGGGCCGACCACGCACAGCAGCTCGCCCTTCCTCAGCTCGAAGCTCACGCCCCAGAGCGCGGGTGCGGCGCCGTAGGCCACCTGCAGGTTGCGCACCTCAAGCATGGCCAGGCTCCAGTGCCGGTGCGGCCTGCGGCGCGCCCAGGTAGGCGGTCATCACCTCGGGCCGGCGCATCACCTCCTCGGCCGGGCCTTCGGCGAGCAGCGAGCCCTGGTCGAAGACGACCACGCGGTCGGTGAGCGCCATCACGGCACGCATCACGTGCTCGACGAACACCACCGTGCTGCCCTGGTCGCGGATGCGCCGCACCAGCGCCACCGCGTCGTCGATCTCCGAAGGCGTGAGCCCGCACAGCACCTCGTCCAGCAGCACCAGCCGCGGGCGCGAGGCCAGCGCGCGCGCCAGCTCCAGGAACTTGCGCTGGTGCAGGTTCAGCTCGTCCGGCCGCGCCATCGCCTTCTCGGCCAGGCCGGTGAAGGCGAGCCAGCGCATCGCCTCGCGCCGCGCCGCCGACGGGGTGGCGATGCCGCCGCCGAACATCGCCGCCAGCGCCACGTTGTCGAGCACGCTCCGGTGGCCGAAGGGGCGCGGGATCTGGTAGGTGCGCGAGATGCCGGCGCGCGCGATGCGGTGCGCCTCGCGCCCGGCCAGCTCCTGCCCTTCGAAGAGCACGCTGCCGCCGGTGGGCAGGTAGTGGCCGCTGACGACGTTGATGAAGGTGCTCTTGCCGCTGCCGTTGGGGCCCAGCAGGCCCAGGATCTCGCCGCGGCGCACTTCCACGTCCACGCCGGCCAACGCCTTCACGCCGCGGAAGCTCTTGGCCAGCGCGCGCGTCTTCAGCAGCACCTCGCCGCCGCGCGCGGCGGCCGCGGGCGGCGGGTCCTCGGCCGCCGCCGGCGGCGCCGCGGTGCGGCGCTTCAGCAGCCGCTGCAGGCGCGGCAGGATGCCGTCGGGCATGAAGAGGATGGCGCCGATCAGCACCACGCCCACCATCGCCTTGCCGGCGATGGCCTTGTCGGCCGCTGTGAAGGCGTACAGCAGCAGCGTGATGGCCACCGCGCCCACCGCCGGCCCGGCCCAGTGGCGCGTGCCGCCCAGCACGCTCATCAGCACCACCGTCAGCGGCACGGCGATGGTGAAGATCTCGCCCACCGTCACGTAGTTGAGGAAGAGCGCATGGATGCCGCCGGCCACGCCGGCGAGCGCGCAGCTGATGCCCAGCGCCACCAGCTTGTAGCGGTAGGTGGGCACGCCCATCACCTCGGCCGCGTCCTCGTCGTCGTGGATGGCGAACAGCCCCGCGCCCAGCTTGCTGACCGTGATGCCCCAGGCCACCAGCAGCGTGAGCGCGGCCGCCGCCAGCGCCAGCAGGTAGAAGGTGGCCGAAGGCGTGGGGCCGAGTCTGGGGATGTCCACCGCGGCCAGCGAGACGCCGTTGCCGCCGTCGATCGGCGTGTTGACGATCACCGTGCCCAGCACGAAGGTCACCGCCAGCGTGAGCAGCGCGAACACCTCGCCGCGGATGCCCTTGACGCGGAACACCACCGCGCCCAGCGCCACGCCCAGCAGGCCGGCCACCAGCGCGGCGGCCGGCAGCGTCCACAGGAAGGGCCAGTCGAAGCGCGCCATCAGCGTGGCGCTGGTGTAGATGCCGGCGCCGAAGAAGGCGCCGTGGCCGAACGAGAAGTAGCCGGTGTAGCCGGAGAGGATGTTCCACGAGGTGGCGAGCACCACCCAGTGCAGCACCAGGTACAGCAGCGAGTCGTAGAACGCCGGCAGCCCCAGCCGCGGCACGAAGGCCAGCGCGGCGGCCGCGGCGACGATGGCGACGGGCGTCTTCGGGAAACTCATGCGGCGCGCCCGGGCCTGAACAGCAATATGGCGATGAGCAGCGCGAAGCTCACCAGCGGCGCCCACGAAGGCGCGGTCACCGCCATCGTCACCGCTTCGCTGACGCCGATCACCACGCCCGCGACGAGCGGCGCCATGGCCTTGCCCAGCCCGCCCAGCATGACGGCGGCGAAGACGACGCCGATCCAGGCGTAGATCTGCGAAGGCGCAAGCGTGTAGCCCAGCGCCAGGCACACGCCGGCCACCGCCGCCAGCCCCGAGCAGGTGCCCGCCAGCAGCAGCGCGTTGCGGCGCTGGTGGATGCCGAAGGCGGCCGCCACCGGCGCGTCCTCGGCCGAGGCGCGCAGCGCCTTGCCCAGGTCGGTGTAGCGCAGCACGGCCCACACGCCCAGGCTGAGCGCGAGGGCGAAGCCGAAGGTGATGAGTTCGGGCAGCGGCACGTAGAGCCCCGCGAACTTGAAGCGGTGCTCGCCGTAGCCCGATTCGAGCTTGCGGAAGTCGGCGGTCCAGATCGACTGGATCAGCGCCTCCACGATGCCGGTGAGCCCGAAGGTCAGCAGCAGCGAATTGAAGGGCGTGATCTGGAACCGCATCATTGCCGCGTGCAGCGCGGCGCCGAGCGCGAAGAACAGCGGCACCACCAGCACCAGCGTGGCCAGCGGGTCCCAGCCCATCGTGGAGAGCTGGTAGCAGAGGTAGGCCGCCAGGAACGCGAACGCGAAGTGCGCCAGGTTGATCAGGCGCAGCAGCCCCCACGAGAGCGACAAGCCCAGCCCCAGCAGGCCGTAGAGGGCGCCCGCGAAGACGCCCGACAGCACGCTTTGCGCCAGCAGCGTGGCGCTGGGCATCGAGAAACCCGACATCGGCGGATCAGGGCAGCTGCAGCTTGGCGCCGTTGGCGAAGTCCTTCGGCCACACCACGGCCCAGTGGCCGTTCTGCACCTGCTTGATGCGGATGAGGTCGTCGCCGTAGTTGCCGGTCTCGTTGAAGCGCAGCTTGCCCTGGATGGTGTCCACCTTGTTGGCCTTCAACCAGGTGCCGATGGCCTTGTCGTCCAGGCTCTTGGTGGCCTTCACGCCCGCTTCCAGGATCTGCCACGCGGTGTAGGAGGCGCCGGCCTGCACTTCCACCGAAGGGTCGGGCAGCTTGGCCGCCGCGGCGCGCTCGTGGTAGAGCTTCACGAACTCGGCCGCGCCGGGGTTGCTGGTGAAGGGCGGCAGGTCCTCGAAGATGGTGACCGAGAGCGCGCCCTTCGCTTCCGGCAGGTTGACCAGCGGCCCGGGGCTGGGGTACAGGTAGAAGTGCTGCGGCGGCACGTAGTCGATCTTCTTCATCGCGTCGAGCAGCAGGTTGCCTTCCAGGCCGATGGCGCCCACCCAGACGAAGTCGGGCTTGGCGTCCTTCACGCGGTTGGCGATGGGGCCGAACTCGCGGTTGCCGAAGTCCCATTCCAGGAACAGCACTTCCTGCAGGCCGCGCTTCTTCAGCACTTCGCGCGCGCCGGCGGAAAGGAACTGGATCGACGGGAACTTGCTCGTCACCACCGCCACCGTCTTCGGCGGCTTGGGGCCGGCGGCCAACGCGTCGAAGAGCGTGTTGGGCACGGTGTTCGCCGGGTCGGGGCCCAGGCTCCAGGCCGGGAAGGCCATCTCGTACTTGGCCAGCGAAGGGATGCCGAAGGTGTGGTGCACCAGCACCTTGTTGTAGCGCTGCGCCACGCCCATGGCCGAAAGGATGGCGCCGGTGGCGTAGGGCCCCATCAGCAGGTCCACCTTGTCGGCGGTGATGAGCTGCTCGTACAGCGTGCGCGCCACGTCGGGCTTGGACTGGTCGTCCTTCAGCACCCATTCGAGCGGGCGGCCGAGCCAGCCGCCCTTCTTGTTGATGGTCTCGATGTAGATCTCGCCCACCAGCTTGTGGATCATGGCCGTGGCCGAGAGCGGCCCGGTCAGCGCCAGCGTGCTGCCGATGCGGATGGGCCCGCTGCTCTGCGCCAGCGAGAGGCCCGAGGCCGCGGCCAGGCCGGCGGCGCCGGCGCCCAGCACGCTGCGGCGCGATACGTTGCGGTGGTTCATGGCTTGTCTCCTTCTCGGTCTAGGTCCTGGGCAGCGGGTTCAGCACGAACTCGAAGTCCAGCGTGTGGAACGGCACCGGGCTCGTGCCGCCGTCGGGCGTGGGGCCGGGCTCGTGGCGCACCCAGTCGGCCACCAGCGAGCTGCGCACGCCGAACACGGCGTCGGAATCCAGGTACTGACCGCCTTCGCGGAACACGTGGGTGATGAGCCGCTCGTGCCCGGGGGCGCTGATCATGAAGTGCAGGTGCGCCGGCCGCCAGGGGTGGCGCCCCAGGCGTTCGAGCAGCGCGCCCACCGGCCCGTCGTGCGGGATCGGGTAGACCTCGGGCAGGATGCTCCTGAAGTGGAAACCGCCGTCGCGGCCCGACTGCAGCACGCCGCGCGCCTGCAGCCGCGCGCCCGGGCGCTGCACGTCGTAGAAGCCTTCGGCGTCGGCCTGCCAGACTTCCACCTCGGCGCCGGCGAGCGGCGTGCCGTCCAGGCTGCGCACGCTGCCGCGCACGAAGCAGGGCTCGCCCGGCGCGCCGTTGGCGACGTCGCCGCCGTGGTCGTAGTGCGGCGCCCCTTCCACGTGGAAGGGGCCGAACACGGTGGACTCGGTGCAGCCCGCCGGCTTGCGGTGGTTGAACGCGGTGACCAGCATCGACAGGCCCAGCACGTCCGAGAGCAGGATGAACTCCTGCCGCTGGTCGCTGCACTTGTGGCCGGTCTCGGTGAGGAAGCGGATCCCTTCGAACCATTCCGCCTCGGTCAGCCTGGCTTCGCGCGCAAACGCGTGCAGGTGCTGCACGAGGCAGGTCATCACATCACGCAGGCGGGTGTCGGCGGCATTCGCATGACGCGCGATGACCGCCTGCGTGATGTTGTCTTCGTTGATGTTGCGCAAGGCTCTTGGCGTACTTCGACTCGGGATCCCGCGGGTCGCCCCGCTCGGGACGCGAGCCTAGACTTCCGCCTTCCGATGGCAAAGTCTGCCCGCGACAAAGCTTTCTTCCGCTCGCCGGAAAACTCCGGGTAAACATGGATCGCTGGACCGAGATCGAACTCTTCGTGCAGGTGGCCGAGATGGGCAGCCTCTCGCGCGCCGCCGAAGCGCTGGGGCTTTCCAACGCCGCCGCCAGCCGCCACCTGGCGGCGCTGGAAGAGCGGCTGGCGGCGCGCCTGGTGCAACGCAACACGCGGCGCCTGTTCCTCACCGACATGGGCGAGGAGTTCTACCGCCGCTGCAAGCCGCTGCTGGGCGAACTGCGCGAAGCCGAGGCGGCGGTGAACGAGGCCGCGCTCAAGCCCACAGGGCTCTTGCGCGTGACGGCCTCGCTGTCGTTCTCGATGATCGTCATCGCGCCGCTGCTGCCCGAGTTCAACGAGCGCTATCCCGACCTGCGCGTCGAGATCGTGGTCAGCAACCGCTACACCGACCTGCTGGAAAACGGCATCGACGTCGCGGTGCGCAACCGCGAGTTCGAGAACGACAGCGCCATCACCGTGCGCCGCCTGGCCGAGACCAAGCGCGTGATGGCCGCTTCGCCGCAGTACCTGCAGCGCCACGGCACGCCGAAGACGCCGGACGAGCTCTCGCGCCACCGGCTGCTGATCTACAACCTGGCCAACCACCCGAACGAACTGCGCTTCACGCGCAACGGCGCCGTCACCTCGGTGCCCGCGCACGGCGTGCTGGAAGCCAACGACGGCCAGGTGGTGCGCGCCGCCGCGCTGCGCCACCTGGGCATCCTGATGCAGCCGATGTACATCATCCACGAGGACGTCATCGCCGGCCGCCTGGTGCCGGTGCTGCAGGAATGGGAACTGCAGCGGCTCACCATCAACATCGCCTACCCCACGCGGCGCCACCTGCCGGCCAAGGTGAGGTGCTTCGTGGACTTTCTGGTCGAGCAGTTCGAGAAGCAGGACTTCGAGCGGCGGTGGACGGCCTGAGGGCGGCTACCGGCCAACGGCCGACACTCGCAGAGAGCAGGTTCCGGTCGACTCGCGTGCTGCGCAGCGCCGACCCGGGAGACCCGGACCTGAGGAATCGGTTGGCCCTGTGGCAATCGGCCGACCGTCGGGCGTTGCGGTGTGCCGACTCAGCTGCCGCGCCGCAGGCCCTCGACCAGGGCGTTGAAGTGCTCGCACTCGGGGTCCTTGAAGACCCGGCACAGGCGAGAGAGGTCCGGATTGGCGCGGTAGGCCTCCGCCCAGGCCTCAAAGGTCGGCAGCCCGGCGCGGCGCGCCAACGTGAGCATCGCCGGGTAGATCGGGAACTGCACCGAGCCCTCGCGCGCATGCTGCCTTCCGGCCTCGTGGATGAACAGCGGCAGCAGGTCTTCCGCGTCGCGCAGCGGATCGAGGAACGGCAGCAGCTGCTCGCGGGCCCAGGTCTGGGTGGCCGTCACCAGCGCCTTGAGTTCGGCGGCATTCGCGAATGCCATGGTGCTGTCGGTGGGCAGGCTGAGGCTGGCGGGCAGGGCGCCGCGTGCGATGTCAGTCGCCCAGACGGCGAACTCCAGCGCCGTGCCGCCGTCGGCCACGTCGTAGCGCGCCTTGCGTTGCACGAAGCTCTCCGGCAGCAGGGGCTGCCAGATCTTGCGCAGCGGCGGGCAGGAAAAACCGAGCCGCACGTAGACCCTGGCCCTCTTGCCATCGGTCGAGCGCATCACCCGTAGCAGCATCAGCTGGCGCAGCTTGCCGTGGTTGCGGCTCACCGCCGTCACCGACACGCCCTCGCCCGTTCTCGCGGGTGCGCCCAGGCCCTGGCGCAGCGCCGTGGCGATCTTCTTGCGGGCCGCATCGAAGCGCAGACCGCTCAGGTTCTCCGTCATCGCCGCGAAGGCGAAGTTCGTGATCTCCGGCAGCGGCACGGGCGTGGTCTCGCCCGGTGCGATCGACTGCAGCCCCGGCCCGTAGAGTGCGCCGCTCTGCGGGTCGAGCACCCGCAGGCCCGCCGCATCCGCCTCGCGGGCGATGACCGTCATCACGCCGTCGTCGAACAGGTCGGTATTGATGAGGACGTTGACCACGGCGCCGTCGTCGACCGTGGATTCGAGACCCTCCGGCCACAGGCTGCGCTCGTGAGCGCCACCATCGCGGTCCCAGAGCACGGGGTAGTACTCGGTGATGCGGCGAACGAACTCCGCGAAGTGCGGGTTGCGTTGACGGGGCAAGGGATGCGGACCGTCGGCCCAGGCCATGGCCTCGCGGGCGGTGGTGATGTGCGGTGCGTGCAGAAAGCGAAGGACATAGCTCATGTCACCATCCTCGCACGCGAAGGGGCCCTGAACGGCATTCCTGTCTGCCCACGTCTGCCCCTGTCGGGCTTCTCCGTGGCCCGCTGCATCCCCTGAGGCGACCCGGGGGGCTCACACCGACCGCTGCACGTCCATCGCCCTGGGTACTGTGCGCGTACAGGCGTCTTCCACTGCAGGGCCGCATGCGAAGGCGCTGGTGCGTGCGTGGCCGGTGGCTTCTAGACGACGAGTTGACGGCAGCCCGTGTCGCGGATGGGTCGAGTGCTGCCGCCCCCTGTCAGCCAGGGCTCAACCTGCGCCGAATTCCTCGCGCAGCATGCGCGCCGCCGCCACCATCGACTTCAGCTTGCCTGCCGCCACCTCGCGCGGCAGGTACTTCATGCCGCAGTCGGGCGCCAGGATGACGCGCTCCTTCGCCACGTAGGGCAGCGCACGGCGGATGCGCGCGGCGATGACCTCGGGCGTCTCCACGTTCATGTCCGAGAGGTCGATGCAACCCACCATCACCTGCTTGTCGGGGAAGTTCGCGAGCACCGCGCAGTCGAGCTTCGATTGCGCGGTCTCGATCGAGATCTGCCGGCAGCCGCAGCCGCGCAGCTCGGGCAGGAAGCTGTAGCCGCTGGGCCGTTGCTTGACCATCGCCGCGTAGCCGAAGCAGATGTGCACGGCCGTCGTGCCGGTGATGCCTTCCAGCGCGCGGTTCAGCGCCGGCAGGCCGTATTCGCGCGCCTTCTCGGGCAGCGCCTGCATCCAGGGCTCGTCGATCTGCACGATGTCGGCGCCGGCGGCGAAGAGGTCGCGGATCTCGCCGTTCAGCGCCTCGGCGTAGGCCATCGCCATCGCCGCGTCGTCGGCGTAGTGCTCGTTCTTCGCCTGGCAGCTCATCGTGAACGGGCCGGGCACGGTGATCTTCACCTGCTTCGTGGTGTTGGCCTTCAGGAAGCGCAGGTCGTCCACCTCCACCGGGTGGCGGCGGCGGATGGCGCCCACCACGCGCGGCACCGGGATCGGCAGGCCCGAGCGGTTGAGCACGGTGCCGGGGTTGTCCAGGTCGACGCCTTCGAGCGCGGTGGCGAAGCGGTTGCTGTAGCTTTCGCGCCGGATCTCGCCGTCGGTGACGATGTCCAGCCCGGTGTCTTCCTGCACCCGGATGGCCAGGCGCGTGGCGTCTTCCCAGGCCTGCTGCAGGTACGGCTCCGGAATGCGCCAGAGCTCCTTCATGCGCACGCGCGGCGGGAAGGTGCCGGACAGCTTCTCGCGGTCGATAAGCCAGTCGGGCTGCGGCAGGCTGCCGACGACGGTGGTGGGGAACAGCATGGGCGCGTCTCCGGGTCTGTCTCGTTCCTGTTCGGCGCGATGATGCGCGAGCGCGCCGCCCGTCGGGCGGAAAACTCTGTTCCGGGCAAACGCGCTTTGCACCGCGCGCGCGAGCGGTTGCAATCGCCTCCCATGCTCTCCTTCGTCTACACCGCCCACCCGGCGCGCGTGCTGTTCGGTGCCGGCACGCTGCAGCAGCTGCCGGCCGAAGCCGACCGCCTGGGCCTGAAGCGCGCCCTCGTGATCAGCACGCCGGGCCATGCCGAAGACGGCCGGCGCGTGACCGCGCTGCTGGGCGGGCGCGCCGCCGGCGTGCACGCGAAGGCGGCGATGCACGTGCCCGCGGCCATCGCGGCCGAGGCGCTGGCCGAGGCGCGCCGCCTGCAGGCCGACGGGCTGGTCGCCGTGGGCGGCGGCTCCACCACCGGGCTGGCGAAGGCGGTGGCGCTGGAGACCGGGCTGCCCATCGTCGCCCTGCCCACCACCTACGCCGGCAGCGAGGTCACCACCATGTGGGGCCTGACCGAAGGCGGCGCCAAGCGCACCGGGCGCGACCCGAAGGTGCTGCCGAAGACGGTGATCTACGACCCCGAACTCACGCTCACGCTGCCGCTGGCACTGACCGTGACGAGCGCCTTCAACGCGATGGCGCATGCCGCCGAAGGCCTTTACGCGCCCGACGGCAACCCGGTGGTCGGCCTGATGGCCGCCGAAGGCGTGCGTGCCTGCAGCGCAGCGCTGCCGCGGCTGGCGGCGCGCCCGGCCGACGCCGAAGCGCGCGCCGAGGCGATGTACGGCGCCTGGCTGTGCGGCAGCGTGATGGGCGCGGTCACGATGGGCCTGCACCACAAGCTGTGCCACACGCTGGGCGGCAGCTTCGGCCTGCCGCATGCCGAGGTGCACACCGTGCTGCTGCCGCACGCGCTGGCCTACAACGCGCCCTTCGCCGGCGCGGCGATCGAACGGCTGGCGCAGGTGCTGGGCGGCGACGCGCCGGCCACGCTGTGGCGGCTGGCGCAGCGCCTGGGAGCGCCGGCGTCGCTGGCCGCCCTCGGCATGCCGGCCGAAGGCCTGGACCGCGCCGCCGACCTGGCCGCGCAGACGCCCTACCCCAACCCGCGCCCGCTGGAGCGCGGCGCCCTGCGCGCGCTGCTGCAGCGCGCCTGGGAAGGCGCGGAGCCGCAGGCATGATCGACAAGGTCTTCGCCAGCTGCGCCGAGGCCGTGGCCGACGTGAAGGACGGCGCCACCGTGATGGTCGGCGGCTTCGGCACCGCCGGCCTGCCCAACGAACTGGTGCACGCGCTCGTCGACCAGGGCGCGAAGGACCTCGTCGTCGTCAACAACAACGCCGGCAACGGCGACGTCGGCCTGGCCGCGCTCCTGGCCACCGGCCGCGTGCGCAAGATCATCTGCAGCTTCCCGCGCCAGGTGGACAGCTGGCACTTCGACAAGCTCTACCGCAGCGGGAAGATCGAGCTCGAACTGGTGCCGCAGGGCAACCTGGCCGAACGCATCCGCGCCGCGGGCGCCGGCATCGGCGGCTTCTTCACGCCCACCGGCTACGGCACCGAGCTGGCCAAGGGCAAGGAAACGCGCCTGCTGGACGGCCGCTGGCAGGTGTTCGAGACGCCGATCCACGCCGACCTGGCGCTCGTCAAGGCCGAGCGCGGCGACCGCTGGGGCAACCTCACCTACCGCATGACGGCGCGCAACTTCGGCCCCATCATGGCGATGGCCGCGAAGTGCACCGTGGCGACCGTGCACGATGTCGTCGAACTCGGCGCGCTGGACCCCGAGGCGGTGGTCACGCCGGGGCTCTTCGTGCACCGCGTGGTGAAGATCGCGCGCGCCGCCACCGCCGCCGGCGGCTTCAAGGAAACGAAATGAGCCGCTGGACGAAGGACCAGATGGCGGCGCTCGTCGCCGCCGACATCGCCGAAGGCGCGGTGGTGAACCTGGGCATCGGCCTGCCCACGCTAGTGGCGAATCACCTGCGCGGCAAGGAAGTGATGCTGCACAGCGAGAACGGCGTCATAGGCATGGGCCCGGCGCCGGCCAAGGGCGAGGAGGACTACGACCTCATCAACGCCGGCAAGCAGCCGGTGACGCTGCTGCCGGGCGGCGTGTTCTTCCACCACGCCGACAGCTTCGCGATGATGCGCGGCGGGCACCTGGACATCTGCGTGCTAGGCGCCTTCCAGGTGGCGGCCAACGGCGACCTGGCGAACTGGCACACCGGCGAGCCCGACGCCATTCCGGCCGTCGGCGGCGCCATGGACCTGGCCACCGGCGCGAAGCAGACCTGGGTGATGATGGAGCACCTCACCAAGGCCGGCGAGCCGAAGCTGGTGGCCCGCTGCAGCTACCCGCTCACCGGGCTGGGCTGCGTGAGCCGGGTCTACACCGACCTGGCGGTGCTGGAGATCGCGCCCGAAGGCGTGCGCGTGCGCGCCATGGCCGAAGAGCTGGACTTCGCGGCGCTGCAGGCGCGCACCGGCTTCGCGCTGCTGCCGCCCTGAACGCTTTCCGGCGCTCCCACCGCCGCCAGCCGGGTCGCCAACCTGTCGCCGTAACGCGGCACGCGGCGCGGCGCCGCAGAATGGAGGCCGCCTGCCGGCGCAGGGTGCGCGCGGTCGCGGTCGGGAGGGAACCCCATGCTTCACTTCGTCTGGATGTTCATCGTCGGCATCGTCGTCGGCGCCATCGCACGCTTCATCATGCCGGGCTCGGAACACCTGGGCCTGCTGCTCACCGGCGTGCTGGGCATCGCCGGCTCGTTCGTGGGCGGCTTCATCGCCCGCCTGTTCAGCACGCCCGCGCCCGGCGCGGCCGTGCACCCGGCCGGGCTGCTGATGTCGGTGGTCGGCGCGCTCGTGCTGCTGTTCGCCTGGAAGCAACTGGTGCACTGAACCCTGGCCTTCGAAGCCGCCGGCCAGGGACCGGCGGCCGCCCCGGTTGACGCCGGCGGCGGCGCGCAAGAGCATCGGCGCGTCGCCCGGAGCCACCCGATGATCTTCCGCCAGCTCTTCGATGCCACCTCGTCGACCTACACCTACCTGCTGGGCGACGGCGGCGAAGCCCTGCTGATCGACCCCGTCTACGAACAGGCGCCGCGCGACCTGGCGCTGGTGCGCGAGCTGGGCCTCCGGCTCACCACCACGCTGGACACCCACGTGCACGCCGACCACGTGACCGGCGCCTGGCGGCTGCAGCAGCTGGCCGGCAGCCGCATCGCGCTGGCCGCCGTGGCCGGCGCCGAAGGCACGGACCTGCCGCTCAAGCACGGCGACCGCGTGCCCTTCGGCGCCCGCTGGCTGGAGGTGCGCGCCACGCCCGGCCACACCGACAGCTGCCTCACCTACGTGCTGGACGACCGCAGCCTGGCCTTCACCGGCGACAGCCTGCTCATCCGCGGCTGCGGCCGCACCGACTTCCAGCAGGGCAGCCCGCAGCGGCTGTTCGCTTCGGTGCGCGGGCAGATCCTGAGCCTGCCCGACGACTGCCTGCTCTACCCCGGGCACGACTACCGCGGCGTCACCGTCACCAGCGTGGCCGAGGAGAAGCGCTACAACCCGCGGCTGGGCGGCGACGTGAACGAAGGCGACTTCACTGGCTACATGAACCACCTGGGCCTGCCGCACCCGAAGCTGATGGCGGTGGCGGTGCCGGCCAACCTGCGCTGCGGCCGGCCCGAAGGGGGCGCGCTGCCGCCGGCCACGCCCGACTGGGCGCCGCTCACGCTGCGCTTCAGCGGCGTCTGGGAGATCGAGCCGATGGCTCTGCTGGAGCGCGCGGCCGAGGTGCAGGTGCTCGACGTGCGCGAGGCGCCCGAGTTCATCGACCCGCTGGGTCGCCTGCCGCAGGCGCGCCTGGTGCCGCTGTCGCAGCTGCTGGAGCGCCTGGACGAGCTGGACCGCGAACGGCCGGTGGTGGCGGTCTGCCGCTCCGGCGTGCGCTCGGCGCAGGCCTGCGTGCTGCTCGCCAAGGCCGGCTTCGGCCGCGTCGCCAACCTGGCCGGCGGCATGCTGCGCTGGAAGGCCGAAGCGCTGCCGGTGGCGGCCGACGAGGCGCCGAAGGCGCCGCCCGGCCGCGCGTAGTCAGCGCACCAGCGCCGGGTACAGGCGCACCGCCGCGGCCATCAGCAGCAGCCAGGCCGCGAGCAGCACCGCCACGTCGAGCGCGGGCAGCGCCGGCGCGACGCCCGGCACCATCAGCGCCCGCAGCGCGTCGACCAGGTAGGTGAGCGGGTTGAAGCGCGCCAGCACGCGCAGCCACTCCGGCATCAGCGCCAGCGGGTAGATCGCGCTGCTGGCGAAGAACAGCGGCATCGTCAGCACCTGGCCCACGCCCATGAAGCGTTCGCGCGTCTTCACCAGGCAGGCGATGACGAGCGAGAAGGTGGCGAACAGCGCCGAGCCCAGCAGCACGGTCAGCACGACGCCGGCCACCGCCGCCGCGTCGCGCCGGATGCCCACGTCCAGCGCCAGTGCCAGCGCGTAGATCACCGCCGCCTGCACGATGCCGCGCAGGCCGGCCGAGGCCGCCTTGCCCAGCACCAGCGCGCTGCGGTAGGCGGGGCTGGCGAGCTGCTTGTGCACGATGCCCAGGTCGCGCTCCCAGATCACCGCGATGCCATAGAAGATGGCGCTGAACAGCACGCTCTGCGCCAGGATGCCCGGCGTGATGAACACGAGGTAGCTCACCGGCCCATCGTGGATGCCGCGCACGCGCTCCATCACCTGGCCGAAGATCGTGAGCCACAGCACCGGCTGCACCGCGCGCGAGAAGAGCTCGGTCGGGTCGCGCAGCAGCTTGCGCAGCTCGACGTCGGCGACGGCGGCGGCCTGGAGGGCGAAGCGGCGCAGGTTCATCCGAGCCGCCGGGCGGTGGCGCGCGTCTCGCGCGTGTCGGCGAAGCGGCCGCCGTGCTCGATGGTGCCGCCGCAGTGGTGCGCGAACACGTCGTCCAGCGTGGCGCCGGGGCCCACCGCGGCCTTCAGCGCGGCAGGCCGCCCGCCGGCCACGCGCCGGCCCTCGTGCAGGATGGCGAGCTCGTCGCACAGGTGCTCGGCCTCGTCCATGTCGTGCGTGGTCAGCAGGACCGTGGTGCCGGCCTCCTGCCGCAGGCGCTGCAGGCGTTCCCACACCGCGTGGCGCGCCAGCGGGTCCAGGCCGATCGTCGGTTCGTCCAGGAAGAGCACCTGCGGCCGGTGCAGCATGGCCTGCGCCAGTTCGAGCCGGCGGATCATGCCGCCCGAGTAGGTGCGCACCAGCCGGTCGGCCGCGTCGTCCAGGTCCATGAAGTGCAGGGCCTCGTCGATCCGCGCGCGCCGTTCGGCGGCGGCGATGTCGTACAGGCGCGCCGAGAACAGCAGGTTCTCGCGCGCGGTGAGCATGCCGTCGGCCGAGAGCATCTGCGGCACGTAGCCGATGCGTTCGCGCACCTTCGCCGGCTGCTCGCGCACGCTGGCACCGGCCACCCAGGCTTCGCCCGCGCTCGGCGGCAGCAGCGTGGTCAGCATCTTGACGAGCGTGGACTTGCCCGCGCCGTTGGACCCCAGCAGGCCGAAGATGCAGCCCGGCGCCACCTGCAGGCTGACGGCGTCGACGGCGGTGAAGCGGCCGAAGCGGCGCGTGAGGTCGCGTGCCTCGAGGGCGGCGGCGACGGTCTCAGGTCCAGGCATGGCGGGAGCTCCAGAGGGACTTCATCGCCTGCACGCAGGCTGCATACGCCAGCATCAGCAGCGGCAGCAGCGCCAGGTAGGCCACCGGCAGCGCCTGCAGGCGCAGCCAGGGCGCCAGCGGGCCCATCGGCAGCCACAGGCCCAGCGCCACCACCGCGGCACCGGTGGCCAGCAGCGCGGCCGAGGCGCGGCTCTGCACGAAGGGCAGCTTGGGCGTGCGGATCAGGTGCACCACCAGCACCTGCGTGATCAGCCCTTCGACGAACCAGCCGCTCTGGAACAGCGTGGCGCCGGCGTGGAAGCCCCACCACAGCAGCGCGAACGTGACCAGGTCGAACAGCGAGGACACCGGCCCGAACCACAGCATGAAGCGGCCGATGCCTTCCGGGTGCCAGCGCATCGGCGCGGCCAGCAGTTCCTCGTCGACCGCGTCGAAGGGGATCGGCACCTGGCTCAGGTCGTACAGCAGGTTCTGCACCAGCAGGTGCATGGGCAGCATCGGCAGGAAGGGCAGCGCCACGCTGGCCACCAGCACCGAGAGCACGTTGCCGAAGTTGCTGCTGGCCGTCATGCGGATGTACTTCAGCATGTTGGCGAAGGTGCGCCGGCCCTCGACGACGCCTTCGTCGAGCACGAGCAGGCTCTTCTCGAGCAGGATCAGGTCGGCCACTTCCTTGGCGATGTCGACCGCCGAGTCGACCGACAGGCCGATGTCGGCCGCGTGCAGCGCCGGCGCGTCGTTGATGCCGTCGCCCATGAAGCCGACGACGTGGCCGTTGGCGCGCAGCGCGGCGACGACACGCTCCTTGTGCTGCGGCGCGAGGCGCGCGAAGACGTTGTTCGATTCGACTGCGGCGGCCAGCGCGGCGTCGTCCAGCGCGTCGAGCGCCGGGCCCAGCAGCACGCCCGACACCGCGAGCCCGACGTCGCGGCAGATCTTCAGCGTGACGCGCTCGCTGTCGCCGGTGAGCACCTTGACGGCCACGCCGTGGCGCTGCAGCGCCTGCAGCGCCGGCGCCGCGCTGTCCTTGGGCGGGTCGAGGAAGGCGACGAAGCCCAGCAGCACCATCTCGCGCTCGTCGGCGGCGTGCCAGGTGCGGCGCTCGCCGGCCAGCGGCCGCAGCGCGACGGCCACCACGCGCAGGCCGTCGTCGTTGAGCTCGGCCACCGTGGCGCGCAGGCGCTGCAGGTGCTCGGGCGTGAGGACCAGGTCCTCGTCGCCGTGCCGCACCTGCGTGCATTGCGCCAGCACTTCCTCCACCGCGCCCTTGCAGACCAGCAGCATGCGCTGCGGGTCGGCCTTCGGCGCGACGACGACCGACAGCCGCCGGCGCTGGAAGTCGAACGGGATCTCGTCGACCAGCGTCCAGTCGTCGGGCAGGGCGCGCAGTTCCTGGTGGTCCAGCACCGCCAGGTCGAGCAGGTTCTTGAGGCCGGTCTGGAAGCGGCTGTTGAGGTAGGCCATGCGCAGCACGGCCTCGCTCTCCTGGCCCCAGGCGTCCAGGTGGCGCTTGAGCACGATGCGGTCCTGCGTGAGCGTGCCGGTCTTGTCGGTGGCCAGCACGTCCATCGCGCCGAAGTTCTGGATCGCGTCGAGCCGCTTCACGATGACCTTGCGGCGCGCCATCGCCACCGCGCCCTTGGCCAGGGTGCCGGTCACGATCATCGGCAGCAGCTCGGGCGTGAGCCCCACCGCCACCGAGACGGCGAACAGCGCCGCCTGGAGCCAGTCGCCCTTGCCGAAGCCGTTGACCAGCAGCACCAGCGGCACCATCACCAGCATGAAGCGGATGAGCAGCACGCTCACCTGGTTGATGCCGGACTGGAACTGCGTCGGCGGCCGCGCCTCGCGCGCGGCATGCTCGGCGAGCAGGCCGAAGAAGGTCTCGCGCCCGGTGGCCAGCACGATCGCGGTGGCGGTGCCGGAGACCACGTTGCTGCCCAGGAACACCAGGTTGTCCAGCGCCAGCGGGTCGGTGTGCGGCGGCACTTCGCGCGCACCGGCGTGTTTCTCCACCGGCATCGCCTCGCCGGTCATCGCCGACTGGTTGACGTTGAGGTCCTTCGACGCCAGCAGCCGGCAGTCGGCCGGCACCATGTCGCCGGCGGCCAGGCGCACCACGTCGCCGGGCACCAGCTCGCTCATCGGCACCTCGCGCGCGGGCTGGCCGGCGCGCAGCACGCTGGCATGGCTGGACACCAGCGCCTTCAGCGCCTCGGCCGCGCGGTCGGAACGCCGTTCCTGCACGAAGCGCAGCGCGGTGGCCAGCAGCACGATGGTGCCGATGACGGCGGCCGAGCGCAGGTCGCCGGTCCAGCCCGAGACCGCGGCCAGCCCCACCAGCAGCAGGCTGAACGGACTCCGGAAGGCCTGCCACAGGTGCGCCGGCCAGCCGAGTGCCTTCTCGGGCTCGACCTGGTTGGGACCGTGGCGGCGCCGCAGGCGGCGCACCTGCGCTTCGGCCAGGCCGCCGGCACCGCTGTGCCAGTGGGCGAAGAGCGCGGCTTCGTCCAGGCGCGCGGCGGCGACGGCGCGCGCCGCCACCTGGTCGCTGGCGTGCCGGTGCGAGGCGCTGCCCACGCGGTGGCCCCACCAGGCCGGGCGGTGGTAGTGGCGCGAGACGGCGCGCCGGCGCAGGAAGTGCGCGAACAGGCCGGGGGCGGCGTGGCGGCGGCTCAATCGCTGTAACGCTGGTGCACGTAGCTGCCCGGCGCCGCGGGGGCCTGTGCGTCAGGCGCGCGCGCCTTCACGCGGCGGCCGCTGCTCTTGGCGGCCAGCCAGTCGTGCCAGGCCGGCCACCACGAGCCTTCGAATCGCGTCGCGGCGGCGGCCCAGGCGTCGGCGTCCTGCCAGGGCCCGTCGGCGGCACGCGTGGCCAGCCGGTAGTGGCGGTCGGGGTGGCCCGGTTCGCTCACGATGCCGGCGTTGTGGCCGCCGCTGGTGAGCACGAAGCGGATCTCGGCGTCGGCCAGGCGGTGGATCTTGTAGACCGACTTCCACGGCGAGACGTGGTCGCGCTCGGTGCCCACCACGAACATCGGCCAGCGCATGTCGGACAGCGACACCGGCCGCTCTTCCACCGGGTAGCGGCCCTCGGCCAGCTCGTTGCGCAGGTAGCAGCGGCGCAGGTATTCGCTGTGCATGGCCGCCGGCATGCGCGTGGTGTCGGCGTTCCAGGCCATCAGGTCGTTCGGGTGCTCGGCCTCGCCCAGCCACAGCTCGCGCAGGCGCTGCGACCACACGAGATCGCGCGAATGCAGGTACATGAAGGAGCCGGCCATCTGGCGCCCGCTGAGGTAGCCGCGCTCGGCCATCATGTCCTCGATCAGCGTGACCTGCGACTCGTCGATCAGCACGCCCATCTCGCCGGGCTCGCTGAAGTCGGTCTCGGCGGCGAGCAGGCTCACGCTGGCCAGCGGTGGCAGCAGTTCGGCGCGTGCCACGCGCTGCGGCCGCGCCAGCGCCGCCGCGCCGATGGCCAGCAGCGTGCCGCCCAGGCAGTAGCCGCAGGCGTGCACCTTCTCGCCCGGCACCAGGCGCGCGATGGCGGCCAGCGGGTCGAACACGCCGGCCTCCAGGTAGTCGGCCATGTCCAGCAGCGCGTCGTGCTCGTCGGGGTTGCGCCAGCTGAGGATGAACACCGTGTGCCCCTGCGACACCAGCCAGCGCACGAAGGAATTCGCCGGCGAGAGGTCGAGGATGTAGTACTTCATGATCCACGAGGGCACGATGAACACCGGCTCGGCCGCCACCGTGGGCGTGACCGGGTCGTACTGGATCAGCTCCACCAGGTGGTTGCGGTGGACCACGCGGCCGGGCGTGACGGCCACGTCCTCGCCCGGGCGGTAGGGCCGCGGCAGCGGGCGCAGGCGCGGCAGGCCTTCGGACTCGCGCCAGCGGTCGAGCGCATTGAGCCAGCCTTCGACCAGGTTGCGGCCGGCCTGCGCGCGCGTGCGCTCGGCCACCTCGGGGTTGAGCAGGCCCAGGTTGGAAGGCGAGAGCATGTCCAGCCACTGGCGCGCCATGAAGCGCGTCGCCTCGCGGTCGTGCGGCGTCATGCCGCGCAGGTCGGTCGCTTCCTGCCACCAGTCGCCGGCCGCCAGGTAGCCCTGCACGACGACGGGCCAGGGCCACTGGCGCCAGGCCGGCGCCGCGAAGCGCGCGTCCTGCGGCGCC
The DNA here is from genome assembly GCA_964454485.1 of uncultured Rubrivivax sp. Taxonomy (GTDB): domain Bacteria; phylum Pseudomonadota; class Gammaproteobacteria; order Burkholderiales; family Burkholderiaceae_C; genus Rubrivivax. The sequence goes on from CAYVXO010000044.1 coordinate 27,543, forward strand.
GCCCGGCCGTCCCACCACAGCTGGAGCCAGCCTTCGAGCGCCCGCTGCTGCGCACGCTGCAGCAGCCGCGCCGACTCGGCCGGCTGCGTGGCCAGGTGCAGCGCCCAGTCGATGCCGGCAAGCGCGATCGAGATCGGGCTCAGGCCGCCGAAGCCGCGCGTGGCCATCGCGTGCAGGCTGGCGTCGAAGCGCTGGGCGGCGCGGTGCAGTTGCTCGTCGGCATCGGCCGCGGGGGCGGCCTTCAGGGGCAGGTCCATGACATCCGTTCGCTGAAGCGACGGCTCAGGAATATCACAGCGGCGATGACCCGCAAGCGAAAGTGCCGCGCACGGTTGACGTGGCGCAAAACCTCAGCCGCCGTAGACGTTCGCCAGCGTCCCGATGCCTTCGACCACCACCTCCACCGGCGTGCCGGGCTTCATCGGCAGCACCCCCAGCGAGGTGCCGCAAAGGATCACGTCGCCCGGCTCCAGCGTCATGTCGTGCGAGAGGCGCGACACCAGTTCCAGCGGCGGGAAGAACATGTCGGCGAGCGGGTAGTTCTGCCGCTCGCGCCCGCCCACCAGCGTGCGCAACGTGGCGGCGGCGGGGTCGAACGCGGTCTCGACCACCGGGCCCAGCGGGCAGAAGCCGTCGAAACTCTTGGCGCGGGCCCACTGCGGGAACGAAGGGTCACGCTGCAGCAGCTCCATCGCCGTCACGTCGTTGGCGCAGGTGTAGCCCAGCACGTGGGCGGCGGCGTCTTCCGGCTTCACGGCGCGCGTGCGGCGGCCGATGACGATGGCGAGCTCGCCTTCGTACATCACGCGGCCGTCGTAGGCCGCCGGCACGGGGATGGCCTGGCCGCAGGCGATGACGCTGCCGGGCGACTTCAGGAAGTACAGCGGCTCGGCCGGCTCGGCCCAGCCGTTCTTCTGCGCCGCGGCGCGGAAGTTGTTCCACAGCCCGATCACCTTGCCGGGCTGGCAGGGCGCCAGCAGCGGCAGGCCTTCCAGCGGCAGCCAGTGGTCGGTAGGCTCGTGGTCGCCGAAGGGCGTGCCGCGCACGCGGCGCACGCGCTCGCCTTCGAGCAGGCCGAAGGCGGCCTCGCCTTCGTGCAGGAATCGCAGCCATTTCATCGCGGACTCGTCTCCTCGTTCGGAGACGACATTGTCAACCGCGCAGCCGCGAGAGCAGTCCGGCCGTGCTGGCGTCCAGCCCGGCCGCCTCGCCGCTGGCGATGCGCGGCAGCAGATCGTTGCACAGCGCCTTGCCGAGTTCGACGCCCCACTGGTCGAAGCTGTTGATGCCCCAGAGCGCGCCGCTGGTGAAGACGCGGTGCTCGTACATCGCGATCAGTGCGCCCAGCGAGCGCGGCGTCAGCGCGTCCAGCACGAAGGTGGTGCTGGGGCGGTTGCCGGGGAAGGTGCGGTGGCGCGCCAGCACGTCGCGGTCCAGCGTGGCCGACGCGGTGGGTGCCTTCTCGGCGCGCGCGGCCTCGGTGTTCTTGCCCAGCATCAGCGCCTGGCTCTGCGCCAGGCAGTTGGCCAGCAGCTTGGCGTGCAGGTCGGCGTGGTGGTGGGTGGGCGTCTTCACGGCGATGAACTCGACCGGAATCACGTCGGTACCCTGGTGCAGCATCTGGAAGTAGGCGTGCTGGCCGTTGGTGCCGGGCTCGCCCCAGACCACCGGGCTGGTGCCGTAGGGCAGCGGGCGGCCCTCTTCGTCGACCTGCTTGCCGTTCGATTCCATCTCCAGCTGCTGCAGGTAGGCCGGCAGCCGCTTCAGGCCCTGGTGGTACGGCGCCACGCTGCGGCTGGTGAAGCGGTGGAAGTTGCGGTACCAGACGTCCAGCAGCCCCAGCAGCACCGGCAGGTTGGCGGCCAGCGGCGCTTCGGCGAAGTGGCGGTCCATCGCGTGCGCGCCGGCCAGCAGGTCGCGGAAGTTCGCCTCGCCGATGGCGACGGCGATCGGCAGCCCGATCGCGCTCCACATCGAGTAACGCCCGCCCACCCAGTCCCAGAAGCCGAAGGTGGTGCCGATGCCGAACTCGGCCGCCGCCTTCACGTTGGTGGTGGTGGCGGCGAAGTGGCGCGCGATGTCGCGCCCGCCGCGGTCCAGGAACCACTGGCGCGCGACCGCGGCATTGGCCATCGTCTCCTGCGTGGTGAAGGTCTTGGAAGCGACGATGAACAGCGTCTTCGCCGGGTCCAGCGTGCGCAGCACGGGCTCGATGTCGTGGCCGTCGACGTTGCTCACGAAGTGCAGCTTCAGGCCGCGGCGGCCGTAGGCGTCGAGCGCCGGCACCACCATCTGCGGCCCGAGGTCGCTGCCGCCGATGCCGATGTTGACGACGTCGGTGATGTCGTCGGCGCGCACGCGCTCGGCGTAGGCCAGCATGGCGTCGAGCACGGCGTGCACCTCGTCGCCGAAGGGCGCCGCGCCGCGCGGCGCGCGCAGGGCGGTGTGCAGCACCGCGCGGCCTTCGGTGGCGTTGGCGACCTCGCCGCGCAGCATGGCGTCGCGGCGCGCCTCCAGGCCGCATTCGCGCGCCAGGTCGAGCAGGAAGCGCAGCGTCGCGATGTCGACCAGGTTCTTCGAGAGGTCGGCGAACACCTCCGGCGCCTGCAGCGAGAAGGTGGCGAAGCGGCCGGGGTCGCGCGCGAAGGCCTCGCGCAGGTCGAGCCCGCGCCCGTGCGCTTCGTAGTGGCCCTGCAGGGCGGCCCAGGCTTCGGTGCGGTCGCAGCGTGTCATGGCGGAAGGCTCCTCGTCGGTTGCCACGATTAGACCGCGCCGCCGGTACGGCGCGGTTACGAGGGCGGCGATACTTGCGTCCGGGCCCGGCCGGCCCCGCACCCTGGAGGGCTATTCTTGGCGGTCATGTATTCGGCGTTCTTCCGCCTGCAGCGGGAGCCGTTCTCGATCGCACCCGACCCGCGTTTCCTCTACATGAGCGAAGCGCACCGGGAGGCGCTGGCGCACCTGCTGTACGGCCTTGCGGGCGGCGGCGGCTTCGTGCTGCTGACCGGGGAGATCGGCGCCGGCAAGACCACCGTCTGCCGCTGCTTCCTGGACCAGGTGCCCGAGAACTGCAACGTCGCCTACATCTTCAACCCCAAGCTGGGCGTGACCGAGCTGCTGCGCACCATCTGCGACGAGTTCCACATCGCGCTGCCGCCGGGCGCGCGCACGGTGAAGGACTTCGTCGACGCGCTCAACGCCTTCCTGCTCGAAGGCCACGCCGCCGGCCGCAACAGCGTGCTCATCATCGACGAGGCGCAGAGCCTGTCGGCCGAGGTGCTGGAGCAGCTGCGCCTGCTGACCAACCTGGAGACGGCCGAGCGCAAGCTGCTGCAGATCGTGCTGATCGGCCAGCCCGAGCTGCGGCCGATGCTGGCGCGGCCCGACCTGGAGCAGCTGGCGCAGCGCGTGATCGCGCGCTACCACCTGCCCGCGCTCACGCTGAAGGAGACCGGCCAGTACGTGCGCCACCGGCTCGCGGTGGCCGGCCTCGAAGGCGAGATGCCCTTCGAGACGAAGGCGCTGGCGCGCCTGCACGAGCTCTGCAACGGCGTGCCGCGGCGCATCAACCTGCTCGCCGACCGCGCGCTGCTGGGCGGCTACGCGAGCGGCAAGTCGCGCATCACGGTCGAGATCGTCGACAAGGCCGCGGCCGAGGTCTTCGGCAACGTGCGGCGCAAGAAGGAACACCGGCTGCAGACCGCGGTGCTGTCGACGCTGGCGGTGCTGGGCGTGGTGCTCACGGTGCTGGGCGGCGCGCTGGCCTGGCAGCGCCAGGGCAAGGCTTCGGCGCCGGCGGCAGCGGCCGCGTCGGCGCCGCTGGCGGCCGCCTCGGCAACGCCGTCCGTGGCAGCGCCGGCTTCGCTGGCGGCGGTGCAGGCCGCCGCCTCGGCCCCCG
>CAYVXO010000045.1:0-31313 GCA_964454485.1 uncultured Rubrivivax sp.
CGCGGCCGGTAGCTCGCCGCGTTCGCGTGCCGGCCGCGCCGGTCCGGGCGGCATTCGCCTGGGCGTTGTCGCCGGTGCCGGCGGCTGCGCAGCGCGCGGCGCGGGCGGCGCCGTCGGCAGCCACAAGGTGATCACGGCCGGCGCCCGCACCGGCGGCGTGCGGTCGCGCCAGACGCCGGCCTTCAGCAGCGCGAAGAGCAGCAGCAGGTGCAGCCCCAGCACCGCCGCCAGCGGCCCGAGCCGGCGCGGCTCAGGGCTCGCCATCGGCGGGCGCGATGTCGTCTTCGGGACCAGGCTGCCACGACAGCAGGTCGCCCGGCTGGCACTGCAGCACTTCGCAGATGCGCGCCAGCGTCGCGAAGCGCACGCCGCGCACCTTGCCGCTCTTGAGCAGCGAGACGTTGGCTTCGGTGATGCCCAGCTTCTCGGCCAGTTCGCGCGAACGCATCTTGCGCCGCGCCAGCATCACGTCCAGGTGGACGACGATGGGCATGTCAGACGAAGCTGCGGTTCTCGTCCACCGCCGCGACGGCCTGCCGCATCACGGTGGCCACCGCGAGCAGCGCGGCACTGACCAGCGCCCAGAGGTAGTCGTCGCCGCCGAGCCCGAGCACCAGGTGGCGCTGGCCGGGCGGGTTGGCCAGCGTCAGCACCACCGAGAGCGCGGCGCGGTACAGCGGCCCCACGAGCGCCGACGCCAGCAGCACCAGGCCCACCTGCTGCAGCAGGCGTTGCGCCTCGGCCGTCAGCGCGCGGCCGCGGCCGTAGAGGCCGAACAGCGCCCACAGCCGCTGCGCCAGCAGCAGCCACAGCAGCGTCGGCACGACCGACACCGCGGCGCCCAGCGCGCGCGTGCGGCCGTCGAGGTTGACGCCCTCGCAGGCCATGCCGGCCATCAGCGGCCCCACCCGAGACACGACGTCTGCCGACGACCAGACCCAGGCTTGCGCGGCGATGGCCGCGACGGCCCCGGCCGCGGCCCCGGCGCGCACCAGCCTGCACAGCCGCCGCAAGCCTGGCGAGACGGATTCGATATCGTCGTGCTTCATGTTTTTATCGTAAAACAACAAACTCTTGCCGACAAGCGACTCCGGCACACTGGCGGCCTTCGACACTGCAGACCCGGCGAGCGGGCAGGGAAGCGACGATGGAAAGAACGAACCTCGGCGGCAGCGGGCTCACGGTCTCGCGCATCGGCCTGGGCACCATGACCTTCGGCGAACAGGTCGGCGAGTCCGACGCGCACGCGATCCTGGACCGCGCGCTCGACCTCGGCATCGACCTCGTCGACACGGCCGAGATCTACTCGGTGCCGACGCGGCGCGAGACCTACGGCGCCACCGAGACCATCATCGGCCACTGGTTCGCGCGCCGCCCCGGCGTGCGCCAGCGTGTCGTGCTGGCGACCAAGGTGGCCGGACCCTCGCGCAACATGGACTGGGTGCGCAACGGCAGCACCAACCTCACGCCGGCCGAGATCGCGCAGGCCTGCGACGCCAGCCTGAAGCGGCTGCAGACCGATGTCATCGACCTCTACCAGATCCACTGGCCGAACCGCAACGTGCCGCTCTTCGGCCCGCTGTACCTGGACCCTGCGAAGGACCGCGCGTACAGCAGCATCGCCGAGCAGCTGGCCGCGCTGGCCGCGCTGGTGAAGGCCGGCAAGGTGCGCCACGTCGGGCTCTCGAACGAGACGCCCTGGGGCCTGATGGAGTTCCTGCGCGTCGCCGAACGCGAGGGCCTGCCGCGCGTGGTGAGCGTGCAGAACCCGTACACGCTGGTCAACCGCGTCGTCGACAACGGCCTCGACGAGGTGCTGCTGCGCACCGGCGTCTCGCTGCTGGCCTACTCGCCGCTGGGCTTCGGCAGCCTCACCGGCAAGTACGACGACACCGGCTTCGAGGACGCCCCCGCCGGCACCGGCCGCATGGCCGCCTTCGCCAGCGTGCGCCTGCAGCGCTGGGGCCGCGCCGAGACGCTGGCCGCCGCGCGCCAGTACAACGCGCTCGCGCGCCAGCACGGCCTGGCGCCCGCGCGCATGGCGCTCGCGTTCTGCTACCGCAACTGGCGTGTCGCCAGCACGCTGCTGGGCGTGACCACGGTCGCGCAGCTGGAGGAGAACGTGGCGGCCTGGGACACCCAGCTCCCGCCCGAGCTGCTGGCCGCGATCGATGCCATCCGCTGGCGCCACCGCGACCCGGCGCAGTAGGCCCATGGCGAAGAAGGACCGCCACGTCAGCGAGACCCCGGCCACGCAGGTGCTGCGCGCCGCCGGCGTCGAGTTCAGCGAGCACCCCTACGACTACGTCGACCGCGGCGGCACCGCCGAATCGGCGCGCCAGCTCGGCGTGGACGAGCACATGGTCGTGAAGACGCTGGTGATGCAGGACGAGCGCCGCCAGCCGCTGGTGGTGCTGATGCACGGCGACCGCGAGGTCAGCCTGAAGGCGCTGGCTCGCGAGATCGGTGCCAAGTCGGTCGAGCCCTGCAAGCCCGAGGACGCCCAGCGTGCCAGCGGCTACCAGGTGGGCGGCACCTCGCCCTTCGGCACCCGCAAGGCGATGCCGGTCTACGTGGAGGCAGGCGTGCTCGCGCTGCCGCGCATCCTGATCAACGGCGGCCGCCGCGGCTACCTGGTCGGCATCGCGCCCGAGGTGCTGACCCGCCTGCTCGGCGCGCGCCCGGTGCACTGCGCCAACGCCTGATCGCTTGGAGTACCGCTCTCGTAGCGGGTTATCGGCCGGGAGGATCGCTTGGCGTCCTGCGCGTGCTGGACCACCTGCATTCGCGCATCGGCCTGCGCTACGGGCTGCGCCGCTTCAGCCGCTTCGCCGACCTGAGCGCGGCGCTCGCCCGCGGCGAGATCGACCTCGCCATGGCCACCGCCAGCACGCGGGAGCGCGAGCGCAGCTTCGCCTTCCGCACGCCCTACGCGCAGGTGCGGCAGGCGCTGGTGCCGCGCGCCGACGAGACCGCGACCACGCTGGCGCCCGACCTCGCGGGGCGGCGGCTGGCGGTTTCGGCCGGCGAGGTGAGCGAGGCGCGCGCGCGAGCTCTTTCCCGGCGCGCTCGTGGTGGTGGTGGAGAACCTGCCGCTCGCGCTGGCCTCGCTCGCCGAGTGCCGGGTCGACGACGTGCTGGACGCGCTGCCCGCGGAGCGCCGCGTCGTCGAGTCGCGCCGGCTGACCGGCCTGCGCGTGCTGGAGACCTACAGCCGGCCCGAAGGCGCGCTGCGGCTGGCCATGCGGCGCGGCGGCGCTGGCTCGCCTTCGTCGGCCCGTTCCGGCGCGAGCCGCTGGTGCTGCTGTCGCACCGCGGCTCGGGCCCGGCTTCGCTCGTGCAATGTGCCGGCGGCCGCCTCGCGCTGCCAGCCGGCCATTGGGGCCGCGTGCTGGTGGAGGCGCGCCACCCGAACATCGAGCTCGTGAGCTGCGCCGAAGAGAGCGACTGCGCCGCGCGTGTCGCCGCCGGCCGGGCGGAAGCCACGCTGGTGCAGCTGTCGCGGCGGGGCGCCGGCGGCAGCCGGGCCGACCCGGCGGGGCTGGCGGTCACCGGCGTGGTGGAGGAACTGCGCGCCGAGGAGTTCATCGCCCTCCGCGGCTCGCGGCGCGAACGGGTGCCGCGGGCGGCTGCGCAGGCGGCGGCCGAGGAGGCCTCGGCCGCGCGCGAACGCTACCTCTCGTTCCTGGCCCACGAGGTGCGCAACACGCTGGGCGGCATCACCGGCGCGGTGCGGCTGCTGGAGGAGCGCCACGACGCGGACTTCGCCGAGCGGCTGCTGCCTTCGCTGCACCGCTCGGCCGCCGGCACGCTGCAGCTGCTGGACGACCTGCTCGACCAGGGCCGGCTCGACGCCGGCCACCTGCCGCTGTGGCCGGTGCGGTGCGACTTCGGCGCGCTCGCGCGCGCGGTGGTCGAGGAACTGCAGCCGGCCGCCGCCGCGAAGGGTCTGCGGCTGGGCGTGCGCGGCGGCGGTCCGGCAGAGGAGGTGCTGCACGAGCTGGACCCGCTGCGCGTGAGCCAGATCGTGCGCAACCTGGTGGCCAACGCGGTGAAGTACACGCCCACCGGCGAGGTGGAGGTGAGCTGGGACCGCACGCCGCGCGGCGACGGCCGCGACGAGCTGCGCCTGCTGGTGCGCGACACCGGCGCCGGCATCGCCCCGGAGGACCGCGAGCGGCTGTTCCGCGCCTATGCGCAGGTCGGCCGCGGCCACCCCGGCGGCGCCGGGCTGGGGCTGGCGCTGTCGCGCCCGCTGGCCGAACCGATGGGCGGCACGATCGCCTTCGACAGCGAGCCGGGGCGCGGCTCGCTGTTCCGCTTCTTGGTGCCGGCGCCGCGCAGCGCGGCGGTCACGCCGGCCTGACGCGGAACACCGCGATCGAGTCCACCATGCGCGCGGCCTGCGCCGACAGGCTCTGCGCGGCGGCCGCCGTCTCCTCGACGAGGGCCGCGTTCTGCTGCGTCATGCGGTCGATCTGGGCGACCGCGATGTTGACCTCGCCGATGCCGCGCGACTGCTCGCCGGCGGCGTTGGCGATCTCGCCGACCAGGCGCGACATCTCGGCCACGCCTTCGCGCACCGCGTCCATCGCGCGGCCGGCCTCGGCGGTCTGGTCGACGCCGGTCGCCACGTGACTCACCGCGCCGTCGATCAGGTGGCGGATCTCGTGCGCCGCCTCGGCGCTGCGCGCGGCGAGCGCGCGCACGTCGCCGGCCACCACCGCGAAGCCGCGGCCGTGGGCGCCGGCGCGCGCCGCCTCGACGGCGGCGTTGAGCGAGAGCAGGTTGGTCTGGAACGCGATGCCGTCGATCATCGCCACGATTTCGCCGATGCTGCGGCTGGAAGCGGCAATGCGGTCCATCGTCTCGTTGACGGCGTCGAAGCGCACGCAGCCTTCCTGTGCCTGACGGCGCGCGCCGTCGGCCAGCTGGAGTGCGCGTGCGGCGTGCTCGGCCGTCTGCGCCACGGTGGCGGTGATCTGCGCCACCGCGCTGGCGGTCTGCTCGAGCGAGCTCGCCTGTTCCTCGGTGCGCTGCGAGAGGTCGTGGTTGCCGCTGGCGATCTGCTGGCTGGCCTGCGCCACGGCCTCGACGCGCATCCGCACGTCGCCCACCAGATGCGAGAGCTGGCCCATCGCCTGGCCCATCGAGCGCGACATCGCGCCCAGTTCGTCGCGGCCGCCGTCGCGCACGTCGTGCGTCAGGTCGCCGCCGGCCAGCGCGTCGGCGGCGGCCCCGGCCTCGCGCACCGAGCCCACCACGCCGCGCGCGACCGCCACCAGGATCCCGGCGCCGAGCAGGGTGGCGAGGACCACCGCCGCGAGCGTGACGACGAGTTCGTTGCGCGCGTCGGCGGCGCGCGCCTCCAGGCGCTGGCCGACGTCGGCCAGGGCGGCGTCGATGAGCCCGAAGCGGGCGTCGATCGCGGCCGTGGCCGCCTTGAAGAAGTCCGGCGCCGAGCCGTTGGGGCCGGCGGCACCGAGCAGGTCGCGCTCGATGCGCGCCATCAGCGCCTCGTGCTGTTCGTCGGCGGCCTTCAGCGGCCCGGCGAGAACGCCGCCGACCGTCGCATCGGCAGCGGTGGCCTTTTCCAGCGCCGAACGCGCCTCGGCCTGGCGCGTACGGGCCTGGGCCATGGTGGCGGCCAGGCCCAGGCGTTCGTCGTCGGGCAGCGCCTTGCGCGCCAGCGCGAGCGCCCCGCGGCCGCGCAGCTGGCCGAGCAGTTCGGTCAGCCAGGGCGACTTGTCCAGGGTGGCGATGATCGTGTAGTAGGTCGCCGCCGCGGGGTCGAGTGCCAACGTCGAGCGGTCCAGCACCTGCTCGAGCCAGCGCAGCTGGCGCGCCACCAGCGCGGTGTGGCGGGCGAAGCTTTCGGGCGGCTGCCACTGGCGCGCGCCGACCGCGCGCGCGATCGTCTCCCACTCCGCCTGCAGTTCGCCGAGCGCGGGCCCGCCCTGGTAGCGCGCGGCGCTCGCGATGGCCTGTGCCAGCGCGGCCTGAACCTCGGCCTGCACCTTCTCGCGCGCGGCCACCATTTCGGCGTTGCCGCCCAGCATCCCGGCCGACAGGCCGCGGTGCTGCTGGGTCAGGCGCACCAGCCGCAGCAGGTCGGCGGCGGGGGCGATGCCGGCCAGCTCCTCGCGCGCACTCGTCACCTCGCCCACCTTGGCACGCACCAGCATCACCGCCGGCGGCAGCGCCATCGCGGCGGCCACGGCTCCGATGAGCAGGAACTTCTGCCAGATCTTCAGCGACGCTATCCAGGCCATGTACACCCCTCCCGAGAGCGCATCGAACAACAGCGAAACTGTAAATTTCGCGCGCTTCGCTCAATACGCGAAAAGGCGCGCGAAGGCGTCGCTATTCGGGAGCGGGGTGCAGGCGGCGCGGACGCCGCCGTTCAGCCGCGCAGCGCGTCTTCCAGCGCTTCGGCGGACACGGGCTTGTGCAGCAGCGGCACGCCGTCGGGCACGGCACCGAAGCGCGCCACCTCTTCGGCGGTGTGGGTGGTGACGAGCACGATGCGCATCGCCTGCGTGGCCGGGTTCTCGCGCAGCTGGCGGATCATGGCCAAGCCGTCGAGCCCGGGCAGGTCGATGTCGGTGATCAGGATGTCGGGCACGTCGCGGCCGGCGTCCAGCAGGGCCGAGAAACCGTCGGCGAAGACGCGCAGGCGCGCCGCCGGCCGCAACTCGCCGAGCTGCGCTTCGAGCACCGAAGCGGTGATCGGGTTGTCCTCCACGAGCAGGATCGACAACGCACGCGGTTCATCGGGCAGGTCGCCGCTGCGCCGGCTGGTGACCATGCGCTCCACGGCGTCGGCGTCCAGGCGACGATGCCCTCCGACCGTCTTCCACGCCGGCAGGTAGCCGGCGTCCACCCACTTCTGAACCGTCTGTGGCGACACCCCCAGCCGCTTCGCGGCCTGGGCGGTCGTCATCGTCTTGGTCTCCATCGTCTGGCTGCCCGGCATCCTTCAGTCCCACCCCGGTCGTTCGATATCAGGTTCTTTTCTTTTCTGACGGCGATTGTCAGGGACAACGACCCGCCTGGGCTCATGGTTTGCGCGGCAATTTTGGACGCTCAACCTGTTGCCGACCTGCACCGTAACGAGGCATACCGGCGCTTACACTCGGTCCCATGTCGGTCATCGCCCTCGTTGCCGCACTGCTGGCGTCCTACCTGGTGGGGTCCCTGTCCTTCGCGGTGATCATCAGCCGCGCCATGGGCCTGGCCGACCCGCGCAGCTACGGATCGAAGAACCCCGGCGCCACCAACGTGCTGCGTTCGGGCAACCGCGCCGCGGCGGTGCTGACGCTGGCCTTCGACGCCCTGAAGGGCTTCGTGCCGGTGCTGCTGGTGCTGGCCTTCGGGCCGCGCTGGGGCCTGGGCGAGTCGGAAGCGGCCTTCTGCGGCCTGGCGGCGTTCTGCGGCCACCTGTGGCCGGTGTTCTTCCGCTTCCAGGGCGGCAAGGGCGTGGCCACTGCCGCCGGCGTGCTGCTGGCGCTGAACCCCTGGCTCGGGCTGGCGACGCTGGCCACCTGGGTCATCGTGGCGGCGTTCTTCCGCTACTCGTCGCTCGCCTCGCTGGTGGCGGCGGCCTTCGCGCCCTTCTACCAGGCGCTGATCTGGGGCGTCGAGCCGGCGCTGGTGGCGCTGGTGGCGATGAGCCTGCTGCTGGTCTGGCGCCACGAAGGCAACATCCGCAAGCTGCTGGCCGGCACCGAGTCGCGCCTGGGGCAGAAGGCGGCCGGCGCGCACGCGCCGGCCCAGCCGCACGGCCACGCGCATGGCCACGCACACTCGCACTCCCATTCGCATCGAAAAGGAAAACACTGAGATGGTCCAGCGTTTCGACGTCGGCACCCGCCTGTCCGAGATGGCCGTGCACAACGGCGTGTGCTACCTGGCCGGCCAGGTGGCCGCCGACGGCAGCCAGGACATCACCGGCCAGACGAAGCAGGTGCTGGCCGCCATCGACGCCCTGCTGGCGCGCGCCGGCACCGACAAGGGCAAGATCCTCATGTGCCAGATCTTCATCGCCGACCTGGCCGACTTCCCCGCGATGAACGCGGTCTGGGAAGCCTGGCTGCCGGCCGGCAACGCGCCGCCGCGCGCCACCGTGAAGGCGCAGCTCGCCAAGCCGGAGTGGAAGGTCGAGATGGTGGTGACCGCGGCGCTCTGACTCAGCCGCATTCGGTGCGGATGCGCATCAGGCTGGCCCGCAGCTCCTGTCGCCGATGCGCAGCGTGGTGGCCGACGTGTCCGAAGCGGCGGCGGCCGCGGCTCGCCGGTGTCGCGCCCCAGCTCGTCGTGGATATCGCGCTGCAGGTCGTCGAAGCCGTCGCCGTCGTCGATGACGCCGCTCAGCCGCAAGCCGACCACCGGGACCACCTTGCGCGCGCGCACCTGCGTGAGCAGGCGATCCCAGTCCACGTCCTCCATCCGGACCCTCCCTTGTGGGCGCGCAGCAGATCGCAGCGGCGCGCCGCTGTCCAGAGGACCGGCTACAGCCCCAGCCGCGCCAGGTCGCCGCGGCCCTGGCGCACGAGGACCGGTTCGTCCTCGTCGGTGAGGTCGACCACGGTGGTGGGCTCCATCGGGCAGGCGCCGGCGTCGACCACCGCCTGCAGCGTCTTGGGGAAGCGCGCGGCGATCTCGTCGGGGTCGTTCAGCGGCTCGTGTTCGCCTGGCGGGATGAGCGTGGTGGCCAGCAGCGGCTCGCCGAAGAGCGCCAGCAGTTCCTGCGTGACCTTGTGGTCCGGCACGCGCAGGCCGATGGTGCGACGCGAAGGGTGCGACAGCCGGCGCGGCACTTCCTTCGTGGCTTCCAGGATGAAGGTGTAGGGCCCGGGCGTGCCCAGCTTCAGCAGCCGGTACTGGCGGTTGTCGACGCGCGCGAAGCGGGCCAGCTCCGACAGGTCGCGGCACAGCAGCGTGAGGTGGTGCTTCTCGTCGACCTGGCGCAGGCGGCGCAGGTTCTCGGCCGCCGCCTTGTCGTCGAGCCGGCACACGAGCGCGTAGCTCGAATCGGTGGGGATGGCGGCGATGCCGCCGTCGTGCAGGATCTGCGCCGCCTGCTTGAGCAGGCGGGCCTGCGGGTTCTGCGGGTGGACCTCGAAGCGCTGCGACACTGAGTCTCTTCAGGCCACGCTGACCGGGATCTTCCCGATCCGGGCCTGCCATTCCTTGGGGCCGGTCTGGTGCACGCTGGTGCCTTGGGAGTCGACCGCCACCGTGACCGGCATGTCCTTGACGTCGAACTCGTAGATCGCTTCCATGCCCAGGTCGCCGAAGCCCACCACCTTGGCGCCCTTGATGGCCTTGGCCACCAGATAGGCGGCGCCGCCCACGGCCATGAGGTAGGCGCTCTTGTGCTTGCGGATCGCCTCGATCGCGACCGGCCCGCGCTCGGCCTTGCCGATCATCGCGATGAGGCCGGTCTGGGCCAGCATCATCTCGGTGAACTTGTCCATGCGGGTGGCGGTGGTGGGGCCGGCGGGGCCGACCACCTCGTCGCGCACCGGGTCCACCGGGCCCACGTAGTAGATGACCCGGTTCGTGAAGTCCACCGGCAGCTTCTCGCCCTTCGCGAGCATGTCCTGGATGCGCTTGTGCGCGGCGTCGCGGCCGGTGAGCATGCGGCCGCTGAGCAGCAGCGTGTCGCCCGGCTTCCAGCTCGCCACCTCGGCCGGGGTGAGGGTGTTCAGGTCGACCTTGCGGCTCTTGTTGTAGTCGGGCTGCCAGTGCACGTCGGGCCAGAGGTCCAGGCTCGGCGGGTCCATGTAGGCCGGGCCGGAGCCGTCCAGCACCACGTGGGCGTGGCGGGTGGCGGCGCAGTTGGGGATCATCGCCACCGGCTTGCTGGCCGCGTGGGTGGGCCAGGTGGCGATCTTCACGTCGAGCACCGTGGTGAGCCCGCCCAGGCCCTGGGCGCCGATGCCCAGCGCGTTCACCTTCTCGTAGAGCTCGATGCGCAGTTCCTCGAGCTTGGTGCTAGGCCCGCGCGCCAGCAGGTCGAACATGTCGATCGGGTCCATCAGCGCTTCCTTGGCCAGCAGCATCGCCTTCTCGGCCGTGCCGCCGACGCCGATGCCCAGCATGCCCGGCGGGCACCAGCCGGCGCCCATGGTCGGCACCGTCTTCAGCACCCAGTCGACCAGGTTGTCGCTCGGGTTCATCATCACGAACTTGCTCTTGTTCTCGCTGCCGCCGCCCTTGGCGGCCACGGTGACTTCCACCGTGTTGCCCGGCACCACGGTCATGTGCACGACGGCGGGCGTGTTGTCCTTGGTGTTCTTGCGCTCGAAGATCGGGTCGGCCAGCACGCTGGCGCGCAGCACGTTGTCGGGGTTCAGGTAGCCCTGGCGCACGCCCTCGTTGACGGCGTCCTCGATCGAGCCCTTGAAGCCCTCGAAGCGCACGTCCATGCCGATCTTCAGGAACACGTTGACGATGCCGGTGTCCTGGCAGATCGGCCGCCGGCCTTCGGCGCACATCTTCGAGTTGGTGAGGATCTGCGCGATCGCGTCCTTCGCCGCCGGCGAGGCCTCGCGCTCGTAGGCGCGCGCCAGGTGCGCGATGTAGTCGGCCGGGTGGTAGTAGCTGATGTACTGCAGCGCGGCGGCGACGGTCTCCACCAGGTCGGCGGCGCGGATCACGGTGCTCATGGGGTCAGTCCTTTTCGGCGTGGGGCATCACGCGGTCGGCCAGCGCGATCGCGAGCGCGGAGAAGAGGAAGGCGATGTGGATCAGCGTCTGCCAGATCAGCACCTTCTCCTCGTAGTTGGCGGCGTTGATGAAGCTCTTGAGCAGGTGGATCGAGCTGATGCCGATGATGGCGGTGGCCAGCTTCACCTTCAGCACGCTGGCGTTGACGTGGCTCAGCCACTCCGGCTGGTCGGGATGGCCTTCCAGGTTGAGCCGCGAGACGAAGGTCTCGTAGCCGCCGACGATCACCATGATGAGCAGGTTCGAGATCATCACCACGTCGATCAGCGCCAGCACCACCAGCATGATGATGGTCTCGTTGAGGCTGGTGATCGGCGCCGAGCTCTTGTAGCCCATGCTGTCGACGAGCTGCTTGAGCGCCGTGGCGTCGCCGAAGGCGGCCTCGATGAGGTGGATCAGCTCGATCCAGAAGTGGTAGACGTAGACCGCCTGCGCCAGGATCAGCCCCAGGTACAGCGGCAGCTGCAGCCAGCGGCTGGCGAAGATCAGGCGCGGCAGGGGGCCCAGGCGCGCGGGCGCGCCGTCGGAAGGCGTTTTCATCTACGGGGTTGGAAGCAGGTGGGTCGCGCGCGGGCCGCGGCTCGCGTAAATTGTAGAGGCGGCCCGCGGGCAGGCTTGCGTCAGCGCTTCGTAAGAGCCTCCGCCTACCGTGCGAGCCATCGCAGAACCCACCATCGACACCAGGAGACAAGACCCATGTCGAGCGCCGACGCCCCCACCGAGTACCCCGTGCACCCCGCGCCCGTGAACGCCGCGGCCAGCGTGGCCGGCATGGCTGCCTACGAGGCCCTGTGCAAGGAAGCCGAGGCCGACTACGCCGGCTACTGGGCCCGCCTGGCGCGCGAGTTCGTGACCTGGAAGACGCCGTTCACGAAGGCGCTCAACGACAGCCAGGCGCCGTTCTACAAGTGGTTCGAGGACGGCACGCTCAACGTCAGCTACAACTGCCTGGACCGCAACGTCGAGCGCGGCCTGGGCGACAAGACGGCCATCATCTTCGAGGCCGACGACGGTGCCGTCACCAAGGTCAGCTACAAGGAACTGCTGGCACTGACGAGCCGCCTGGCCAACGTGCTGAAGTCGCGCGGCGTCAAGAAGGGCGACCGCGTCATGATCTACATGTCGATGGGCGTCGAGGGCGTCGCCGCCATGCAGGCGTGTGCCCGCATCGGTGCCGTGCACTCGGTGGTCTTCGGCGGCTTCAGTGCGCAGAGCCTGCGCGACCGCATCGAGGACACCGGCGCGGTGGCCATCATCACTGCCGACCAGCAGCTGCGCGGCGGCAAGGCGCTGCCGCTGAAGGCCATCGTCGACGAGGCGCTGGCAATGCCCGGCACCGCCAGCATCCGGAACGTGCTGGTGCACAAGCGCACCGGCGGCCAGATCGCCTGGAACGAAGGTCGCGACCTCTGGCTGGGCGAGCTGCTGGCCAAGGAAAGCGACCAATGCGAGCCGGTGTGGGTGGAAGCGGAGCACCCGCTCTTCCTGCTCTACACCTCGGGGTCCACCGGCAAGCCCAAGGGCGTGCAGCACTCCAGCGGCGGCTACCTGCTGTTCGCGGCGCTCACCACCAAGTGGACCTTCGACCTCAAGCCCGAAGACGTGTTCTGGTGCACCGCCGACATCGGCTGGGTCACCGGCCACAGCTACATCACCTACGGCCCGCTGGCCCTGGGGGGCACCGAGATCGTGTTCGAGGGCGTGCCCACATATCCTGATGCCGGCCGCTTCTGGCAGATGATCCAGAAGCACAAGGTCAGCGTCTTCTACACCGCACCCACGGCCATCCGCAGCCTCATCAAGGCCGCCGAGACCAACGCCGCGGTGCACCCGAAGAACTACGACCTCAAGAGCCTGCGCATCCTGGGCTCGGTGGGCGAGCCCATCAACCCGGCGGCCTGGGAGTGGTACTGGAAGGAGATCGGCGGCGGCCGCTGCCCGATCGTCGACACCTTCTGGCAGACCGAGACCGGCGGCCACATGATCACGCCGATGCCCTACGCCACGCCGCTGGTGCCGGGCTCGTGCACGCTGCCCTTCCCGGGCATCCAGGCTGCCATCGTCGACGAGACCGGCGCCGACGTGCCCAACGGCTCGGGCGGCATCCTGGTCGTCAAGAAGCCCTGGCCCAGCATGATCCGCACGATCTGGGGCGACCCCGAGCGCTTCAAGAAGAGCTACTACCCGCCGGAACTCAAGGGCTATTACCTGGCCGGCGACGGTGCCATCCGCGACGCCAAGACCGGCTACTTCACCATCACCGGCCGCATCGACGACGTGCTGAACGTCAGCGGCCACCGCATGGGCACGATGGAGATCGAATCGGCCCTCGTCAGCTGCACGGACCTCGTGGCCGAAGCCGCCGTGGTGGGTCGCCCCGACGAGACCACCGGCGAAGCCATCTGCGCCTTCGTGGTGCTGAAGCGCCCGCGCCCCACCGGCGACGAGGCGAAGAAGATCGCCAACGAGCTGCGCAACTGGGTGGCCAAGGAGATCGGCCCGATCGCCAAGCCGAAGGACATCCGCTTCGGCGACAACCTGCCGAAGACGCGCTCGGGCAAGATCATGCGCCGCCTGTTGCGCAGCATCGCCAAGGGCGAGGCGATCACGCAGGACACCTCGACGCTGGAGAATCCCGCGATCCTGGAGCAGTTGGCCCAGACCAACTGATCCAGGCCGCGCGTCAGCGCGGTGCGGCGCGCAGCGACGCAAGTCGCGGGTTTCGGGGCCTGCTCATATCGCGAAGCGATGTGAGCGGGCACCAGAACCCGGCCATCCTGGAGCAGCTGGCGCAGACCAACTGACCGCGCTCACGGCGCTTCGCCGCCCGTGGCGGCGAGCGCTTCGTCGAGTTTCGTGGCCGTTGCCGGCGAGACGACGCGGTCGCCGCGCGCCTTGTTCAGCCACAGGCGGGTGACGTCGGGTCGTGCGTAGTGGCCGGCGGGGTCGGCCGCGGCCTTGGCGAGCGCGATCATGCCCAGGTCCAGGTCGGCGTAGACGATGCCCTCGGTGCCTTCGGGCAGCGGCTCGTTCATGAGCTGGCCGTCGGGCGCGTAGATGGCGGTGAAGCCGCCGCCGGCCAGCAGCAGCTGGCGCTTGGTGGCGTCGCTGCCGCACAGCAGTTCCACCATCTCGGGCGACACGGTGGCGCAGGGTGCCAGCACGAAGCAGCCGCCTTCGACCGCGTAGATGCGGCTGGCGGCGTTGTTCACTTCCGGCCCCAGCGCATAGGCGCCGCCGCGGTAGAGCGAGAAGCTGGGCCAGGCGGCCACGTGCACCTGCTCGTTCTGCGCGTACATGGCGTATTTCGAGAGCGGCTGCAGGTGTTCCCAGCAGCACAGCGCGCCGATGCGGCCGAGCGGCGTCTCCCACACCGTGAGGTCGCTGCCGTCGCCTTCGCCGAAGACGGTGCGCTCCACGTGGGTGGGCTTGAGCTTGCGGCGCGTGGCCACGGTCTCGCCGTCGGCGCCGATGATCCACTGGCCCATGTACAGGCTGCCGCCGGCCTTCTCGCTGTGGCCCACCACGACCATGATGCGGTGGCGGCGCGCCGCCTGCGCCAGCCGCTCGGCCTGCGGCGAGCCGTAGACGAGCGAGTTGTCGTGGTAGCGCTGCACGAACTGCATGCCCCAGGCCGGCGAGTCGAGCCAGATCCACCAGGGGTAGCCCGGCAGCCAGGTCTCGGGGAAGGCGATGAGCTGGGCGCCGTTCTTCGCCGCCTCGGCGATCAGGTCGACCGCCTTGTCGACCGAGCGTTCGAGGTCGAGGAACACGGGCGCGGCCTGGATCGCAGCGGCGCGGAACTTGGGGTGCGGGACGGCCATGCGGGTCTCCTGGAGGGTGAGTGGGCGCGATCGTAGGAACGCGGGCCGCGGCGCGCTTGCCTGGGCGTCGCGCCGCACTTGACCCGGTGTCGCGCCCGATGGCGCCTGCGGCGCCCGGCGCCTATGCTGGACTGCCATGCCCCACGTGCACTCCACGGCCCAGGTCGAGCCCCGGCAGCGGCTGGCGTACTGGACCGACCTCGTCTGCGACACCTACGTGCAGCTGGAGTGCGACGCCCATGGCGGCCGCCGCAGCATCGAAGGCGAGATCGTCGCCGACCGGCTCTCGACGCTGGCGCTTTCGCGCGTGACGGCCAGCGCGCAGGTGGTGCGGCGCACGCCGGCCCGCATCGCGCGCGCCAGCGAGGACTTCTTCCTCGTCAGCATCCAGACCCGCGGCCGCGGCGTCATCAGCCAGGACGGGCGCGACGCCGTGCTCGAACCGGGCGACTTCGCGCTCTACGACAGCACGCGCCCGTACACGCTCACCTTCGGCGGGCCGTTCCAGCAACTGGTGCTGATGCTGCCCGGGCCCACGTTGCGCACCGAGCTGCGCGAGACCCAACGCCTGACCGCCACCGCGGTCTCGGGCGAGCGCGGCGCCGGGCACCTGATGATCGGCATGATCCGCAGCCTGGCCGCCGGCATCGACACGCTGGCGCCGGAATCGGCCGCCGCCGTGGCCGACAGCGTGACGCAGATCCTGGTGGCCGGCCTCTCGGCCCTGCCGGCGGCGCGCGCGCAGGCGCCATCGCAGCGCACCGCGTTCCACCGCGAGCAGGTGAAGGCCTTCGTGCGCCAGCAACTGCGCGACCCCGGCCTGGGCGTCGGCCGCATCGCCGCCGCACTGCGCCTGTCGCCGAGTTCGTTGCACCGCGTGTGGGCCGGAGAAGCCTGCTCGCTGACCGACTGGATCTGGGCCCAGCGCCTGGACGCCGCGCGGCGCGACCTGGCCGACCCGGCGCTGGCGGCACGCAGCGTGAGCGAGATCGCATTCTCGTGGGGCTTCAACGACGCGGCCCACTTCAGCCGCAGCTTCCGCGCCCGCTTCGGCTGCGCGCCGCGCGAGGCAAGGGCGCCGTTCAGGGCTTGAGCGACAGGATCCAGGTCACCAGCTGCTTCGCCTCGTCGGCGCTGACCTTGGGGTTGGCCGGCATCGGCACGGCGCCCCAGGCTCCGCCGCCGCCCTTGACGATCTTCTCGGCCAGCTTCGGCGCCGCGTCCTTCTGCCCGGCGTAGCGCGCGGCGACGTCCTTGAAGGCGGGGCCGACCAGCTTTCGGTCGACGGCGTGGCAGCCGGTGCAGATCTTCTGGCGCGCCAGCTCGGGGTTGGCCCAGGCGGGTGCGGCGAACGCGGCAGCGCAAATCATCACGGCAGGCCATCTCATCGCGGGGGGCCGATCGGCTACAGTGGGAGGCGCGCATGGTATCGCCATGCGCAGCCGGGGGAATCGAGCGATGTGGTTTCTGGTCGTCGGCGTGCTGCTGCTGGTGATGAAGATCGCCGAAGTCGGCCCCGTGGCCGACTGGAGCTGGGTCGTCATCCTGGCCCCGTTCGGCCTGGCGGTCACCTGGTGGGCGATCGCCGACAGCACCGGCATGACCCAGCGCCGCGCCATCCAGCGCATGGAAGACCGCAAGCGCGAACGGCGCGAGCGCGACATGAAGGCGCTGGGCCTGGACGTGCGGCGCGACCGGCGCATCCGCGTGCTGAAGGAGTCGTCGCGCAAGGGCGCGCCGCCGGCGCCGCCACCTTCACACTCGCGACGCGACCCGAAACTCTGAGCAGGGGCGGATGCCGGATTCGCCCGTTGGTCACGGCCGGCACGGCCGTATCCGCGGCTTCGACCCTGCATTGTCCACCCTGGGCGTCGCCCCGACAGCGCGCTGAACAGGCGCCCGCGCGGGCCGCCATGCGCCGGCGGCGCGGCGCAATCAGGCGACCGTGGAGCGCCGCAGTGCGTTGGCCATGGCCGGGCCGAAGGCGCGCAGGATGACCTGCACGCGCGCGGTCGTGGCGAGCTCGGGGTGCGTGATCAGCCACAGCGGTGTGTCCAGCGCCTCGATCGGGCGGCACAACGGCTGCAGGTCGGGCAGGCTCCGCTCGACGAAGGTGGGCAACAGGGCCATGCCCAGCCCGGCGCGGGCCAGCGCAGCGGCATGGGTGAAGTTGTCGACCCGCAGCACGACCTGGGCGTCCTCCACGTTCGTTCCCAGCCAGCGGTCGAACTTCTGGTCGAAGGCATCGCGCTCGAAGACGATCCAGCCGCGCAGCCGGCACAGCTCGGCGATGTCCCGCAGGCCGGTCGAGCCCAGCCCCGCGCGGCGGGCATAGATCCGGAAGCGCAGGCGCGCCAGTTCGCGGCCGACCAGCCAGTCGGGCACGGTGTCGGCGATGCGCAGCGCCACGTCGGCTTCGCGCCGCCGCAGGTTGGCGTGTTCGCGCGTCGTGTTCAGCTCGATGCGGACCTCGGGAAAGGCCGAACCGAACTGCGCCAGCACCGCCGGCAGCAGGTGGGTCGCAATGATCGACGAGGTGCTCAGCCGCACGTCGCCGCTGGGCCGCAGGTCCTGGCCGCGCGCCCGCGTCTCCGCCGCGCCGGCGATCGGCTCCATCGTGCGCGCGGCCTCCTCGATCTCGTGGCCGGCCGTGGTCAGCCGGTAGCGCCCGCGCACACGCTCGAACAGCCGCGTCTGCAGGCGGCTCTCGATCTGGTCAAGGCGCCGCAGCAGCGTGGCATGCGACATGCCCAGCTCACCGGTCGCGCGCGCCACGCTGCCCTGGCGGGCGATCGTGAGCACGAGCTGAAAGTCCGACCAGCCGAGCGAGGGGTGCGACGAGCGGGCAGAGCGCATTTGCACAAATGAAAAGCACGCCTTCCAAGAATCGACTTTACCTCTCGACCTTGGAAACCTAAGGTCCTGCTGGAAGGACTTCGTAGAGGGCACGCCCGTGAAACGCATGGCCTACTGGACGGCCTGGGGAGCGGCAGCGCTGCTGGCGGCGCTGGCGCTGCTGAACCTGCCGACGCTGATGGCGCCGGCGTCACTCAATCTCGTCGTGCGCGAAGTGCAGGTGCCGCTGGGGGCCGCGTTGCTGGGCGCTGCGATGGTCGTGATGGTGCTGTTCGTGCTGGCCGGCCTGGGCGGCCGCCTGGGCACGCTGCTCGAACTCCGTCGCCTCGCGGCCGAACTGCGCCAGGCGCGCGAACGGGCCGACAACGCCGAGGCGTCGCGCATCGAGTCGCTGCGCGACGTGGTGACGTCCGGCTTCCGTGAACTGCACGAGCGGCTGGACCGCAGCGGCGTGCCGGGGCCGCCCGCGTCGCCGGACCGGGACGCCCCGCTGCGTCAGCGCTCGCTGATGAAGATCATCACCGGCCGCGAGCGCGCACCGTGACCCGGACCAGCCGACGCGTGCTGGACCGGCGCGAACTGCTGGGCGCCGACCCCCGCGTGCTGGCCGAGCTGGCGCGTCGCGCACGCGCCATCGAAGCCCACTACCGCGCCGCCGCCGAGGACGTCGGCCAGCTCTACATGCGGGCCGACACCCACCGCCTCAGCGGGCTGACGCGCAGCCTGGACGTCCCGATGCGGCGCGCCTTCGAGATCGAACGCAGCTTCGCCCACCTGCTGCGCGAGCTGCAGGATTGCCTGGCCCGGAGTCCCGGCGCCCCGCAACCATGAAGCCGCAACGCGACGAAGGGCTCGGCGAACAGGACCTGCACCTGTTCCGCGAGGGCACGCACGGTCGCCTCTACCGCCGTCTCGGTTGCCACCCGACGGCGGACGGCGCGCGCTTCGTCGTCTGGGCCCCGAACGCCGAAGCGGTGGCGGTGATCGGGGACTTCAACGGCTGGGACCGCACGGCCGGCGCGGCGACATCGCGCGGCGACGGCTCGGGACTGTGGGAAGCCGAACTCGGCGACGTCCGGCCCGGCCAGCGCTACAAGTTCGCCATCCTGACCCGCGAAGGCCAGTGGCTGGAGAAGGCGGACCCCTTCGCGCGCTGCAGCGAACTGCCGCCGGCCACGGCGTCGGTGGTCTGGGCCGACGACGGCTACGCGTGGCACGACGGTGCCTGGATGGACGCCCGCACGGAGCGCAACGCGCTCGACGCGCCCTGGTCGGTGTACGAAGTGCACCTGGGCTCCTGGCAGCGCGGCCCTGACGGCCGGCCCGCAGGCTACCGGGAGGTCGCGGGGCGGCTGGCGGACCATGCGAAACGCATGGGATTCACCCATGTCGAGCTGCTGCCGCTGACCGAGCACCCGTTCTACGGATCCTGGGGCTACCAGACCACGGGCTACTTCGCGCCCACCTCGCGCTACGGCTCACCGGGCGACCTGAAGGCGATGATCGACACGCTGCACCAGGCGGGCATCGGCGTCGTGCTCGACTGGGTGCCCTCGCACTTCCCGGCCGACGCGCACGGGCTGGCGCGGTTCGACGGCACCTGTCTCTTCGAGCACGCCGACCCGCGCCAGGGCTTCCATCCGGAGTGGAACTCGTCCATCTTCAACTTCGGGCGCCACGAGGTGCGTGCCTTCCTGCTGTCGAGCGCGCTGTTCTGGCTGGAGCAGTTCCACGTCGACGCGCTGCGCGTCGACGCCGTCGCCTCGATGCTCTACCTGGACTACTCGCGCCGCGAAGGCGAGTGGATCCCCAACCGGTTCGGCGGGCGCGAGAACCTGGAGGCGATCTCCTTCCTGCGCCTGCTCAACGAAGCGGTCTACCGCGACCACCCCGGCACGCAGACGATCGCCGAGGAATCGACCGCCTGGCCGATGGTCTCGCGGCCCACCTGGCTGGGCGGGCTGGGCTTCGGCATGAAGTGGAACATGGGCTGGATGCACGACACGCTCAAGTACTTGCACGAAGACCCGGTGCACCGGCGCTGGCACCACGGCACGCTGACCTTCTCGCTGGTCTACGCCTTCAACGAGAACTTCATGCTGCCGCTGTCGCACGACGAGGTCGTGCACGGCAAGGGTTCGCTGCTGGCCAAGATGCCCGGCGACGACTGGCAGCAGCGCGCCCACCTGCGCCTGCTGCTGGGCCACATGTGGGCGCACCCGGGCAAGAAGCTGCTGTTCATGGGCGGCGAGTTCGGCCAGCGACGCGAGTGGTCGCACGAACGCGAACTCGACTGGCCGCTGCTGTCCGACCCCGCCCATGCAGGCCTCGCGCGCTGGGTGCAGGACCTGAACCGGCTGCTGCGCGAGACCCCGGCCCTGTTCGAGCTGGACTCCGATGCCGCCGGGTTCGAATGGGTCGACTGCAACGACGCCGAGAACAGCGTGCTGGCCTACCTGCGCCGCCCGCGCGCCGGCCGCCCGCTGCTGGTGGTGGCCAATTTCACGCCGGTGCCGCGCGACAACTACCTGGTGGGGGTGCCGGTGGCCGGCCATTGGCGCGAGCGCTTGAACAGCGACGCCTCGCCCTACGGGGGCAGCGGCGTCGGCAACGGCGGCGGCGTGTCCACCGTGCCGGTGGCCGCCCACGGCCGCTTCCAGTCCCTCAACCTGCGCCTGCCGCCGCTGGGCGTGTTGATGCTCGAACCGGAGCTCGAACCGGAGGGCTCCGCATGAGCGACGACATCGTCAAGCCGGTACGGCTCGCGGACGGGCGCATCCGCGTCGTCATCGAACGCGTCGGCCCGGCGGTCGACGACGGCCGTTTCCCGATCAAGCGCGTGGTCGGCGACGAGGTGGTGGTCGAGGCCGACTGTTTCGCCGACGGCCACGACGTCGTCGCCTGCAGCCTGCTGTGGCGCGGCGCCGCGGCGTCCGACTGGCACAGCGCGCCGATGCAGACGATCGGCAACGACCGCTGGCGCGGCCGCTTCACGGTCGACACCCTGGGCACCTGGTGGTACACCGTGCGCGCCTGGGTGGATCCCTTCCTGTCTTGGCGGCATGACTTCGGGCGCCGGGTGGAGACGGATGACCTGCGCCTGGCGGCGCGCGTCGGTGCCCGCTTGATCGGCGAAACGGCGCAGCGCGCCTCGCAAGGCTCCGACGGTGCGCTGCTGGCCGCCTGGGCCGAGGAACTGGAGCGCGCGGCCGCCGGGCAGGCGGACGCCGACGAACTGCGGCGCATCGGCCTGGACGAGGCGCGTGCGGCGCTTGCCTCGCGCCACCCGGATCTGACCCATGCGCAGACCTGGCCCCGCACGCTGGCGGTCAGCGTGGAACGCGAGCGCGCGCGCTTTTCGAGCTGGTACGAGTTCTTTCCCCGCTCGGCCGCCGGCGACGGCGTGCGCCACGGCACCTTCGCCGATTGCGAGGGCTGGCTGCCGTACGTGCAGCAGATGGGCTTCGACGTGCTGTACTTCCCGCCCATCCACCCTATCGGGCGCATCAACCGCAAGGGACCGAACAACGCGCTGGTCGCGCAGGCGGGCGACCATGGCAGCCCGTGGGCGATCGGCGCCGAGGAGGGCGGCCACCAGGCGGTGCTGCCCGCCCTGGGCACGCTGGAGGACTTCCGCCGCCTGGTGCAGCGCGCCGCCGGCTTCGGCATCGAGGTGGCGATGGACATCGCGTTCCAGTGCGCGCCCGACCACCCCTGGGTGCAGGAGCACCCGGCGTGGTTCCGCCGCCGCCCCGACGGCAGCATCCAGTACGCCGAGAACCCGCCCAAGCGGTACCAGGACATCTACCCGTTCGACTTCGAGAGCGCCGACTGGCCGGCGATGTGGCAGGCGCTGGCGGGCGTGATCGAGTTCTGGGCCGGGCAGGGCGTGCGCATCTTCCGCGTCGACAATCCGCACACCAAGGCCTTCGGCTTCTGGGAATGGGCGATCGCGCGCGTGCGCGGCCGCCACCCGGAGGTGATCTTCCTGTCCGAGGCCTTCACCCGGCCCAAGGTGATGCACCGGCTGGCCAAGCTGGGCTTCAGCCAGTCCTACACCTACTTCGCCTGGCGCAACAGCAAGCAGGAGCTCACCGACTACTTCACCGAGCTGGCGCACGGTCCCGGCCGCGAGTACTTCCGCCCCAACGCCTGGCCGAACACGCCCGACATCCTGCCGGCCGCGCTGCAGTGGGGCGGGCGCGCCGCCTTCATGGCGCGCGTCAGCCTCGCGGCCACGCTGGCCGCCAACTACGGCGTCTACGGGCCGGCCTTCGAGCTGCTGGAGGACCGGGCGCTGCACGCCGGCGGCGAGGAGTATCTCGACTCCGAGAAGTTCGCGCTGCGCGCCTGGAACCGCGACGACCCGGCCTCGCTGGCCGCCTTCATCGGGGCACTCAACCGCGCCCGGCGCGCCCATCCGGCCCTCCAGCGCGACGACGGCCTGCAGTTCATCGACGTCGACAACGACCAGCTGATCGCCTACGCGAAGACCACCCCCGACCGCTCCGACGTCGTCGTCTGCGTCGTCAACCTGGACCCGCACCACGTGCAGAGCGGCTGGCTCCAGCTCGACCCCGGTGCGCTCGGGCTGGAGCCGCAGCAGACCTACCAGATGCACGACCTGCTCTCGGGCTCGCACTTCCTCTGGCACGGGCCGCGGAACTACGTCAGCCTCGACCCGCAGCGCTGCCCGGCGCACGTGATGGCACTGCGGGCCCGCCTGCGCCGCGAGCACGACTTCGACTACTTCTACTGAAGCCGGCGGCACCGCATGAAAGCCGACGCCCCCAAGGACTCGCTCGCCGCCGCGGCCCAGGACGCCGACGCCCGCGCGCCGGCCGACGACCCGCAGTGGTACCGCGACGCGGTCATCTACGAGCTGCACATCAAGGCCTACGCCGACAGCAACGGCGACGGCGTGGGCGACTTCCGGGGCCTCACCGAGCGGCTCGACCACGTGCAGTCGCTGGGCGTCAACACGGTCTGGCTGCTGCCGTTCTACCCCTCGCCGCTGCGCGACGACGGCTACGACGTCGCCGACTACCGGGACGTGCACCCCAAGTACGGCACGCTGGACGACTTCCGCAGCTTCGTCGCCGAGGCGCACCGGCGCGGCCTGCGCGTGATCACCGAGCTGGTGGTCAACCACACCTCGGACCAGCACCCGTGGTTCCAGGCCGCACGGCGTGCGCCCAAGGGCTCGCCCGAGCGCGACTTCTACGTCTGGAGCGACAGCCCCGAGAAGTACGCGGGCACGCGCATCATCTTCACCGACACCGAGAAGAGCAACTGGACCTGGGACGAGGTGGCCGGCCAGTACTACTGGCACCGGTTCTTCAGCCACCAGCCCGACCTGAACTTCGACAACCCGGCGGTGCGCGACGCCGTGCTCCAGGTCATGGAGTTCTGGCTCGAGCTGGGCGTCGACGGCTTCCGGCTCGACGCCATTCCCTACCTGATCGAACGCGACGGCACCACGAACGAGAACCTGCGCGAGACGCACGAGGTCATCAAGGAGATCCGGCGGCGTGTCGACGCGAAGTACCCCGGCCGGCTGCTGCTGGCCGAGGCGAACATGTGGCCCGAGGACGTGCGCGAGTACTTCGGCGAGGGCGACGAATGCCACATGGCGTACCACTTCCCGCTCATGCCGCGCATGTACATGGCCATCGCGCAGGAAGACCGCCACCCGGTGGTCGAGATCCTGGCGCAGACGCCGGACATCCCGGCCGGCTGCCAGTGGGCGATCTTCCTGCGCAACCACGACGAGCTGACGCTCGAGATGGTGACCAGCAAGGAGCGCGACTACATGTACAGCATGTACGCCTCCGACGCGCGGGCGCGCATCAACCTGGGCATCCGCCGGCGCCTGGCGCCGCTGCTGGAAAACGACATGGACCGCATCAAGCTGATGAACAGCCTGCTGCTGTCGATGCCCGGCACGCCGGTGCTGTACTACGGCGACGAGATTGGCATGGGAGACAACATCTTCCTCGGCGACCGCGACGGCGTGCGCACCCCCATGCAATGGACCAGCGACCGCAACGGCGGCTTCAGCCGGGCCGACCCGCAGCGCCTGTACCTGCCGCCGATCCAGGACCCGGTGTACGGCTACGAGGCGGTGAACGTCGAGGCCCAGGCGCGCGAGCCCTCGTCGCTGCTGGCCTGGACGCGCCGGCTGCTGGCGGTGCGTTCGAGCAGCCACGCCTTCGGCCGCGGCCGCTTCACGATGCTGCACCCGGGCAACCGCAAGGTGCTGGCCTACGTTCGCGAGCACGGTGACGACGTGATCCTCTGCGTGGCCAACGTCAGCCGCATGGCGCAGCCGGTCGAGCTGGAGCTGGGGCCCTGGAAGGGACGCGTGCCGGTCGAGATGCTGGGCCGCACCGCCTTCCCGCCGATCGGCGATCTGCCCTACCTGCTGACCCTGCCCGGGCACGACTTCTTCTGGTTCCGTCTCGCCACCGACGTCGAGCCGCCGCGCTGGCACAACGAACGGCTGGCCCTCGAAGACCTGCCGGTGCTGGTGCTGTTCGACGGCTGGAACAGCTTCTTCCGCCAGCGCGTGGTGCCCTGGCGCATCTCGCTCGCGGAGAAGACGCGCGCGCAGCTGGAGCGCCAGGCCCTGCCGCGCTTCATGCAGCGCCAGCGCTGGTACGCCGGCAAGACCCAGGCGCCGCAGCGCGTGACGCTCGCCGAGAACGCGATGCTCGGCGCCGGGTCGCAGCACTGGCTGCTGTCGCTGGCCGACGCCCAGGCCGAAGGCGAGGCCGCCGCACGCTACTTCCTGCCGCTGGCCATCGCCTTCGAGGACGGCGAAGAGGAACGTGCGCGTGCGCTGGCCCCGGTGGCGGTGAGCAAGGTGCGCCAGCAGGCCCAGATCGGCGTGCTGGCCGACGCGATGGGCGACGAAGCCTTCTGCCGTGCGCTGGTGGGCCTGATCGGCCAGGCGCAGTCGCTCAAGACCGAGGGTGGCACGCTGCGCGGCGTGCCGGGGGCCGCCTTCGCCACGCTGGCGGCCGACGTGCTGAAGCAGGCGCTGCCGCTGCACCGGCTGTCGCTGAGCAGCAATTCGGTCAGCCTGCTCGGCGAGCAGCTGTTCCTGAAGGCCTACCGGCGGCTGCAGGCGGGCGTCAGCATCGAGGTCGAGATGGGACGCCACCTGACCGACGTGGTCCGCTTCGACGGCTGCGTGCCGGTGCTGGGCAGCGTCGAATGGGTGGCGCCCGACGGCAGCACCACCACGCTGGCCGTGCTGCAGACCTGCGTGCCCCACCAGGGCGACGCCTGGGGCTACTTCGTCGACCAGATCGCGCATGTGCTGGAAGCCCCGGAGGCGGGCGTCACGCCGGACCCGGTGGCCGCGATGTCGCAGCGTGTCCAGGTGCTGGCGCGCCGCCTGGCCGGGCTGCACCTGGCCCTGGCCCGGCGCACCGGCGACGCCGCCTTCGACCCGCAGCCGGTGACCGCTGAGGACGTGCGCGGCTGGGTCGCTTCGGTCCGCGCGGAGCTCGACACCAGCCTGGCCCGCCTGCAGTCGCTGACCGCGGCCACGCCAAACGCGCTTGCCGACCCGGTGCTGGCGGCGCGCGACCGGCTGGCGGCACGGATCGAGCACGCCCGGCAGCTGCCGCCGGTCGGGCTGAAGACCCGCATCCACGGCGACATGCACCTGCAGCAGGTGCTGCTCGTGCGCGACGACTTCGTCATCATCGACTTCGAAGGCGAGCCGGCCCGCCCGATGGCGCAGCGGCGGGCGCTGCAGAGCGCCCTGCGCGACCTCGCCGGCATGCTGCGCTCGCTGGACTACGCGCGCGAATCGGCGCTGCAGTCCGCCGTGCAGGGCGCCGTGTTGCGCGAGACCCTGGCGCCGCGGGCGCGCCAGTGCGAGCGGCGCCTGCGCGAGGTCTTCGTCGCCACCTATCGCGAGGCGGCGCTGGACGGCGGCCTGTACCGCGGCGACGAGTTCGACAACGCGCTCGCGCTGCTGGAGCTCTTCGAGATCGAGAAGGCGCTCTACGAACTGCGTTACGAGATCGACAACCGGCCCGACTGGCTGTCGGTGCCGCTGGCCGGGCTGGCCTCGCTGGCCGGGTCCGCTCACTGAAGGCAAGTCCGGGGAAACGGCCATGCAAGAACTCAACGTCATTCTCGATTCGCTGCGCGCGCTGATGCAGGAGGTGGGCCTCTTCCTGCCGCGCCTGGGCACCGCGGCGGTGGTGCTGCTGGCCGGCTGGCTGTTCGCCAAGGCCTTCCGCGTCGGCGTCGTGAAGGCGCTGCGGGCGCTGAACTTCCACGTGCTGACTGAACGCGCCGGCATCGACGAGTTCCTGCAGCAGGGCGGCACCCGCAAGGACACGACCGACCTCTTCGGCGCCTTCGCCTACCTGCTGGTGATCCTGGCCTCGCTGATCGTCGCCTCTAACAGCCTGGGGCTGCAGCAGGTGACCGAACTGCTGGGCCGCGTGCTGCTCTTCGTGCCGCGCATGCTGGTGGCCCTGCTGGTCATCGTGTTCGGCAGCTACTTCGCGCGCTTCGCCGGCCGCAGCGTGCAGAGCTACTGCCGCAGTGCCGAGATCGCCGACGGCGAGCTCCTGGGCCGGCTGATGCAGTACGGCGTGATGGGCTTCGTCGTGCTGCTCGCGGTGGACCATCTGGACATCGGCGGCGGCCTCATCCAGCAGACCTTCCTGATCGTGCTGGGCGGCATCGTGCTCGGCCTCGCGCTGGCCTTCGGCCTCGGCGGGCGCGAGCGCGCCGCGATGCTGCTGGAGCGCTGGTTTCCGGGCGATCGCGGGAACGACACGCCTCCGCGGCGTTGACCGCGGCGCGCGGCATCGACGCCGTCCGGCGGCGCTGCGACGCACGCCGAGCCGGCCCCCGGCCGCTCACGTGCTGCCGCTGGCAGCGTTGCTGAGACAATGGCGCGTCGCGGCGCCGGACGGCGCGCTGCCCGCTGCCGATGGATCCCACGCCCAGCCGCACCCCGGTGTCGATCGACGACTGCACGCGCGAGTCGATCGCCCTCCTGCGCGCCAACCTCACGCCGCACGGCGTGCTGGCGGCCACGCGCAACAAGGCTTCCGAGGCGCGCCGCTACACGCGCATCTTCGGCCGCGACGCCGCCATCTGCGTGCTGGCGATGTGCGGCAGCGGCGACGCGGCGCTCGAAGCCGGGGCGGTGGCCAGCCTCGAGTCGCTCGCTGCGCAGCAGGCGGCCAACGGCCAGATCCCGAAGTACGTGGACCCGGCCGGTCGCGACGCCGATTTCTGGTACCTGGGCTGCATCGACGCCACCCTGTGGTGGCTGATCGCGGTTGACCACCTGCGGCGGGCCGGCACCGTGCCGTCCGACCGCTGGGCCGGCGCCGTGGCGCGCGCCCTGGGCTGGCTGCACGCGCAGGAGCACCCGCAGTTCCGGCTGCTGCAGCAGAACGAAGCCAGCGACTGGGCCGACATCATGCCGCGCTCGGGCTACGTGCTCTACAGCAACGCGCTCTGGCACGACGTGAAACGGCGCTTCGGACTCGAGGGGCTGGACGCCACGCGCCACCACTTCAACCACCTGTTCCACCCGTTCCAGCGCGACCTGCCGCAGTACCACCGGGCGCGCCTGCTGCGCCACTACGCGACACGCGGGCGCCGCGATCCGGGGCTGTACCTCAGCTTCGTCAACTTCGCGTTCGCCGGCAACGAGGGCGACGTGTTCGGCAACCTGCTGGCCGTGCTGTGCGGGGCGGCGGGTGAATCGATGGGGCACCGCATCGTGCGTACGGTGGCGGCCGCGCATGCCGACCGGCCGTGGCCGGTGCGCGTGGTCCTGCAGCCGCTGGACCGCGACGACGAACTCTGGCGGCCCTACATGGGGCGCCACCAGCAGAACCAGGTGCACCAGTACCACAACGGCGGCCTCTGGCCCTTCGTCGGCGGTTTCTGGGTGCTGGCGCTGGCGCGACTGGGGCTGCAGCGCCAGGCCCGGCACGCGCTGCAGGCGCTGGCCGAGGCCAACGCGCAGGACGGCTGGCGCTTCACCGAATGGTTCCATGGCCGCACGCTGCAGGCGTGCGGCATGGCGGGGCAAAGCTGGAACGCGGCGACCTTCCTGCTCGCGCGGCGCGCGTTGGACGGGGGCGGCTGCCCCTGGCCGCCCGGTCCGCCCGCGAACGGGCGCTCCGGCCCTCAGTGAGGTCGGGACCGGCGGTCCAGCAGCAGGCAGGTGCCGCTGGTCACCACCCCCACGCCGACCACGGCGGCAACGGCCAGGAAGAGCGGGTCGCCCGACTGCACGTACAGCGCGGCGAAGCCGGGCAGCATCGCGGCCGGCATGAAGAAGCCCAGCGGGTAGAGCACGGCCAGCCGGTGCCGAAGCACCTGCACGACGAGCGCCCCGAGGGCGATGCTGAACATGCCCAGCCAGCGCGGCATCGTCGCGCCGTAGTCGACGGTGGAGCCCATCCACGCCAGGGTCTGCCGCGGCGCCAGGCCCAGCCCGAGCCCGGTGACGAACAGGTAGCCGGCCAGGTACATCAGTGCGTAGCGGGTGCGCAAGGTCGTCTTCAGAACCCGAGGCCGCGCACGCCACGGCCATCGCGCTGCCGTTCTTCCGGCCGGGCGGGGTCCTCGCACGGGTCGGCCCGAAGGTCGGCGCCCGCTCCGGACCCGCTGCCGCGACCTTCCGGAAACCCGGGTTCGTTCACGGGCTTCAGCCGTCCAGCACCGCGCCGCGGCTGGCGGTGTTGGCGTTGCGCGCGAACTTGCCCAGCACGCCGCGCGTGTAGCGCGGCGCAGGCTGCTTCCATTCGGCGCGCCGGCGCGCGATCTCGGCGTCGGGCAGGTTCAGCTGCAGCAGCAGCTTGTGCGCGTCGATGGTGATCGAGTCGCCTTCCTTCACCAGCGCGATGACGCCGCCTTCGTAGGCCTCCGGCGCCACGTGGCCGACCACCATGCCCCAGGTGCCGCCCGAGAAGCGGCCGTCGGTGATGAGGCCCACGCTCTCGCCCAGGCCCTGGCCGATGAGCGCCGAGGTCGGCGCCAGCATCTCGGGCATGCCCGGGCCGCCCTTGGGGCCCAGGTAGCGCAGCACCATCACGTCGCCCGGCTTGATCCGGCCTTCCATGATGGCGGCCAGGGCGCTCTGCTCGTCGTCGAAAACGCGCGCCGGGCCGGTGATGACCGGGTTCTTGAGGCCGGTGATCTTGGCCACGCTGCCTTCGGGGCTGAGGTTGCCCTTCAGGATGGCGAGGTGGCCCTCCGAGTACATCGGGTTCGTGATCGGGCGGATCACGTCCTGGTCGGCGCGCAGCGGCGGCTCGTCGGCCAGGTTCTGCGCCACCGTCCTGCCGGTGACGGTCATGCAGTCGCCGTGCAGCAGGCCGGCGTCGAGCAGCACCTTCATCACCGCCGGGATGCCGCCGGCGCGGTGGAGGTCGATCGCCAAGTACTTGCCGCTGGGCTTGAGGTCGCAGATCACCGGCACCTTGCGGCGCACGCGCTCGAAGTCGTCGATCGTCCATTCCAAGCCCGCCGCGTGGGCGATGGCCAGGAAGTGCAGCACCGCGTTCGTGCTGCCGCCGGTGGCCATGATCACCGCCACCGCGTTCTCGATCGCCTTCTTCGTGACGATGTCGCGCGGCTTCAGGTCCAGTTCCACCGCCTTCACCAGCGCGCGCGCGGCCGCCTGGGTGTGGCCGACGATGGGGTCTTCCACGTTCGCCATCGTGCTGCTGAACGGCAGGCTCATGCCCAGCGCCTCGAACGCGCTGCTCATGGTGTTGGCGGTGTACATGCCGCCGCAGCTGCCGCTGCCGGGGATGGCGCGGCGCTCGATCTGGCAGAAGTCCTCTTCGCTCATCTTGCCGGCGCTGAACTGGCCCACGGCCTCGAACACGCTGACGATGTTGAGGTCCTGGCCCTTGTACTTGCCCGGCAGGATGGTGCCGCCGTAGACGTAGACCGCCGGCACGTTGGCGCGCAGGATGCCCATCATGCCGCCGGGCATGTTCTTGTCGCAGCCGCCGATGACCAGCACGCCGTCCATCCACTGGCCGCCGACGCAGGTTTCCACGCAGTCGGCGATGACCTCGCGGCTGACCAGGCTGTACTTCATGCCCTCGGTGCCCATCGCCATGCCGTCGCTGATGGTGGGGGTGCCGAAGATCTGCGGGTTCGCGCCCGCGGCCTTCAGTTCCGCCACGGCGGCGTCGGCCAGGCGCTGCAGGCCGCTGTTGCACGGCGTGATGGTGCTGTGCCCGTTGGCCACCCCGATCATCGGCTTGCCGAAGTCGGTCTCCTGGTAGCCCATGGCGTAGTACATGGACCGGTTGGGCGCCCGCGCAACGCCCTCGGTGATGTTCTTGCTGCGGCGGTTGGAAGCCATGCTGGCGTCTCCTCTTGGGGGCTGGGTTCTGCAGCCGGCATTGTCGCCTGCCCGGCAGGCGACAATCGGCGCTTTCCGGACAACGCCCCTGGCGGGCCCGTACGACGCCGATGCTGGTGCATCCTCAATTCAACCCGATCGCGATCCAGATCGGCCCGGTGGGCATCCACTGGTATGGCATCACCTACCTGATCGGCTTCGCGCTCTTTCTCTGGCTGGGCGGCCGGCGCGTGAAGCTGCCGCAGTTCGCCAACGCCGGCTGGACCCGGCGCGACGTGGAGGACATCCTCTTCTTCGGCGTGCTCGGGGTCGTGATCGGCGGCCGCCTGGGCTACTGCTTCTTCTACAAGCCCGGCTACTACCTGGCCAACCCGCTGGAGATCGTGGCCGTCTGGAAGGGCGGCATGTCCTTCCACGGCGGGCTGATCGGCGTCGTCGCCGGCCTCCTGTGGTTCGCGCGCACGCGCAGGCACCCGTTCCTGGAAGTGGCCGACGTGGTGACGCCCTGCGCGCCCACCGGGCTGGCGGCAGTGCGCATCGGCAACTTCATCAACGGCGAGCTCTGGGGCCGTGCCGCCGACCCCTCGCTGCCCTGGGCGATGGTGTTCCCGCAGAGCGGCACCACCTTCCCGCGCCACCCCTCGCAGCTGTACCAGGCGCTGGGCGAGGGGCTCACGCTCTTCGTGCTGCTGTGGTGGTTCGGGCGCAAGCCGCGCGCACGCGGCCGCGTCGGCGCGCTCTTCCTGCTGGGCTATGGCTGCCTGCGCTTCGCCGCCGAGTTCTTCCGCGAACCGGACAGCTTCCTCGGCTTCCTGGCGCTGGGCCTGAGCATGGGGCAGTGGCTGTGCGTGCCGATGATCGTGGCCGGCGCGTTGCTGTGGTGGTGGACGGGCCGCCAAGACGGAGCGAAGGCATGAGGCAGATCTTCCTGGACACCGAGACCACCGGCCTCGCGGCCGACAACGGCGACCGCATCGTCGAGATCGGCTGCATCGAGATGGAGAACCGCCGCCTCACCGGGCGCACGCTGCACCACTACCTGAACCCCGAACGCTCCAGCCATCCGGACGCCGTGCGCGTGCACGGCCTCACCGACGAGTTCCTGGCCGACAAGCCGCGTTTCGCCGCCATCGCCGAGGAGTTCATCGCCTTCGTCGAAGGCGCCGAGGTGATCATCCACAACGCCGGCTTCGACGTCGCCTTCCTCGACGAGGAACTCGGCCGCGTCGGAAAGGGCCCGTTCGCGAAGCACGTGGCGCAGGTCACCGACAGCCTGCAGATGGCGCGCGAGCAGTACCCGGGCAAGGCCAACTCGCTGGACGCGCTGTGCAAGCGGCTGGAGGTGGACAACAGCAACCGCGCGCTGCACGGCGCGCTGCTCGACGCCGGCCTGCTGGCCGAGGTCTACATTCGCATGACGCGCGGGCAGGACTCGCTGGTCATCGACATGGCCGACGAAGGCACGGGCGGCGTGCCGCTCGCGGCGGTCGACTTCGCCGCCTTCGACCTGCCGGTGATCG
>CAYVXO010000046.1:0-31297 GCA_964454485.1 uncultured Rubrivivax sp.
CGG
Source organism: uncultured Rubrivivax sp. (assembly GCA_964454485.1). GTDB lineage: Bacteria > Pseudomonadota > Gammaproteobacteria > Burkholderiales > Burkholderiaceae_C > Rubrivivax. Next base: position 4 of record CAYVXO010000046.1, read on the forward strand.
GCCGGCCGGCGCCGCTGCCGTCGCGCACCAGCACGGCCGCGCCGGGGCGCAGGTTCTGGCGGCCGTCGACCGCCACGCGTTCGCCGGCCTTCAGGCCGTCGACCACGGCATCGGCGCCCGCCGACTGCAGCACCGACACCGGGCGCAGGCTGGCGCGGTTGTCGGGGCCGATCACGAACACCACGTTGCCCCGTTGGCCGGTGACGAGCGCGGCCTGCGGGATCACGATCGCCTGCGAGAGCGTCTGCACCGTGAGCACGACGTCGGCATAGGCGCCGGGCCACAGCGCGTGGTCGCGGTTCTCGAAGCCGGCCTTCACCTTGACGGTGCCGCTGGCGGCGTCGATCTGGCTGTCGACGAACTGCAGCCGCCCCTGGCGCTGGCCCTTGCCTTCGGGCAGCACCGCGGTCACGTTGGCGCCGCCGCCGGCGGCCAGCAGGCGCAGCGCGTCGTTCACGTGGCGCTGCGGCAGGTTGAAGGCGACCGAGATCGGGTCGAGCTGGGTGATCGTGACCAGCGCCGGCCCGGTGGGCGAGACCGAGGTGCCCGGGAACACGCTGATCGCCCCCACCCGCCCCGCGCTGGGCGCCGTGATGCGGGCGTACGAGAGGCTCACCTTCACCGCCTCGATCGCGGCCAGGTCGGCCTGCACCGCGGCCTGCTGCGCTTCCACGTTGGCCTGCGCGGTGTCCACCGCGCCCTGCGAGACGAAGTTGCGCGCCAGCAGGTCGCGGCTGCGTTCCAGCTGGCGCTTCGCGTCGGCCAGCGTGGCCTGGTCGCGCGCCAGCTGCGCCTGCGCCTTGCCCAGGTTGGCCTCGTCGGTGCGCGCGTCCAGCGTGAAGAGCGGCTCGCCGGCGCGCACGAACTGTCCTTCCTTCACGTGCACCTTGGTCACGATGCTGGAAACCTGCGCCTTGACGTCGATGCTGGCCAGCGGTGCCACCGTGCCGGTGGCGCGCACGGTGACCGGGAAGTCGCGCTGCTGCGCCACCACCACCGAGACGCTGACGGGCGGCGCCGAAGCCGCGCTCGCCGGGCCGGCGGCCGCCTGCGCCGACGACGCGGCCGACGCCGAAGCCGCGGCCAGCGGCGCCTCGGCCGAGCCGCCGCCGCTGCAGGCGGCCAGCGCCCACGAGAAGAGGGCCGCCCAGGCAGCCGGGTGTCGCAACGCGGTGATCAAGTCAAAGCCCTCTTCAAGGCCGCGAGGCCTGCGCTGATGGCGCGCAGGTCGTCGGCGGGTCGCATGGCCAGCTTCGACGCCAGCTCGTGTCTGGCATCTTCGCGCACCTGCTCGAGCAGCGACTTGCCGTTTTCGCTGATGGAAAGCACCGCACGGCGGCGGTCGCTGGCATGGCTGGCCACCTTCACGTGGCCGGCGCGCGCCAGCCGGTCGACCATGGCCGAGGCGGTGGGCATGGTCACGCCCAGGAAGGCGGCGACCTCGCCGACCGAGCAGCCGCTCGTGTGGTCGATGAAGTTCAGGCAGCGGAACTGCGGCACCGAGAGCCGGTTCGACAGCTGCGAGCGCATGCCCAGGCGGATGGCGTCCATCGCGTCGGGCAGCACGTCGAGCACGTCGTCGGCACAGGTGCGTGACAGGGCAGGACTTCCCATCCGGACCAATGCTTCGTGGAACGAACCATCAGCTTAACAAACCATCCGTGCCGGCGTGTTGCGGCTCCGTGAAGGTCCTACGGCGGGATTCAGGTGCTGCCGGTGGAGCCGAAACCGCCGCTGCCGCGCGTGCTGGCGTCGAACTCATCGACGCGGCGGAACGCCGCCTGCACCACCGGCACGATGACCATCTGCGCGACGCGCTCCATCGGCTGCACCGTGTAGGCCGCCTGTCCGCGGTTCCAGCAGCTCACCATCAGCGGGCCCTGGTAGTCGCTGTCGATCAGGCCCACCAGGTTGCCCAGCACGATGCCGTGCTTGGCTCCGAGGCCGGAACGCGGCAGCAGCATCGCCGCCAGGCCGGGGTCGCCGATGTGGATGGCGATGCCGGTGGGCACCAGCGCCGCCTGCCCCGGCTGCAGGGTGAGCGGCGCGTCCAGACAGGCGCGCAGATCCAGGCCGGAGCTGCCGGGCGTGGCGTAGGCCGGCAGCTGGTCGGCCATGCGCGCGTCCAGCACCTTCACGTCGATGGTCGTCATGCGGTCATGCGGGTCGCGATCTCGGCGACGAGGGCGCGCGCCAGCGTCAGCTTGTCGGCGGCGGGCAGCTCGCGTTCGCCGCGCGCGTCGACCAGCAGCAGCTGGTTGTCGTCGCGGCCGAAGGTGGCCGGGCCCAGGTTGCCGACGATCAGCGGCACGCCCTTGCGTTCGAGCTTCTCACGCGCGTGGCGCGCGAGGTCGGTGCTCTCGGCGGCGAAGCCCACGCACCAGGGCCTGTGGGCCGCCGGCAGGCGCGCCACCGCGGCCAGGATGTCGGGGTTCTCGGTCAGCTCGAAGCTGGGCACGGTCTTGCCAGGCGCCTTCTTGATCTTCTGCTCGCCCACGTGGGCCGGGCGCCAGTCGGCCACCGCGGCGGTGGCGATGAAGACCTGGTGCTCGCGCGCCGCCGGCAGCACCGCGTCGTGCATCTGGCGCGCGCTCGTCACGTCCACCCGGCGCACGCCGCGCGGCGTGGGCAGGTGCACCGGCCCGGCCACCAGCGTGACGGCCGCGCCCGCCTCGGCGCAGGCACGCGCGAGCGCGAAGCCCATCTTGCCGGACGACAGGTTGGTGATGCCGCGCACCGGGTCGATGGCCTCGAAGGTGGGCCCGGCGGTGATGAGCACGCTCCTGCCCGCCAGCAACTTGGGCTGGAAGGAGGCGATCAGCTCGTCGCGGATCTCGGCCGGCTCCAGCATGCGGCCGTCGCCGACCTCGCCGCAGGCCTGGTCGCCGCTGCCCGGGCCGAGCACGGTGGCGCCGTCGGCGCGCACCTGCGCCACGTTGCGCTGCGTGGCCGGGTGGGCCCACATCTCGCGGTTCATGGCCGGCGCCAGCAGCAGAGGGCAGCGCTCGACCGGCCGCGCCAGGCACAGCAGCGGCAGCAGCTCGGCGGCGCGACCCTGGGCCAGCTGGGCGATGAAGTCGGCGCTCGCCGGCGCAACCAGGATGGCGTCGGCCTCGCGCGAGAGCTCGATGTGCGCCATCGCGTTGCTCGGCCGCAGGTCCCACTGGCTGGTGTAGACGGGCCGGTTCGTCAGCGCCTGCATCGTGACGGCGGTGATGAACTGCAGCGCCGCGTCGGTCATCACCGCCTGCACGGTGGCGCCGGCGCGGGCCAGTTCGCGCGCCAGTTCGGCGGACTTGTAGCAGGCGATGCCGCCCGAGAGCCCGAGGACGATGTGCCTGCCTTGCAGGTCCTGCGCTGGCGCCATGGGGCGCGACTCTAGCTCAGATCAGGCGAGCTTCCAGAGCTGGTCCAGCAGCCGCTTGCGGTCGACACCTTCGCCCGCGCGCTCGGCCAGCGAGCAGAAGAACTGCTCGCACGACACCGCGGCGGCGGCCGCGCGCCTGGCGTGCAGCGTGGCGATCGGGCCGATGTGCTGCGCCAGCACGCGCGCGGCCTGGTCCACCACCTCGGGGCGCAACGGCGTCGCGCCCAGCACCGGCACTTCGGCCGGCGGCGGTGGCGCGCCCGGCGCCGGCCGCGGCGGCGCCGCTTCTTCCAGGCTCGCGATGCGTGCCGCCTGCGCCAGGAAGGCCGCGCGCTCCTCGCGCTGCAGCGAGTCCTGCGCGATCTTGCCCACCAGCGCGGCGAAGCCCGAGCACTTGCGAGAGGCGTCGCGCACGACGATGCGGCTCATCGGCCCGAGCAGCGGCTTGAGCAGCGCTTCCACCTGTGCCAGCTGCCGCGGGTCCCAGGGCTGGGCGCCGGAAGCCGGCTGCGAAATCGGCTGGGAAGCGGGGGGCGACACCGGCGCCAGCACGGCCGAGCGCGGCATCTGCGCCGTCAGCGTGGTGGCGTCCGAGGGAGGCTCGGCCACCGGCTGCGACCCGGTCGGCGAACGGCGCATCTGCACCAGCGCCGACGAAGACAGAGCATGCCGCACCGCGCCCGCCGGGGCGGCGTCGAGCAGCGCCTCGCGCAGTTCCACCGCGGTGGTGAAGCGGTCCGCCGGCCGCTTGGCGAGCGCGCGCGCGATCACCTTGTCGAAGGCCGGCAGCGCCACGCTGGCCGGCAGCGCCGAAGGCGGCGCCGGCTCGTGGTGCAGCACCTGCGCCATCGCCTGCTGGGGCGTGCCGCCGAAGGGCGCCACGCCGGTCATCAGCTCGTACAGCAGCACGCCGCAGGCGAACAGGTCGACCCGCTGGTCGGGCGCCTCGCCGCGGTAGCGCTCGGGCGCCATGTAGCCGGGCGAGCCGAGCACGGCGCCGCGCTGGGTGAGGTCGGTGCTGTCGATGCGGGCGATGCCGAAGTCGGTGACCTTGACGCGGCCGTCGCGCGTGACGAGCAGGTTGCTGGGCTTCACGTCGCAGTGCCAGACGCGCTGCTCGTGGGCGCAGTTCAGCGCGTCCAGCAGCTGCACCATCACGGCCATCACGTCGGGCAGCGCGAGCCGCGTGCCCTGGCCGGTGATGGCGTGCAGCGAACGGCCTTCGACGCACTCCATCGCGATGTACAGGTCCAGCTCGGACTCGCTTGCCTCGCCGTATTCGTAGATCGAGACGATGTTCGGGTGGTTGAGCCTTCCGGCGGCCTGCGCCTCCAGCCGGAAGCGCTGCACCGCGGCCTGGCCGTGGTGGCCTTCGAGCAGCGAGCGGTGGATGGTCTTCACCGCCACCGTGCGGTGGATGTGCGGGTCCAGCGCCCGGTAGACGACGCCCATCGCGCCGGCGCCGATGACCTGCTGCACCAGGTACTTGCCGATGCGCTCGGGCAGCGCGGCAAAGGGCATCGGGCGGGCGCTCATGTCGATGTCGTCCTCTCCAGGCCGGGGTCTCAGGCGGGCGCGCCTTCGAGCATGTCCATCGCCTGCGCCAGGCTGCGGCGCATGCGGGTGAAGCTGCGCGCCAGGGCGCCGATCTCGTCGCGCCCTTCGGAGGAGAACGCCGGCGCCTTGTCGTCGCCCAGGCTCACCGCGTCGGCGATGCGCGAGAGCTTGGTCACCGGCCGGATCACCAGCCACCACAGCATCGCGTTGAGCACCACGCCGATGGCCGCGAACACCGAGGTGAGCGCGATCATGAAGACGACCCAGGCCTCGTGGGCGCGCGCCAGCGGCACCGCCATCGGCACCGTGACGACCTGGGCACCCACCACCTCGCCGACCTGCCAGCCGAAGCCGTTGGCCGGGCCGTACTTCTCGACCAGGGGCCGCGGCGCCGCGTCCACCGTGCTGTGGCAGCGCAGGCAGGCGCCGTCGGCGATGCGGATCGGCCGCGCGATGTACAGCGAGCGACCGGTCGGCGTCTCGCGCTGGCCGATCGCTTCCTTGTTGTCGGCCGACTTGCGGAAGACGGCGATGATGTCGGCTTCCCAGTCCACCGCGCGGTCGCGCGGATTGGTCGGGTTGAGGGTGGCTTCCTTGTAGCTGTACTCGGGGTGATCCTTCTGCAGCTTGGCCAGCACCTCGGTGGCCGAGAAGGCCGGCACCGACTGCGGCAGGAAGGCGTACTTCATCTGCGTTTCCAAGAGCGGCGCCACCTGGGTGCTGGTGTACGAGCGCACCGCGAGCGCCTTCTCCAGCATGAAGCGCGCGTGCTGCAGCACCTCGGCTTCGGCGTTGCGCTCCAGCAGCTGGCGCGTGATCAGGCTCGTGGTCAGCAGGCCGGCGGCGAAGACGGCCAGGAACACCAGGTTGAACTTGAGGAGCAGCTTCATTCCGGGGCCTTCACGACGGTTTGGGGTTCGGTGGCGGTTTCGGGGGCGGGCGGCAGCACCGGCGCCGGGCGCGGTTTGGGCGGCGGCGGCGGGGGCGGGAACAGCACCGGCCGCCATTCGGGGTGCAGGCGCAGTTCGGCCACCAGCGAAGCGCGGAAGGCGCCTTCGCGCGACCGCGGAGTGAAGCGGTGGACGAAGGCGCCGCGCAGCGCCGGCTCGCCGTTCAGCCAGGGCGCGACGTCGGCGTAGCTGGCCGGGCTGCCCTTGGCGGCGTCGAAGGCCTGGTCGGCCAGGCGCGCGGCGCGCCGGGGCAGCGTGTCGGTGAAGGGGCGCGGCATCTGGGCCAGCATCTCGGCCGGCGGCAGGCGGCCGGACTCGGGCGCGGCGCCACCGCGCTGCAGCAGCGAGTCGGCGTCGCGCATCGCCTGCGGCGCGGCGCGGTGGCCGTCGGCGTGCAGCACCGCTTCGGCGACGCCGCTCTCGACGAAGAGCCAGGCCAGGTCGGGTGCGGCATGCGCGATCACCGTGCCGCCCACCCCCACCGCGTCCAGCCGCGGGCCGGCCAGCACGGCCGGTGCGGTCTGGTTCGCGGGCGCGGCCAGCTTCAGCCAGCCTGCGGCCAGGTACGCGGTGGCACTGCGCTCGGGGTCGCGCGCCAGCGCCCGCGGCTGCAGCATCACCTGCGTGCCGGGACCCAGGTCGAGGACCTTGCCGTCGGCCAGCTCGATGCGAACCAGCCGCGTCTTCTCGCCGGTGACGACGATGTCGTCGGCGCGCACCCGCAGGCCTTCGGCGCCGGCGAAGCGCTCGGTGTCGCGCAGCAGGGTGAGTTCGCCGTCGGCGATGGTGACGATGCCGAACGCCGGGCCGGCGGCCGCGGCGAGCAGCGGCAGCGCTGCCAGGGCGGCGGTCGCGATGCGGATCCAGGTCTTGCCGAACATGTCTTGCCTCTCGCGGACCCGGCGTCTACCGGGATGACCGGAGAATAGGCAAGGGCGGGCAAGTGCGAATCGCACCGTTGGGGGAATCTAGGGAGTTCTAGGGGACTCACCTTAGGGAGTCCGAACTCGGTCCCGGATTGCGTTGCGCCGACCGGCGCGCCCGTTCAGCGCACCTGGGAGCGCAGCTTGCCCGGGTTCAGCAGCCCCAGCGGGTCGAAGCGGTCCTTCATGGCCAGCGCTGCCTCGGCCGCCACGCGCTGGGCGGCGCTCACCGCCACCCGGTCCATGTCGCGCAGCTTGCCGCCGTCTTCGAGCACGTGCACGTGCGGGTTGTTGATGGTCGCGCCGTGGTCGCGGTAGATCTGCATGATCTGCTGCAGCCGTTCCTCGGTGCTCCAGCGCACGATCTGCAGACCGCTGCAGGTGTGCTGGCCGTCGGTGAGGCGGATGAACTCCACGTGCATCATCACCTCGGGCGCCAGCGCCTTCTCGAGCGCGATCACCTGCTCGCGCTGGCGCGCGGGGTCGAAGCGGCTCTGCAGGTAGGTGAGGTTCTTGTCCACCTTCAGCGCCTGCAGCGTGGTGTGGTTCCAGCAGTACTCCACCAGCGTGCGGTTGGCGGCCTTCGCCTCGGCCGCGGTCTTGCGGTAGGTGACCTGGCCGCCATGCGCCTCGACGATGCCGCGCGTGGCCGCCTCCGACGACTCGGCCACGATGACGATCACCGCGTGCCGGCCGGCCGGCAGGAACTCCGACAAGGCGGTGAAGTAGGCCGGGATCGGCGCCGCGATGAAGGCCAGCTCCTTCTTCACGATGCCCGGCGACTGGCCGTTCAGGCGGATGCAGAAGTCCAGCCCGGCCTCGAAGTCTTCGAAGCTGGCGATCATCTCCACCCAGGGCAGCGCCGGCGCGAGCGCGATCTCCAGCTCCAGCACGATGCCGTTGGTGCCCCAGCGGTGGTGCAGCAGCAGCGCTTCCGGGCCGCGCAGCTCGACGATCTGCGGCTCGGGCTCGACCGTCATCGCGCGCACGCCCAGCACGTTGCCGGCGGCGGCGATCGGCCCGTAGGTGATGGACCCGGCGCCGCCGAAGCCGCCGCCGAACAACCCGCCCAGCGTGGCGGCGCGGAAGGTGGAAGGCTGCCAGCGCAGCTCCCAGCCCTGCTGTTGCGCCTGGCGGTCGAATTCGCCCAGCCGGATGCCGGCCTGCGCCCGCCCCACCCCGCCCCGGGCCCAGCCGAAGGCGTTGAAGGCCGACATGTCCAGCAGCAGCCCGCCGTGCAGCGGCACGATCTGCCCGTAGTTGCCGGTGGCCGCGCCGCGCACCGTGAGGGGCACGCGCTCGCGCGCGCAGGCGGCGACCACGGCCTTGATCTCGTCCTCGGTCTTCGGCTTCACCGCCACGTCGGCGCGCTTGCCCTCCAGCTGGCGCTTGAGCACCGGACTGAACCAGGAGAAGTCCTGCGACAGGCGCGCCAGCGCCGTCTCGTCGGTCACCCAGTCCAGGCCCGGCAGCTGCGCCGGCAGCGATGAAGCAGCGCTCACGGCAGGACCTTGAGGTCGCGCACGAACTCGGTCGAATAGGTCTTGGCGAGTTCCACCTTCGCGGGGTCGATCAGCTTCGCGCTCACCAGGAAGTCGTAGCTCGCCTTGGCGCGCGCGTCGGTGATGACGCCGATGCCCATCTTCGCCGCGTCGCCGCCCATCACGATGCCCATCTCCTTCAGCTTGGCCAGGCTGTAGGCCAGCTGCTCGTCGGTCATGTTGGGGTTGTCCTTCTTGATGAGCGCGTTCGCCGGCGCGGGGTCGGCGAAGTAGCTCTTCCAGCCTTCGGCGGTGCCGCGCACGAAGGCGGCCAGCGCCTTGGAGCGCTCCTTCACCGTCTTCTCCATGCACGAGACCGTGTTCGCGTAGGCCGGGAAGCCGAAGTCGCTGAACATGTAGGCGCGCGCCTTGCCGCCGGCCTTCTGGATCGCGAAGGGCTCGCTCGTCAGGTAGCCCTGCTGGACGACGTTGTTGTCGGCCATGAAGGGCTGGATGTTGAAGGTGTAGGGCCGCGTCTGCGCGTCGGTGAATCCGTACTTGGCCTTCAGCCAGGGCCAGAAGCCGCGGTGCGCGAGCGAGCTGATGAGGATGGTCTTGCCCTTCATGTCCTCGAAGCCCTTCACGTCGTCGTGGGCGATGAGCACCTGCGGGTCCTTCTGGAAGCTGGCCGCCACCGTGACCACCGGCAGGCCGCTCTCGCGCTGCTGGATCACCTGCAGGTCGGAGCTGCCCATCACGCAGTCGGCCTGGCCGGCGGCCATGATCTGGTAGGTGTTCACCTGCGGCCCGCCCATGCGGATGGTCACGTCCAGGCCGTACTTCTTGTAGATGCCCTGCGCCACTGCCTGGTAGTAGCCGCCGTGCTCGGCCTGGGCGTACCAGTTGGTCACGTAGGTGAAGGCTTCCTGGGCGCCGGCGGTGCCGCACAGGGTGGCGGCGGCGGCGAAGAGGGCAAGACGCTTGGACATGGGTGCGGTTCCTCCGGTGGGTGTCAATCGAGACCTTGTTCGACGTGGCCCGTCTGGTGGCCCTTGCCCCAGGTGGCCTCGGCGCGCGAAGGCCAGCGCAGCTGGTGCAGTTCGGTGATGGCCTGGGCCCAGCTGGCGGCGAGCGAATCCAGGATCGCGAGCCCCTGCTCGCGCGTGGCCGGCAGCGGGTCGCCGATGACGCCGCTGGGGCCGAAGTCGCGTGCCGTCCAGGCGCAGGCCGGGCGGCCGTCGGCCGACAGCAGCTTGCTCGGGAATTCCGGCGGATAGTTGGTGACGGCGCGCTCCATGTGCACCGTCTCGGGCGCCAGCGCCAGCATGATGGCGGTCTCGGCATGGCCGGCGTGCATGGCGAGCTTCTTCTCCTTCTCGCTCATGTAGCGCCCGGCCACGTGCGGCAGCCGCCAGGTGTGCTGCGGCACCACGATGTAGTCGCCGTGGCGCAGGCGCAGTTCGCGCGCGGCGATCTCCATCACCTGCGGCTGGCCGCCGTGGCCGTTGACGATGAGCAGCTTGCGGAAGCCCGAGCGGTAGACCGACTCGCCCACCTGCACCATGGTGGCCAGAAGCGTCTCGCCGTCCAGCGTCATGGTGCCGGGGAAGTGCAGGTGCTCCTCGCTCTTGCCGTAGGTGATGGGCGGCAGCGCGTAGGCCGGCACCTCGGCCGGCAGGCGCGCCAGCGCATGGCCCACGACACCGGCGCAGATGACGGTGTCCACCGCGCACGGCAGGTGCGGGCCGTGCTGCTCGGTGCTGCCGGTGGGCAGCACGACGACGGTGTTCTCGCGGTCGGGCAGCGCGCCGATCTCGGTCCAGCTCAGATAGGGCAGGAAACGTTGCGGGGGGTTGTAGCCGTGGATCATGGTCAGCCTCGGTCGAAGGGCGAGCAAGCTTCGCGCCAGAATATCAGCGGCTCATGGTCCGGGAAGGGCGTGCCGATGATTTCCACCTGCCTGAAAACCCTGCTCGCGATGCTGCTGGCGGCCGGCACCGCGGCCCAGGCCGCCACACTGCGCTGGGCCGGCCGCGGCGACGCGCCCACGCTGGACCCCCATTCGTTCAACGAAGGCTTCACCGACACCCTGGTCGGCCACGTCTACGAGCACCTGGTGCGCGTGGACCGCGAGCAGCGCCGCGTGCCCGGCCTGGCCGAGAGCTGGCAGGTGGTCAACGACACCACCTGGCGCTTCACCGTGCGCCGCGGCGTGGTGTTCTCCGACGGCAGCCCCTTCACGGCCGCCGACGCGGTGTTCTCGATCGAGCGCGCGCAACAGGCCTCCTCGCAGCAGGCCTACTTCGCGCGCCAGCTGGGCAAGCCGGTGCTCGTCGACGATCGCACCTTCGAGCTCAGGCTCGAGAAGCCCAACCCGCTGCTCATCGAGCACCAGCTCAACGTGCGCATGATGAGTGCCGCCTGGTGCAAGGCCAACGGCGCCGACAAGGTGCCCAACTTCACGCAGAAGGAGGAAGCCTTCTCCACCCGCCACGCGCTCGGCACGGGCCCGTACATGCTGGAGAGCTACGAGCCCGGCGTGAAGGCGGTGCTGGTGCGCAACCCGAAGTGGTGGGACCGCAACGAAGGCAACATCGACCGCATCGTCTACACGCCGATCGCCAACGACGGCACGCGCACCGCCGCGCTGCTGGCCGGCGACATCGACTTCACGCACGACACGCCGCCGCAGGACACGACCCGCCTTTCGCGCGACCCTGCGGTCAAGCTCTCCACCGGGCCAGAGAACCGCATCCTCTTCTTCGCGATGGACCAGCAGCGCGACGAGCTGCTCTACGCCAGCGTGAAGGGCCGCAACCCCTTCAAGGACGTGCGCGTGCGCGAAGCCTTCATGCTCGCGATCGACGCCGAGGCCATCAAGGCGAACACGATGCGCGGCCAGTCGGTGCCCACCGCCTGCCTGGCGCCGGCGGCCATCGGCTGCCTGGCGCCCGAACTGGAAAGGCGCCCCGCCGCCGACCCCGCGAAGGCGAAGGCGCTGCTGGCCGCCGCCGGCTACCCGGAAGGCTTCGAGCTCACGCTGGACTGCCCGAACGACCGCTACGTCAACGATCAAGCCATCTGCCTGGCCGCCGCCGCCATGCTGGGCAAGGTGGGCGTGAAGGTGAAGGTGGACGCGCGGCCGAAGAGCATCTACTTCCAGAAGATCGAGCGCCACGACACCAGCTTCTACCTGCTGGGCTGGGGCGGCGGCACGACCGACGCGCAGGGCACGCTGGACCCGATCGCGCACCGGCCCGACGCGGCGAGCAAGAAGGGCGAGTACAACTACGGCGGCTCGGGCGACGCCGAACTCGACCGCCTGCTCGACGCCGCCGGCACCGACATGAACGCCGAACGCCGGGCGCGCCTGATCGGCGATGCCCAGCGCCGCGTGATGCAGCAGTTCTACCTGCTGCCGCTGCACCGCCAGATGATCACCTGGGTCGGCCGCCGCAACGTGGCGCCGGTGGTGATGCCCGACAACGGCGTGCGGGCGCAGTGGATGCGGATCGACTGAAGCAAGCAGGCCGCGCCGATCTCAAGGTGATCCGGCTTTGCCGGTCACCTTGATCCCCCGCGGGGGGCGGGCCGGGCGCAGCCCGGACCTGGGGGCTCTCAGGAAGCGCCGTGGCACTTCTTGTACTTCTTGCCGCTGCCGCAGGGGCAGGGGTCGTTGCGGCCGGGTGGCTTGTCGACGTGGCGGGTCACCGGACGCGGCGCGTTGTCGACCATCCAGAGCTTCATGTCCTGCACCGCGAAGAGCGCGTCGTCGAGCAGCGCGTCGCGGTCCGGGCAGGCGTCGCCAGGGGCCAGGCCGAGGTGCTGACGCATCGCTTCGCTGCCGTCGGGCAGGCGCAAGGCATGCACGGCGCCCAGGATCAGCGTCATCGTCTCGGCCTGCGCGTCGTCGGCAGGCTGCGGCCAGGCGTCCTCGCCCAGGTCGGCCATGCCGGCGAAGAAGCCTTCGGCCCATTCGGCGCCGGTCACCAGCGCCGCCTCCTCCTCGTCGCTCAGACCTTCTTCTTCGCGGACGCGCGTGCGGTCTTCGTCGGTCCACTCGTTGAGCAGCGGCACCAGGCGCGGGCTGTCGGGCGCCTCGTCCAGCGACTCGGCGTCCAGCATGTTCAGCAGCACCGCAAGCCGGCCTTCGAGCGCGGCGCGCGCGCGCTCACGGTCCTCGGGGTCGGCGAAGGCGCGTTCGAAGGCGTCGCCGGCCAGCCGCCCGACCCAGTCGTCGAAGGGCGGCGGGCGCAGCATCAGCGCCAGTGCTGTCAGCCAGCCGTCGGCCCATTCGGCGCCGACGCGGCCGTCGAATCCGTTGAGCTGCAGGCACACGCGCTCGAATGCGTCCAGCTCGGCTTCGGTGTTGCGGCGCAGCGGCTTCATCAGCGCACCGCCGGCAGCGCGAAGCGTTCGCGCACGAAATCGTCCAGGCGCTCCAGCGCCGCGGTGCGCGCCGCCGGGTCGCCGCCGACGTGCACGCCCTGCCCGGGGTGCACGCCGTTGGGCACGTCGGTGCGCAGCCGCACTGGGCCGCTGCCGTCGAAGCCGTGGTAGGCGCCGGCATAGGTCTCGATCTGCACGCCGGCCGCGCGCGCCAGCTGGCGGCAGGGCTCGGCCGGGGTCCAGTCGTCGGCCGCGCCCACCAGCAGCAGCAGCGGCGCGGTGGGCTCGTAGCCGCGCGCCAGGTCGGCCTGGCAGCCGGGGTAGAAGGCGGCGGCAAACGCAGGCGCGATGCCGGCGGCCGCCACCTCGGCCTGGCGCCGGTTGGTCGCCGCCAGCACCGTGCTGCCGCCGTTCGACCAGCCCAGCAGGCCGAGCCGGCGCGGGTCGACCTCGGGCCGCGCGGCCAGCCACTTCAGCGCGCCGAGCGCGTCGCGCCGGCGCTGCGTCTGCGTGACGGCGCGCGTGCCCAGGCGCTGGGTGCAGATCTGCGTTTCGCCGCGCGGCGCCAGCGAATCGGGCACCAGCGCGGCGACGCCCATCGCGTTCAGGCGCTCGACGGTGTCGCGGAAGCGTTCGGTGAGTCGGCCGCGGCGGTCGAACGCGCCGCCGCAGCCGTGCAGCAGCACCACCGCCGGCCGCGGCCCGGCCCCGCCGGCCGCGAACCACAGCGCCGGCAGCCTGACGCCGGCGTCCAGGCTGGGCAGCTCGACCTTCTGCTGCGCGCCGGCGGTGCCGGCCGCGAGGACGAGGAAGCACGAGAACAGGCGCGCCAGCAGCAGCATCATCGGATCGAGGGCGGGTGGGGGTGCAGCCGGGCCATGCAGTGCACGTCGACGAAACGGCCGGCGCGCAGAGCATAGCCGCGGTGCGTGCCCTCGTGCTCGAAGCCGAAGCGCCGGTACAGGCGGATCGCGCGCTCGTTGTCGGCGAAGACGGTCAGCTCGATGCGCAGCAGCTGCGCCCAGTTGTCGGCGAAGTCGCACAGCGCCTGCATCAGCGCGTGGCCGACGCCCTGCCCCTGCGCTTCGCGCGCCACCGCGATGCCCAGCCCGGCGGCGTGGCGGCGCCGCACATTGGAGAACGGGTGCAGGCCGGCGTTGCCGACGACACGGCCTTCGCGCTCGGCGACGAGCACGATGTCGGCCTTGCCCGGCGTCACGTTGTCGGCCAGGCGCTGCTGCCAGATCTCCTCGCTGGTGTGGGGCACCTGCAGCAGGTTGGGCAGCACCTCGGGGTCGCCCATGGTCTGCACGAAGGCGGCGGCGTCCTTCGGCGTGGCGCGGCGAACGGTCACGGGGGCGGGGTCCATCGGCGGTCTCCTTCTCGGGTGGCGAGGCAGGTCGAAAAGACACAAGGCCCGCGGGTGGCGGGCCTTGCGTGCGGGGAAACGGGTGCTTGCAGGCCCTAGCGACGGCACTCCGGCAGGATGAAGACGACCTGCACCGGGGTGGCCGGGCAGTGCATCTCGAAGTGGAAGGTCGTGCGGGACATGGGCGCAGTGTGCCCGCGCGCCGCGGCGGGCGTCAAGGCGGCGCGGCCGCTCATGCCAGGGCTCCTTCGAGCACCTGCATCGCCCACTCGAGCGCGGGTTCGCCCTGCGCCTGCAGCGCGACGCGCGCGTTGGCGCGCGCGAGCGCGGGGGCGCGCAGGTCGCACACCGTCATGCCGCGCGTGAAGCGGCCGGCCAGTTCGATGTCCACCCGCGCCGGCTGAAGGTCGAACAGCTCCGGCCGCGCCAGCCAGACCACCGGCGTCGGGTCGTAGAGCGACTGCTGCGCGCGGCCGCGCCGGCGCGCCACATCGACGTAGCCGTCCAGGTAGCCGGCGAACACCGAGGCCGGCGCACCGGGCAGGCGGCGCAGGCGCTCGACATGCGCGTCGCCCACCGGCAGCTGGCGGCAGACGTTGAGGCCGAACATCGCCACCGGGCGGCCGCAGTCGAAGACACGCGCCGCGGCTTCGGGGTCGGCGTGGATGTTGAATTCGGCCGCCGCGGTGGCGTTGCCGCCCATCGTGGAGCCGCCCATGATGACCAGGTCCTTCAGCAGCGAAGGCAGCTCGGGCGCGAGCGCGAAGGCGGTGGCCACGTTGGTGAGCGGGCCGATCGCCAGCAGCGTGATGCGGCCCGGGTTCGCGCGCACGGTCTCGATGAGCGCGTGAACCGCGTGGCCGGGCTCGGGCACCGCGTCGACCGATGCCAGCGCGGCGCCGGTGGTGGCCATGCCATGCGCGCCCAGCACGTCCTGCGCCGTCACCGGCGCCTGCGCCAGCGGCTGCGCGCAGCCGGCCCACACCGGCGTCGGGAACCCGTGCAGCGCCTTGATCGCCAGCGCGTTGGCCAGCGTGCGTGACAGGGGCGCGTTGCCGGCGACCACGCTCACGCCGCGCAGGCGGAAGCGCGGCGCGCTTTCCAGCAGCAGCCAGGCCATCCAGTCGTCGAAGCCGGGGTCGGTGTCCAGCCAGAGGTCGATGCGGTCCATGCCGGGATCCTCTCAGATCGGCGCCGCGCGCGCGGGGTCGAGGTCGACGCTCACGGCCTCGCCTTCGCGCCAGGGCGCTTCGGCTTCGGGCGCCATGCCCTTCACCGGGCCCAGTTCGGTCTGCACCAGGAACTGCACGCGCTCGCCCAGGTAGCTGCGGGCGAGCACGGTGCCGGGCAAGGGGGCGGCGCCGGCGGCGCGCACGCCCACCTGCTCGGCGCGCCAGGCCAGGCGGCGGCCGCCCAGTTCGAGCTGGTTCTCGTAACCCATGAAGGCGGCGACGAACGCGTTGGCCGGCCGGTGGAAGACCTCGGCCGGCGCGCCGGCCTGCTCGATGCGGCCTTCGCGCATGACGACGATGCGGTCCGACAGCGCGAGCGCCTCTTCCTGGTCGTGCGTGACGTAGAGCATCGTGAGGCCCAGCTCGCGCTGCAGGCGGCGCAGTTCGGCGCGCATCTGCTGGCGCAGGGCGGCGTCCAGGTTCGACAGCGGCTCGTCCAGCAGCAGCAGGCGCGGCCTGAGCACGATGGCGCGCGCCAGCGCCACGCGCTGCTGCTGGCCGCCCGACAGGCGCGACGGCAGGCGGTCGGCGAAGCCGGAAAGCCCCACCGCCTGCAGCGCCTCTCCGGTGCGCGCCTTCAGCTCGGCGGGCGGCACCCGGCGCAGCCGCAGCCCGAAGGCCACGTTGTCGAAGGCCGAGAGATGCGGGAAGAGCGCGTAGGACTGGAACACGAGCCCGATCTCGCGCCGGTTCGGCGCCAGCCTGGTGATGTCCTCACCTTCGAGCAGCACACGGCCGGCGCTGGGCACCAGCAGCCCGGCCACCGCGCGCATGGTGGTCGTCTTGCCGCAGCCCGAAGGCCCGAGCAGCGAGACCAGTTCGCCGCGCGCCACGGCCAGGTCGATGCCCTGCACCGCCGCGGCCTTGCCGTAGCCGGCGCTGAGCGATTCGATGCGCAGGTGGCTCATACGTACTTCGAGATGCCGAGCGCCTTCTCGGTGGCGGCGACGAGGAGAACCGTGAACAGCACCAGCAGCGTCGACAGCGCGGCGATCGAAGGGTCGTAGCTCGTCTCCATGTAGGCCATCATCTCGATCGGCAGCGTGCTCACGCCGGGGCCGGTGAGGAACAGCGACACCGGCACCTGGTTGAAGCTGGTCACGAAGGCCAGCACCGCCGCCGCCGCCACGCCGCCGCGGATGTTGGGCAGCACGACCAGGAAGAAGGCCTGCAACCGCGTGGCGCCCAGCGTGACGGCCGCGTCGTCGATGTCGCTCCTCAGGTTGGCGAGGCTGGAGCCCACCACGCGCACCGCGTAGGGCACCAGCAGCGTGGTGTGGCCGACGAGCAGGCTGGCCGTGACCGGCAGCGCGTAGGCCAGCACCATCAGCTGCAGCAGCGCGAGGCCGACGATGATGCCCGGCACCACCAGCGGCAGCGTCACCAGCGCCTGCACGAAGGCCTTGCCGGGGAAGTCGCGGCGCGACATCGCATAGGCCACCGGCACGCCCAGCGCGAGTGCGAGCACGGTGCTGCCGGCGCCCACCACGAGGCTGGTGACGAAGCTGCGCTGGAACGATTCGACCGTGAACAGGTAGGCCAGCCAGCGCAGGCCGTAGCTTTGCGGCGGAAAGGCCAGCGTCTCGTCGGCCGAGAAGCCGGCGACGAAGATGACGACGAAGGGGCCGACGAGGAACAGCAGCGCCAGCACCAGCATGGCGAGCGCGGGGCGCGAGATCCTGTCGTTCACCGCCCTACCCTCTTCAGCAGCTGGTTCACCACCAGCGTCGTCGCCAGCAGCAGCACGGCGATCACGCTCGCCGCCACCGTGTCGCCGGCCACGTTCACCTTCTGGTACAGCAGCGTCTCCAGCATCAGCACCTTCGGGCCGCCCAGCAGCGCGGGCGTGATGTAGGCGGTGACGCAGCCGGTGAAGACCAGCGTGCCGCCGATCACCAGCCCTTCCTGCGTGAGCGGCAGCACCACGCGCACGAAGGCCTGCCAGCGCGTGGCGCCCAGCGTGCGCGCGGCGGCCAGCACGTCGGGCGGCAGGTTCTCCAGCGCCGAGACCAGCGAGAGCAGCATGAGCGGCATCATCAGCTGCAGCAGGCCGACGAACACCGCGCCTTCGGTGAAGAGCAGCGTCACCGGCTCGTGCACCACGCCGGTGGCCGCGAGCAGCGCGTTGGCAAAGCCCTGGCGGCCCAGCAGCACGATCCAGGCGTAGGTGCGCGCGATGGGCGACACCATCAGCGGCAGGATCACCAGCGCCGTGAGCAGGCCGCGCCAGGGCGGCGGCACCTTCACCATCGCCAGTGCCGCCGGGTAGCAGACCACGGCGCTGACGAGCGTGGCCAGCGCCGCCAGCCGCAGCGTGCGCCAGTAGACCTGGCGGTGCAGCGGCTCTTCGAAGAAGGCCGCGAAGTTGGCGAGCCCGAAGGCGCCGTCGACCTGGAAGGCGCGCAGCAGCAGCGCCGCCACCGGCAGCAGGAAGAGCGCGCCGACGAACAGCAGCGCCGGCGCCAGCAGGGGCCAGGGCAGGCGCCTCACGCTACTTCGCGATCATCCGGTTCCACTGGGTGACCCAGCCGGCGCGTTCGCGCGCCACCAGTTCGGGCTTCATGAAGACCAGGCTGCCGATCTGCTCGCGGCCCCAGGTGAGCGCGTCCGCGGCTTCCGGCTTGGGCTTCGCGTTGCGGTTGATCGGCGAGTCGGCCAGGTCGTTGGCGAGCGCGGTCTGCACCTCGGCGCTGAGCCAGAAGTCGATCAGCTGGTGCGCCAGGTCGGCGTTCTTCGAGCCCTTCACGATCGACATCACGTTCATCATGCCCACCTGCCCTTCCCTGGGCACGACCCACTTCAGCGGCTTGCCGGTCTTCTTCAGGTTGAGCCAACCGAAGCGGCCGACCGGCGCCACCCAGGCCTCGTCCTGCGCGAACAGCGCCGTCATCTGCGCCGTCTGCGAGTAG
Source organism: uncultured Rubrivivax sp. (assembly GCA_964454485.1). Taxonomy (GTDB): domain Bacteria; phylum Pseudomonadota; class Gammaproteobacteria; order Burkholderiales; family Burkholderiaceae_C; genus Rubrivivax. The sequence continues at coordinate 18,181 of CAYVXO010000046.1, forward strand.
TAGGTGACGGTGCCGGCCTTCATCTCGCCGATCTTCGCCATCCCGGTGGCCATGTCGCCCGAGAGCCCGCCCCAGGCGCGGTCGATCATGAACAGTTCGGCCAGGCCCTGGTTGCTGGTGATGTTGGCCAGCATCAGGTGGCCAGCCAGGTCGGGGCGGCCCAGGTCCTTCCAGCTCGCGATGCTGGCGCTGGGCTTGTCGGTGCGCACCACCAGGCCGACCGAGTACACCGTGTAGGCCACCGCCTGCTGGTTGCGCAGCGGGTCGCGGCCGAAGTCGTAGACCTGGTCCAGGTTCTTCAGGCGGCCGAAGTCGATCGGCTGCAGCAGGCCCTTGTTCGAAGCCTCCAGCGCCAGCACGTCGGTGATCTGCACCACGTCCACGTTCGGGTTGGCGCGCCGCGCTTCCAGCTTGGCCAGCCGGTCGGCGGCGTTGCCGGTCTCGACGACGATCTCGCAGCCGCACTTCGCCTTGAAGGGCTCGTACACGTGCTTCCTGAAGAGGTCGGCGTTGAGGCCGTAGGTCGACAGCACGAGCGTGCGCGTCTCGGCCTGGGCAGCGGCTGCCAGGGCCAGCAGCGCGATTGTCGAGGCCAGGCGGCTGAGGTTCATCGTGGCTCCATGGTTTCGATCGCGGTGTCCAGCTCGGCGGCCGTCGGCATCGCGGCGCGCGCACCCACGCGCGTGCAGGCCAGCGAAGCGGCGACGGTGGCTCGCGCCAGCGCCTCGCCGAAGGGCCGTTGCTGCCACAGCGCGGCCGCCAGCGCGCCGGCGAAGGTGTCGCCGGCGCCGGTGGTGTCGGCCACCGGTACCGCCAGCGCGCGCTGCTCCCATTCGCGGCCAGCGTGCCAGGCCCGCACGCCGTGCGCGCCGCGGGTGACGACCACGCTCTTCGGCCCGCGCGCCGCCGCCTCGGCCGCGTTGCGCGCGCCCAGGGCCTGCAGTTCGCCTTCGTTGACGATCAGCAGGTCCAGCGCCTGCAGCAGCGCCGGCGGCAGGGCCGCCATCGGCGCCGCGTTCAGCAGCACGGGCACGCCGGCCGCACGCGCAGCTTCGGCCCAGGCGGCCACGGTGGGCAGCGGCACTTCCAGCTGCATCAGCAGCAGGCGCAGCGCGGCGGGCCAAGGCAGCGGCGGCAGCGGGGCCTGCAGGTTCGCGCCCGGCAGCACGCTGATCGCGTTCTCGCCGTCGTCCGCCACGTTGATGAGCGCGCAGCCGCTGGCGCCGGGAACGCGCCGCACGCCGGCGGTGTCCACGCCTTCGGCGGCGAGCCCGGCCACCAGTTCGGCGCCGAAGGCGTCTTCGCCCACCGCGCCGAAGAAGGCCACCGCAGCGCCCAGGCGGGCGGCCGCGACCGCCTGATTGCCGCCCTTGCCGCCGGGGTGCCGCGCCAGCGTGCCGCCGAGAACGGTTTCGCCCGCGGCCGGCAGGTGCGGCACCCGCGCCACGAGGTCCAGGTTGAGCGATCCGACGACGCCGATCACCGGCCCACGATAACAAACCGTTGTCGTGGTGCCGGCTCCGGAAAGACCCCTGCTTTGACAATGATTGTCATGACAACTATTGTCTCGGCCATGAAATCCCGCCCCCGCGCCTTCTACGACGGCGCGCGCTACCTGCTCGACGAGAGCGTCGGCCATCTGATGCACCGCATCACGCTGCAGATGCGCCGCCGCATCGAACGCCGCATGGCCGACCACGGCCTCACGGCCGCGCAGTGGGTGCCGTTGTGGATGCTGGCCACCGGCCAGGCCGACAACGCGCAGGCCCTCGCCTGCGCCAGCCACAGCGATGCCGGCGCCGTGACGCGCATGCTCGACCGGCTGGAAGCCAAGGGCCTGGTGGCGCGCACGCGTTCGGCGGCCGACCGCCGCGTGGTGCAGCTGGAGCTCACCGACGCCGGCCGCGAGGTGGTGCGCGAGATCCCCTTCGTGCTGGCCGAGGTCAACAACCAGGCCCTGCACGGCTTCGACGCCGACGAGTTCGAGCTGCTCAAGTCCATGCTCAAGCGCCTGCATGCCAACGTGGGTGCGCTCGAAGAACCAGAGAACGCCACACCATGAGCCCGCGCCTCGCGCTCTCCCTGGTGGCGGCCGCGCTGGCCGCCTGCGCCAGCCCGGCCGGCATCGCGCCCACGCACCGGCCGATCGAGCTGCCCGCCCCCGGCCCCGAAAGCGCCGGCTGGCCCGACCCCGCCGCCGAAGGCACGGCCTGGGCGCGCTGGCACGACGCCGGACTCGACCGCCTGGTCGCCACCGCGCTGGCGCAGCAGCCTTCGCTGAAGGTGGTGCAGCTGCGCGTCACGCAGGCCGCCGCGCAGGCCGCCGCCGCCGACGCCGCGCGCGCGCCGCAGCTCAACGCCAGCGTCGACCTCAGCGACCAGCGCTTCACGAAGAACGGCATGTTTCCGCCGCCGCTGGGCGGGGCCACGTTCTGGAACAACAGCGCGCAGGTGGGCGCCAGCTGGGAGTGGGACCTGTTCGGGCGCCAGCATGCCGCCGTCGAGTCCGCGCTCGGCCAGCAGCGCGCCGCCGCCGCCGAGGCGCAGGCCGCGGGCCTGCTGCTGGCGGCCAACGTGGCCAGCGGCTGGGTGTCGCTGGCGCGCGCGCTCGACCAGCAGGCGATCGCGCGCGCGGCGCTCGAAGAGCGCGAGCAGGTCGCCGCCATCGTGCGCCAGCGCGTCGCCTCGGGGCTGGACAACAACGTCGACCTGCGCCAGGCCGAAGGCACGGTGGCGCAGACGAAGCTGGACCTGGCCGCGGCCGACGAGCAGATCGCGCGCCTGCGCCACGCGCTGGCCGAACTGAGCGGCCAGCCGCCGCAGGCGCTGGACACGCTGGCGCCCAAGCTCGCGCCGCTGCAGTCGCGCACGCTGCCCGCCGGGCTGCCGGCCGACCTGCTGGGCCGGCGCGCCGACGTGGTGGCGCAGCGCTGGCGCGTCGAGGCCGCGGCGAAGGACGTCGAGGTGGCGCGCGCCCAGTTCTATCCGAACCTCAACCTCGTCGCGTTCGCCGGCCTCTCCAGCCTGGGGCTCGACCGCTTCCTCGAACTGGGCAGCCGCACCTACGGCATCGGGCCCGCGGTGCGGCTGCCGCTGTTCGACGGCGGACGGCTGCGCGCCAACCTGGGCGCCAAGGCGGCCGAAGTCGACGTGGCGGTGGAGAACTACAACGCCACCCTGCTGCGTGCGCTGCGCGAGGTGGCCGACGAAGTGAGCAACCTGCAGACGATCGAGGCCCAGCAGCGCGAGCAGGACGGCGCGCTCGCCGCCGCCGAGTCCGCGTTCGAACTCGCCACCCAGCGCTACCGCGCCGGCCTCGGCAACTTCCTGGTGGTCCTCACCGCCGAAGGCAACGTGCTCGCCCAACGGCGCGGCGCATCCGACCTCAAGGCCCGGCACCTGCTGGCCGAAGTGGCGCTCTCGCGCGCCCTCGGCGGCGGCGTGCAGGCCGAAGCCCCCGCCGCCGCGGTGGCACAGAGCAGGCAACCATGAACCAACCGCAAACCCCGAACCCTTCCGCGAACCCGCCCGAATCGCGCCGCAAGGCCGCGCTGCTGGGCGTGGCCAGCGTCGCCCTGGTGGCCGCCGCAGGCTACGGCGCCTGGTGGGCGCTGGTGCTGCGCCACCAGGAGGCCACCGACAACGCCTACGTCGCCGCGCCGCTGGTGCAGGTGACGCCGCAGGTGGGCGGCACCGTGCTTTCGGTGCTGGCCGACGACACCGACGTCGTGAAGGCCGGCCAGCCACTGGTGAAGCTGGACCCGGCCGACGCCCAGCTCGCGCTGGAGCGTGCCGAGGCGCAGCTGGCGCAGACCGTGCGCGAAGTGCGCACGCTGTACGCCAACAACGCCGGCCTGCAGGCCAACATCGCGCTGCGCGAAGCCGAGGTCCGGCGCGTGCAGGCCGACGTGGCGCGCGCGCAGGACGACGTGAACCGCCGCAAGCCGCTGCTGGCCACCGGCGCCGTCGGGGCCGAGGAGTTCAAGCACGCTGAGAGCACGCTCACCGCGGCGCAGAGCGCGCTCGCCTCGGCGCAGAGCGCGCTCGTCGCGGCGCGCGAGCAGGCCGCCAGCAACCGCGCGCTCACCGACGGCACCGTGGTCGAGAAGCACCCCAGCGTCGAACGTGCCGCCGCCGCCGTGCGCGAGGCCTACCTCGCGCTGGCACGCTGCGAGCTGCCGGCGCCGGTGTCGGGCCAGGTGGCGCGGCGCAGCGTGCAGGTCGGCCAGCGCGTGGCCGCCGGTGCGCCGCTGATGGCCATCGTGCCGCTCGACCAGGTGTGGGTGGAGGCCAACTTCAAGGAAGTGCAGCTGCGCGAGATGCGCATCGGCCAGCCGGTCAAGCTGACGGCCGACCTGTACGGCAGCAAGGTCGAGTACGACGGCCACGTGGCCGGCCTGGGCGCCGGCACCGGCGCCGCCTTCGCGCTGCTGCCGGCGCAGAACGCCACCGGCAACTGGATCAAGGTGGTCCAGCGCGTGCCGGTACGGGTGGAGCTGGACCCCAGGCAGCTGGCCGCGCACCCGCTGCGCGTGGGGCTCTCGATGGAGGCGAAGGTCGACATCTCCGACGCCACCGGCACCCCGCTCGCGGCCGCCACCGCGGCGCCCAGGCGCGACACGACGACGCAGGTCTTCGACGCCCAGCAGGCCGCGGCCACGCGCCGCGTCGAGCAGATCGTGCGTGCCAACCTGGGCCGCGCGCTGCACGCCGCCGCCGGCGGGCACGTCGTGGCGCTGGGCCGGTGAGCGCGCCGTCGGCCGCCGCCCAGGCGTTCCCGCCGCTGGAAGGCAGCGCGCGGGCGCTGGGCACGCTGGCGCTGTCGCTGGCCACGTTCATGAACGTGCTCGACACCTCGATCGCCAACGTCTCGATCCCCGCCATCGCCGGCAACCTGGGCGTGAGCCCGGCGCAGGGCACCTGGGTCATCACCAGCTTCGCGGTCGCGAACGCGATCTCGGTGCCGCTCACCGGCTGGCTGACGCAGCGCTTCGGCCAGGTGCGCCTGTTCACCGCCAGCGTGCTGCTGTTCGTGCTGACCTCGTGGCTGTGCGGGCTGGCGCCCAGCATCGACGCGCTGATCTTCTTCCGCGTGCTGCAGGGCCTGGTGGCGGGGCCGATGATCCCGCTCTCGCAGACCCTGCTGCTGCGCAGCTACCCGCCGGCGAAGGCCGGCACCGGCATGGCGCTGTGGGCGATGACGACGCTGGTGGCGCCGGTCACCGGGCCGCTCCTGGGCGGCTGGATCACCGACAACATCAGCTGGCCGTGGATCTTCTACATCAACGTGCCGGTGGGCCTGTTCTCGGCGGCGCTGACCTGGAACCTGTACAAGAGCCGCGACAGCGCGCCGCGCAAGGTGAAGGTCGACGCCGTCGGCCTGGCGCTGCTGGTCACCTGGATCGGCGCGCTGCAGATCATGGTCGACAAGGGCAAGGAGCTGGACTGGTTCGGCTCGCCGGTCATCGTCGGCCTGGCGGTGGTGGCGGTGGTCGGCTTCGCGTTCTTCCTCGCCTGGGAGCTGACCGAGTCGCAGCCGATCGTCAACCTGCGCCTGTTCGCGAGCCGCAACTTCGCGATGGGCACGATCGCGCTCGCGGTGGCCTACAGCGTCTTCTTCGGCAACCTGGTGCTGCTGCCGCTGTGGCTGCAGCAGTGGATGGGCTACACCGCCACCCAGGCCGGCTGGGTGATGGCGCCGGTGGGGCTGTTCGCGATCCTGCTGTCGCCCTGGGTCGGGCGCAACGTCTCGCGCATCGACCCGCGGCGGCTGTCCACCGTCGCCTTCCTCGGCTTCGCGTTCATCTTCTGGCTGCGCTCGCGCTTCGACACCCAGGCCGACTACTGGCACATCATGGTGCCGACGCTGCTGCAGGGCGTCGCGATGGCGTTCTTCTTCATCCCGCTGCAGTCGGTCATCCTGAGCGGCCTGCCGCCGGAGCAGCTGCCGGCCGCTTCGGGCCTGTCGAACTTCGCGCGCATCACCGCCGGCGCGGTGGGCACCTCGATCTTCACCACCGGCTGGGAGGACCGCGCCGCCCTGCACCACGCGCAGCTGGCCGAGCAGGTGAACGGCACGCGCGAGGCGGCCACGCAGGCGCTCGCCCGGCTGGGCGACAGCGGCCTGGGCGACGGCGCCGCGCTGGCCACGCTCAACCGCCTGCTCGACCAGCAGGCCTACACCACGGCGGTGACCGACGTGTTCTGGCTCTCGGCGATGCTGTTCGTGGCGCTGATCGCGCTCGTCTGGCAGACGCGGCCGCGGCGCGCGGCGGCGCCGGTCGACGCCGGCGGCGCGCACTGAGCGGCGCCCCGCTCAGCCCTGCAGCCAGGCGCGGAACGCGCCCGCGCGTTCGGGGCTGATCGTCACCGGCCCGGCCGCCGCCGGCCGCAGGTCCACCCGCAGGCGGCCCTTGCCGGCGCCCTGGAAGCGCAGCACGGCGTCGACCGAGACCAGCATCTGGCGGCTGGCGCGGAAGAAGCGCGCCGGGTCGAGCGCCGCCTCCCAGTCGGCGAGCGTGCCTTCGAGCAGGTAGCGCTGGCCGTCGGCGCGCAGCGCGTGGCAGGTCTTGTCCAGCGAGACGATGCAGGCGATCTCGGCCACCGGCAGCACCACCGAATGGCCCCCCTGCCGGCCCACCAGGCGCTGCCGGTGGCGGGCGCGCACCGGTGCCGCCAGCGCAGCGCCCAGGTCGGCCGCCTCGACGCGCGAGAACAGGCGCCGCCAGCGCGCCAGCCTTTCGAGCGCCTGCGCGAGGCGGGCGTCGTCCACCGGCTTGAGCAGGTAGTCCACCGCCTGCGCCTGGAAGGCGTCGAGCGAGAACTCGTCGTAGGCGGTGACGAAGATCACCGGGCTGGCCGGCGCCGCCTCGCCTTCGAACAGCTCGAGCGACAGGCCGTCGGCCAGCTGCAGGTCCAGCAGCAGCAGGTCCGGCGGCGGCTGCGCGCGCAGCCACTCGCGCGTGCCCTGCACCGAAGCGGCCCAGCCCGCCAGCCGCGCCTGCGGGGCGACGCGCGCCAGCGTCTCGAGCAGGCGTTCGCGGGCCGGCGCCTCGTCCTCGGCGACGAAGACCCTCACGCAGGCCGCTCCACCGACAGCGGCACGCGCACGCGGAAGTCCGGCCCGGACGAGGACACCTCGAGCGCGCGGCCCATCAGCAGGCGGCAGCGTTCGTCCAGGTTGCGCAGCCCCAGCCCTTCGCCGCGCTTCAGGCTGCTGCGGCGCTGCAGCGGGTTGGAGACCTCCACCGCGTCGTCGCGCCAGCGCAGGCGCACGACGAGCGGCAGCTCCTCGCCGGCCTGGTTGTGCTTGACGGCGTTCTCCAGCAGCGTCTGCAGCGCCAGCGGCGGCAGCCGCGCGGCGCGGTCCGCCGGCGCGGGCACGGGATCGATCTCGAGCCGGATCGCGTGGCCGAAGCGCAGCGCCAGCAGCCGGTGGTACTGGCGCACGAAGTCCAGTTCCTCGGCCAGCGGCACCAGGTCGCGCTGGCGGCTGGCCAGCACGTAGCGGTAGACCTCGGCCAGCAGGTCGCAGAACTCGCGCGCGCGGCGCTCGTCGTGCGTCACCAGATGCCCCAGCGTGTTCAGGCTGTTGAACAGGAAGTGGGGGTCGATCTGCGCCTTCAAGGCGCCCAGCTCCGACTCGGCACGCATCCGCTCGAGCCGCTCCACCCGCAGCAGGTCGGACTCGCGCTCGCGGATCAGGAACACGGTCTCGTAGGCGTGGGTCACGAAGATCACGCAGATCACGTTGGTCAGCACCACCACCTTCAGCGCCTGCGCGTCGGTCGGCAAGCCGGCGAAGGCGAACCAGGCCGCAAGCCCGGCGGCGGTGACAGGGGCCGTGTACAGCACGTTGGCGCTGACCAGCAGGCCCAGCTTGCGCCAGGGAAAGCGGAACCAGTCCAGGTGCTCGCGCTGCTTGAACAGCAGCCAGCGGTTGCCCCACCAGATGACGAAAGCGAGCACGACGAAGCCGGCGAAGCCGGCCCACCAGCGACCCTCGGCGGGCGTGAGCGGGCCGTACAGTCCGGTGAGCAGCGGGATCGCGATGCCGAAGGCCGCGCTGCCGGCCAGCATGAGCGGCCGGTCGTCGAAAGGCAACGGCGGCTTCGGCGGCCCGCCGTCGGCCTTCGGGGGCGCCGCGTCGGCTTTCGGCGGCTCGGCATGGCCTGGCGCCGCCGCAGGCTGCAGCATGGCCGTCAACCTTCCACCCACGCCGGAATTCCTGCCATGCAGCACCTGAGCCATCTCTCGCCGGGCGCCGCGCTCGCGGCCTCGCTCGTCGGCTTCCTGATCGGCGGCTTATGGTACTCGCCGATCCTGTTCGCCCGGCACTGGCTGCGCGCCGCCGGCCTGGACGAGACCACCGTGGCGCAGGCCGGCAAGGGCCGCATCTTCGGCCTCGCTTTCGCCTGCACGCTCGTGATGGCGCTCGCGCTGGCCGCCCTGGGCGGCCCGCCGGCCGGCGTGCTGGCCGGCCTGGGCACCGGGCTGCTGGTCGGCCTGGGGCTGGCCGCCCCGGCGCTGGGCGTGCTCTACCTGTTCGAGCTTCGGCCGGCGGCGCTGTGGTGGATCAACGGCGGCTACCTGGTCGTGACGCTGGCCGCCATGGGTGCCCTGCTGGGCGCCTGGCATTGAAGGGAGCGGACCGATGAAGACGACGATCGCCGCTGCCGCACTGACGCTCGCGTTCGCGGCCGGAACCCGGGCCGCCACGCCCGTGGCCGACACCTCCTGGACCCGCCCCGACGGCGAACGCGTGCTCGAACTGAGCGTCGTGCTGCCGGTGCCGCTGGAACAGGCGTGGGAAGCCTTCACCACCGAAGCCGGCTTCCGCGCCTGGGGCGCGCCGGCCGCCTGGATCGACCTGCGCGTGGGCGGCGAATACGAAGCCAGCTACGACGCCAGGGCCGGGCGCGGCGCGCCGGGCAACATCCGCAACCGCATCGTCGCGCTGGTGCCGCCGCGGCTGGTGGTGATCCAGAACGTGCAGGCGCCGCCGGATGCGCCCTTCGACGCCGCCGCGTTCCAGCAGACGCAGACCGCGGTGCACTTCAGCCCGCTGGGACCGAACGAGACCCGGCTGACGCTGCAGAACGCCGGCTACCGCGCGGGTGCGGCGTTCGACGGCGTGTACCGGCACTTCCGGATGGGCAACACCTGGACGCTGGAGCAACTGCTGAAGCACGTGGCGGCGCCGAAGCGTTGAACGCGCACCGTTGAGCGGCGTCAATCCGTCGCCACGCCCTTGCGGCACGCTCGGTGGCGAAGAGGTGTTGCAATGGACGTGACCGAGCGACAAACCGCATCGGCGGATCCGGCGCCGACAGCGTTGCCGAGCGCCCGGTTCTGGCGCCTGCGCCACACGCTGGCGGCGGTTGCCGCGGCCGGTACCGTGGCCGGCGGCCTGGCCGGATACTGGAACTTCTACCGCACACTGGCACCGGCCTTCATGGCGTCTGCGCCGTCGGCGCAGCGTGCCGCGGCGCCGCGCCTTTCGATCGTCGTGCTGCCCTTCGTGAACCGCGGCGGCGACGCGGCCCAGGAGACCTTCGCCGACGTCCTGACCGAGGAGGTGACGGCCGGCCTGGCCCTGGTGCGCGACAGCTTCGTCATCGCACCCGGCACCGCCTTCACCTTCAAGGGCCAGCCGCAGGACGCACGGCGCATCGGCGAAGCGCTGGGCGTGCGCTACCTGCTGGAAGGCAGCGTCTCGCGCAGCGGCGACACGGTGCAGCTGGACCTGCGCCTCGTCGAGACCGCCAGCGGCCGCGTGCTCACCAGCAGCGCGCTGCAGGCTCCGGCCGCCGGATTCGCCGACATCCGCCGCCAGGTGGCCGCCAGCGTGGCCGAGAGCCTGACGCGCGACCTCGTGGCCGCCGAGGTCCAGCGGGCGCGCAGCGCGGTGCCGGTGAAGCCGGAAGCGCAGGACTTCAGGCTGCAGGCACGCGACCGCCTGGTGCAGGCCCGCACGCCGGCCGATTTCGACGACGCCTACCGGCTCTACGGCGAGGCCCTGGCGCTGGACCCGCGCTACGAGGCCGCGCTCGACGGCCAGGCCTTCAGCATCGCGCTGCAGATGCTGGCGCACCCGAAGGTGCTGCAGCAGCACCCTGAGCGCCTGGCGGAAGCCGAGCAGAAGGCACGCGCCGCGGCCGAACTGGACCCGGGCGACGCCGACCCGCGCTTCACGCTCGCCGTGGTGCACCTGCTGCAGGGGCGGTACGCGGAAGGCCTGGCGGCCGTCGATGCCGCGCTGGCGCTCAACCCCAACCTGGCGCGCGCCCACGCGACGCGCGCCAACCTGCTGCTCGCGACCGGGCGCGTGGACGCGTCGATCGACGAGTTCCGGACCGCCCTGGCGCTCTCGCCCCGCGAGTCGCGGCGCGAGTGGTGGCTGGCCGGCGTCTGCCGCGGCCACCTGCTCAAGGGCGAGTTCGGCGCCGCGATCGAATGGTGCGAGAAGGCGCGTGTACTGGCGCCGGCCGACCAGGGGTCGGATGTCTTCCTCGCGGCCGCCTACGCACAGACCGGCGAAGCCGCGAAGGCCGCGCAGGCGAGGGCCCGCGTGCTGGAGGCGAACCCGGAGTTCCGCATTTCGCGCACGGCCGCCTGGGCGGTGCACCCCGACGTGGCCCGGCGCCGGGAGCGCTATCTGTTGCCCGGGCTGCGCAAGGCGGGCTTCGCCGAGGAGGCGCCTGAGGCGGCGGCCGGGCCCGGCTAGGGCAGCGCCCCGACGGGGCCGCGGCGCAAGGGGCTTTCGTGCCGCACGAACACGAGGTCCATGTAGGCGATCGGCCCGCCCCTGGAGACCGGGCTGATCTCGGCGATGTTGATGAGCGCGAACCCCAGCGACTCGAGCAGGCCGAGGAATTCCGCGAGCGACGGCTCGGCCTTGGTGCGGCGCATCACCGAAGCCTCGGTGATGACGACCTCGACGTTGTCGAGCGCGCGCCCGGCCCCGCGCAGCACGTGCGCCTCGTAGCCTTCGACGTCCAGCTTCAGCAGCACCGGACCGGCGAAGGGACCGAACTCCTCCAGCGTGCGCACCGCGACTTCCTTCTCGACGACGCCCATCGCCGGCTTCAGGTAGGAAGGCTCGTACTTCGCCATCGTCGAGCTGGTCGGCGTGGCGCGGTTGAATTCGATGATCAGCGTGGAAGGGGCTTCGCCGAGCGCACAGAAGTGAAGGCCAGCGTCCAGGCCACGGGTCGCCTGCTCGATCTCGGGCCGGAAGGAGTCGATGGCTTCGAACAGTTCGAACCGCGCCGAGGGGAAGGCCTCGTAGAGCCAGGGTGTTCCGGGACCCACCCCGACGTCGACCACGGTCTTCGGGGTGAAGCCCATCTGCGTGAGCATGGCGCAGGCGCCGCCGAGACCCAGCGGGTCGGACTTCATGTCCGCGAGCCGGTAGTCGAACCGGAGCAGCATCCGTTCGAGCGCGCGCCGCGCCAATGTTCTCATCGATGTGCCAATGCCGGGTGGGTCGAGGGCGCTTTCAGCGGCCGAACAATCGTCGATGCCCTGAACGAGCCGGCCGATTCTGGGCCAGACCCGGGCTCGATCGAGCAATGGGCTGCCTTGTCCATGCCCGAACCGTGTCGAATCGACCAAGAACTGCCGGTCATCGGACGCCGGCATTCGGGACACTTACCTGTCAGACCCGCTCGCCCACCCACCCCGCCACCGAGGCCAGCGCCTTCGGCAGCGCGGCGGCGTCGGTGCCGCCGGCCATCGCCAGGTCGGGCTTGCCGCCGCCCTTGCCGCCGACTTGCTGGGCGACGAAGTTGACCAGCTCGCCGGCCTTCACCTTCGCCGTGCTGTCGGCGGTGACGCCAGCGGCCAGCTGCACCTTGCCGCCGTCCACCGCGGCAAGCACGATGGCGGCGCTCTTGAGCTTGTCCTTGAGCTTGTCCATCGTCTCGCGCAGCGTCTTCGCGTCGGCGCCCTGCAGCGTGGCCGCCAGCACCCGAATCGACCCGTTCTTGCCCTTGACGTCCACCGCCTGCGCCAGCAATTCGTCGCCCTGCGCGCTGGCCAGCCGGCCCTTGAGCGCGGTGACTTCCTTCTCCAGCGCGCGCACCTGCTCCAGCAGGTGGTCCACGCGGCCCGGCACCTCGGCCGGCGCCACCTTCAGCGCGCCGGCCATGCCGGCCACCGCGCCTTCCAGCTGCTGCAGGTAGGCCAGCGCGTTGTCGCCGGTGACCGCCTCCACGCGGCGGATGCCGGCGGCGATGCCGCTTTCGGCCACGATCTTGAAGAGGCCGATGTCGCCCGTGCGCTGCACGTGGGTGCCGCCGCACAGTTCGCGGCTGCTGCCGATGTCGAGCACGCGCACTTCGGAGCCGTACTTCTCGCCGAACAGCATCATCGCGCCCAGCTTCTGCGCTTCTTCCATCGGCAGCACGCGCGCCTGGGTGGCGGCGTTGGCCAGGATCTCGGCATTAACGAGCGCTTCCACCTTCGCGACCTGCTCGTCGGTGACGGGTGCGTTGTGCGCGAAGTCGAAGCGCGTGCGCTCGGCGTTGACCAGGCTGCCCTTCTGCTGCACATGCGCGCCCAGCACCTCGCGCAGCGCTTTGTGCATGAGGTGGGTCACGCTGTGGTTGCGCATGGTCTTGGCGCGCTGCACGGCGTCGACGCGGGCCACGAATTCGTCGCCGACCTCCACCTCGCCTTCGACCACGCGGCCCTGGTGGCCGTGCACCGCGGCCTGCACCTTGATCGTGTCCTCGACGATGAAGCGCGAACGCGGGTTGCGCAGCTCGCCGGTGTCGCCGACCTGGCCGCCGCTTTCGGCATAGAACGGCGTGTGGTCGAGCACGATCACAGCGTCGTCGCCGGCCTTGGCCTTGGCCACCGGCGTGCCGTCGACGTAGATCGCGCTCACCTTGCTGTGCTCGCACACCAGGTGCTCGTAGCCGTGGAACGCGGTGGCGGCGCCGTCGTAGTCCAGGCCCTGCGCCATCTTGAACTTGGCCTTGCTTCGCGCCTGCTCGCGCTGGCGTTCCATCGCGGCATTGAAGCCGGCCTCGTCGACCGTGACGCCGCGCTCGCGGCAGACGTCGGCCGTGAGGTCGAGCGGGAAGCCGAAGGTGTCGTGCAGCTTGAAGGC
>CAYVXO010000047.1:0-30884 GCA_964454485.1 uncultured Rubrivivax sp.
GCCGCCGCCGGGGCCGGGCCCGCCGCGGCGGATGCCGCCGGCACCGGCGGCTTCGCGCCCGCCTTGCCGGCCAGCGGCGCGTTCGGGTCCCAGTTCTTGTTGCGCTCGGCCTCGGCGCTGTCCTGCTCGGCGGTGCGCTGCGGCACCTTGTTGACGAAGGGCACCGGCGCCTTCGTGATGTACAGCGCCACGCCCAGCGCCAGCGCCAGCCCGACCAGCAGGCCGACGACGAGGCCGAGCACGAAGCCGCCGCGTTGCGAAATCATCCTCGGGTCTCCTCGGCCAGCGGCTCGGTCTCGCGGCTCATCGATTCGGGGGCGCCCACGCCCAGCACGCCGAGCGCGTTCCTCAGCACCTGCGCGGTGGCGGCCAGCAGCGCCAGCCGGGCGCGGCGCAGCGCGCGGTCGTCGACCAGCACGCGTTCGCTGGCGTAGAAGGTGTGCAGCGCCGAGGCCAGATCGCGCAGGTAGAAGGCCACGTCGTGCGGCGCGAAGGCGGCCGCCGCGCGCGCCAGCATGTCCGGGTAGTCGGCCAGGCGCAGCATGAGCGCGGTCTCCGAAGGCGCCACCAGCAGCGAGAGGTCGGCCGCGGCGTGGTCCAGCGGGCCCGGCTCGCGCGCCAGCACCGAGCAGATGCGCGCGTGCGCGTACTGCACGTAGAAGACCGGGTTCTCGTCGTTCTGCTTGAGCGCGAGGTCGACGTCGAAGCTGAATTCGGTGTCGGACTTGCGGCTGATGAGGAAGAAGCGCACCGCGTCGCGGCTGGTCCACTCGATCAGGTCGCGCAACGTCACGTAGCTGCCGGCGCGCTTGGAGATCTTCACCTCCTGGCCACCCTTCATGACCGTGATCATCTTGTAGAGCACGTAGTCCGGGTAGCCCTTGGGGATGCCCACGCCGGCGGCCTGCAGGCCGGCGCGCACGCGCGCCACCGTGCCGTGGTGGTCGGTGCCCTGGACGTTGATCACCTGGTGCCAGCCGCGTTCGAACTTGCCGATGTGGTAGGCGACGTCGGGCACGAAGTAGGTGTAGGTGCCGTCGGACTTGCGCATCACGCGGTCCTTGTCGTCGCCGTACTCGGTGCTGCGCAGCCACAGCGCGCCGCCTTCCTCGTAGGTCTTGCCGGCGGCGACGATGCGGCGCACCGTGTCCTCGACCCGCCCGTCGGTGTAGAGGCTGGACTCCAGGAAGTAGTGGTCGAAGCGCACCCCGAAGGCCTTCAGGTCCAGGTCCTGCTCGTGGCGCAGGTAGGCCACGGCGAACTGCTTGATGCCTTCGAAGTCCTCCGGGTCACCGCTGGCGGTGAAGTGGCGGTCGTCGGCGCGCACGGTCTTCTTCGCCAGAAAGTCCGCCGCGATGTCGGCGATGTAGTCGCCGTTGTAGGCCTGCTCGGGCCAGTCGGCGTCGCCCGGCTTCAGGCCCTTGATGCGGCACTGGGTCGACATCGCCAGCGTGTTGATCTGCACCCCGGCGTCGTTGTAGTAGAACTCGCGCAGCACCTCGGCGCCCTGCGTCTCCAGCAGGTTGCTGATGCAGTCGCCCAGGGCGCCGTTGCGGCCGTGGCCCACGTGCAGCGGGCCGGTGGGGTTGGCGGAGACGAACTCCACCATCACCTTGCGCCCGCTCTTCGGCGCGCGGCCGAAACATTCGCCGGCGGCCAGCACCTCGGCCACCACGGCCTGGCGCGCGGCCGCCTTCAGGCGCAGGTTGATGAAGCCGGGGCCGGCGATCTCGATCGACTCCACCCAGCGCTGCACCGCCGGCTGCGAATTGAGCGCCGCCACCAGCGCCTGCGCCAGTTCGCGCGGGTTCTTCTTCAGCGTGCGCGCGAGCGACATCGCCGCCGTGACGGCGAGGTCGCCGTGCGAGGCCTGCTTGGGCGATTCGAAGGCGGCGCCGGCGGCCGCCGCGGCGTCCAGCCCGGCCAGGGCGGCTGCCAGCGCCTGCAGCAGTTCCTGCTTGGCTTGGATCATGTTGGAGGCGGATTCTACGTTTCGCCCCCATTCCGCCCGGTAAGCGGCGGCTTTGCCCGCCTTCTCGTCGTATCGTTCGGATTCCCTGCGGCGCAAAGTGACAGGCCGCCCATGCCCATCTCGATCACGCACCCCGAAGCCCTGGCGCTTCCCGCCGACGCCGAACTGCCCGAGCAGATCGGCAAGTACCGCGTGCTGGCCAAGCTGGGCGAAGGCGCGACGAGCGAGGTCTTCCTGGCGCGCGACGAGTTCCGCGACCAGAACGTGGCCATCAAGCGCGTGCGCACCGGCATCCTGCCCGATTCGCGCGAGGGCCATTTCCAGCAGCACTTCTTCGCCGCCGAGGCGGCGCTGGTGGGCCGCCTGCAGCACCCGAACGTGGTGCGCATCCTCGACGCCGTGTTCGACGCCCCGGTGCCCTACCTGGTGATGGAATACGTGCCCGGCCCCACGCTGCGCCGCTTCTGCCGCGCCGACGCGCTGCTGCCGCTGGAGCAGATCGCCGAAATCGGCTTCAAGTGCGCGATGGCGCTGGATTACATGTTCCGCCAGGGCCTGATCCACCGCGACGTGAAGCCGGCCAACCTGCTGGCCGTGTTGGACGGCGAGCAGGTCGTCGACGTCAAGGTCACCGACTTCGGCAGCGTGTTTGCGATCGACGCCGACCGCACCCAGGTCTTCCGGGTCGGGTCGCTGGCCTACATGTCGCCCGAGCAGCTGGACGGCGACACGGTGGACTGCCGCGCCGACATCTACTCGCTGGCCGCGGTGCTCTACCACCTGATCGCCGGCCGGCCGCCCTTCGACGCCGTGCAGCAGCCGGCGATCATGAACCAGATCTTCACCGCCACGCCGCCGCCGCTTTCGCAGCTGCGCGACGGTGTCTCGCCGCGCTTCGAGGCGCTGATCCAGAAGGCGCTGGCGAAGAACCGCAACGACCGTCACGCCAGCTGGGAGGAATTCGCCCAGGCGCTGTCGGCACTGGTGGCCGACCGCGAGGTGCCGCGCGGCCCGCTGCAGGGCGTGCTGGACTCCGAGCGCTTCAACCTGCTGCGCCAGCTGGAGTTCTTCGCCGGCTTCGGCGACGTCGAGCTGTGGGAGGTGGTGCACCGCGCGAAGTGGCAGCGCTTCCCCTACGGCCACGCGCTCTTCCGCAAGGGGCAGGAAGGCAACACCTTCCACATCATCGCCAGCGGCCAGGTCGACGTCTACCGCGACGGCCAGCGCGTCGCCCAGCTCGGCACCGGCACCTCGGTCGGCGAGATGGCCTACCTGGCGCCGAGCGACGACATGCGCACCCACAGCACCGACATCCTGGTCGCCGAGCCGGTGACCAGCATCTCCTTCACGCCGCTCACGCTGGAACAGCTGTCGATCAACACGCGGTCGCTGTTCGACGCCGCGTTCATCAAGGTGCTGGTGCGGCGGCTGCACGCCGCCCACGAGACGCTGGCGCACCCGCGGCGCATTCTCTGACCTGTCCGGGCGCGACGCCGGTCATCCCAACGGGCTGACGCCGCGTTGCAACGCTGGCCCTTGCCGCGGTAGGGGTGCTCTGGTGCAATCGCGCCGGGGTAATCGCCCATCATCCCTGACTAGAGGAGAACCGATCATGAAGACGATCATCGCTGCCGCCCTGCTGGGCCTCACCCTGGCCGCCACCGGTGCACGCGCCGCCGAACCGACGGCGCAGCAAAACAAGATGGCCGATTGCAACAAGGAGGCCGGCGACAAGAAGGGCGACGAGCGCAAGGCCTTCATGAAGACCTGCCTGTCGGCCAAGAAGCAGACCCAGCAGGACAAGATGAAGGCCTGCAACAAGGACGCCGGCGACAAGAAGGGCGACGAGCGCAAGGCCTTCATGAAGGAGTGCCTGTCCAAGTAAGGACGGCAACGCGCTGCTTCAGGCGGCCCTGCGGCTCCAGTAGCCGGGGTCGCCGAAGCTGTGCTTGATGAAGTCGATCCACAGCCGCACCCGCAGCGGCAGGTGCTTGGCGTGCGGGAAGACGGCGTAGATGCCGTTCGGCGGCGCCGCGAACTCGTCCAGCACCGTCACCAGCTGGCCGCTGGCCACTTCCGCTTCCACCTCCCAGGTGCTGCGCCAGGCGATGCCCAGGCCGCTCAGGCACCAGGTGTGCAGCACCTGGCCGTCGCTGCAGTCGACGCGGCCGCTCGGCCGCAGGTGGGTGATGGCGCCGTCCACCTGGAAGGCCCAGCCGCGCGTCTGGCTGGCGTCGGAGCTCAGCGTCAGGCATTCGTGGTGCATCAGCTCGGCCGGCGTCTTCGGCACCCCGGCGCGCTTCACGTAGGCCGGCGAGGCCACGCACTGGCGCCGGTTGTCGGCCAGGCGCACGCTGATCAGGCTGGAATCGGGCAGGTCGCCCACGCGCACCGCGCAGTCGAAGCCTTCGTTGACGATGTCGACCACGCGGTCGGAGAGGTTCAGCGACAGGCTCACCTCCGGATGCTGGTCCAGGAAGGCCGGCACCAGCGGCGCCACGTGGCGGCGCCCGAAGCCGGCCGGCGCGGTGACGCGCAGGTGGCCGCTCGCCTTCACGCCGCCGGCGCTCACGCTGGCCTCGGCGTTCGCCAGGTCGCCCAGCACGCGCTGGCAGTCTTCCAGGAAGGCGCTGCCTTCGTGCGTGAGCGTGATGCGGCGCGTGGTGCGCACCAGCAGCTTCACGCCCAGCCGCTCCTCCAGGGCGTCGATGCGGCGGCCGATCACCGCCGGCGCCACGCCTTCGGCGCGCGCGGCGCCGGTGAGGCTGCCCTTGGTGGCCACGGCGACGAAGGACTCGATCTGCTTCAGGCGGTCCATGGATCGACTATGCATCAAATCCGCACAAATCCTGTCCGCGGCGCGTAGTTAATGGCCGGCGGCGTATCGAATAGATTTCTCCGGATGATCCCGAAAGCCGTCCTGTTCGATGCCTACGGCACGCTGTTCGACGTCTACAGCGTCGGCATGCTGGCCGAGCAGCTGTTCCCCGGCCACGGCGAGAAGCTGGCCCAGCTGTGGCGCGACAAGCAGATCGAGTACACGCGCCTGGTGTCGATGAGCGGGCGCTACCGCCCGTTCTGGGAGCTCACGCGCGCCGGCCTTCGCTTCGCCGCGCTGCGCCTGGGCCTGACGCTGGAGCCCGCCGCCGAAGAGCGGCTGATGAACCAGTACCGCCACCTCTCGGCCTTCCCCGAGAACCGCGAAGTGCTGGCCGAGCTGAAGGCGCGCGGCGTGCCCGCCGGCATCCTCTCCAACGGCGACCCCGAGATGCTGGGCGTGGCCGTCAAGAGCGCCGGCTTCTCGGGCCTGCTGCAGCACGTGATCAGCGTGCACGCCACGCGCCGCTACAAGACCGACCCGGCGACCTACGCGCTCGGTCCGGCCGCCTTCGGGCTGGCCGCGAAGGACATCCTCTTCGTCTCCAGCAACGGCTGGGACGCCATCGGCGCCACCTGGTACGGCTACACCACGCTGTGGGTGAACCGCGCCGGCGCGCCGCTGGAGCAGCTGGACACCGCCCCCACACGCGCCGGCAGCAGCCTGCGCGACGTCCTCACCTTCTTTGCCTGACGACGCCATGACCGAACGCACCCCCCACCACCGCCTGCAGGTCGCCAGCAACCTGGCCCGCTTCATCGAGGACGAGGTGCTGCCCGGCACCGGCATCGCGCCCAAGGCCTTCTGGGCCGGTTTCGACGCCATCGTCGCCGACCTGACGCCGAAGAACCGTGCGCTGCTGGCCGAGCGCGACCGCCTGCAGCGCGAGCTGGACGCCTGGCACCAGGCGAACCCGGGATCGATCGGCGACCTGCCCGCGTACCGGGCGTTCCTCAAGCGCATCGGCTACCTGGTGGACGCCCCCGCTTCGGTGCAGTGCACCACCGCCAACGTCGACGACGAGATCGCCCGCGTCGCCGGGCCGCAGCTGGTGGTGCCGATCACGAACGCGCGCTATGCGCTGAACGCCGCCAACGCGCGCTGGGGTTCGCTGTACGACGCGCTCTACGGCACCGACGTGATCAGCGAGGCCGAAGGCGCCGAGAAGGGCGCTCGCTACAACCCGGTGCGTGGCCAGAAGGTGATCGCCTACGCGCGCGGCGTGCTCGACCAGGCCGCGCCGCTGGCCGCGGGCTCGCACCGCGACGCCACCGCGTACCGGGTCGAGGGTGGCCGGCTCGTCGTGGCGCTGGCGGACGGTTCGACCACCGGCCTCGCGGACCCTGCCGCGTTCGTCGGCTTCCAGGGCGAAGCCGCCGCGCCGTCTTCGGTGCTGCTACGCCAGAACGACCTGCACCTGGACATCCGCATCGACCGCAGCACGCCCATCGGGCGCGCCGACGCCGCCGGCGTGGCCGACGTGGTGGTGGAGGCGGCGGTGTCGACCATCCTCGACCTCGAGGACTCGGTGGCGGTGGTCGACGCCGACGACAAGGTGCTCGCCTACCGCAACTGGCTGGGCATCGTGCGGGGCACGCTCACCGAAGAGGTCGAGAAGGGCGGCAGGACCTTCACGCGCGGCCTCAACCCCGACCGCCGCTACCGCGCGGCCGACGGCGGCGAGCTCACGCTGCACGGCCGCTCGCTGCTGTTCCTGCGCAACGTCGGCCACCTGATGACGAACCCGGCGATCCTGCTGGCCGACGGCAGCGAGATCCCGGAAGGCATCCTGGACGCCGTGGTGACGACGGCGATCGCGCTGCACGACCTCAAGCGCCTGGGCACGCCGGGCCTGCACAACACGCGCGCCGGCAGCGTCTACATCGTCAAGCCCAAGATGCACGGGCCGGCCGAGGTGGCGTTCGCGGTCGAGCTCTTCGGCCGCGTGGAGGCCCTGCTCGGGCTGGCGGAGAACACCGTCAAGCTCGGCATCATGGACGAGGAGCGGCGCACCAGCGTCAACCTGCGCGCCTGCATCGCGGCGGCGCGCCACCGCGTGGCCTTCATCAACACCGGCTTCCTGGACCGCACCGGCGACGAGATCCACACCGCCATGCTGGCCGGTCCGATGGTGCGCAAGCCGCGCATGAAGATGTCCAACTGGCTGCGCGCCTACGAGTTCAACAACGTCCAGATCGGCATGGCCTGCGGGCTGCGCGGCCGCGCCCAGATCGGCAAGGGCATGTGGGCGATGCCCGACCTGATGGCCGACATGATGAAGGAGAAGATCGGGCACCTGCAGTCCGGCGCGAACACCGCCTGGGTGCCGAGCCCGACCGCGGCGACGCTGCACGCGCTGCACTACCACCAGGTGGACGTGGCGGCGCTGCAGAAGAGCATGGAGGAGTTCGCGCACGGCCCCAAGGGCGCGATGGTCGAGGAGAAGCTGCTCGACGCGATCCTGCAGATCCCGGTGGCGCTGGTGCCGTTCTGGACGACGGCGGAGGTGCAGCAGGAGCTGGACAACAACGTGCAGGGCATCCTGGGCTACGTGGTGCGCTGGGTCGACCAGGGCGTGGGCTGCAGCAAGGTGCCCGACATCCACAACGTGGGCCTGATGGAAGACCGCGCGACGCTGCGCATCAGCAGCCAGCACATCGCCAACTGGCTGCTCCACGGCGTGGTGACCGAGCAGCAGGTGCGCGACACCTTCGCGCGCATGGCGGCGGTGGTGGACAAGCAGAACGCGGGCGACCCGGCCTACAAGTCGCTCGTCGCCAACCCGAAGGGCGCCGCGTTCCAGGCCGCGCTGGACCTGGTTTTCAAGGGCAAGGAGCAGCCGAGCGGGTACACGGAGCCGCTGCTGCATGCGTGGCGCTTGAAGGTCAAGGCCGCCTGAGCATGCCTTCCAGGGCCTGCCGGAACACCTGGTCGGCCCTGAACAGCACCATCTCCTGCCAATCGTCGAACGGCGGGAAGAAGTGGTCGCGCATGGCGCGCCGGATCGGCGCCGCCTCCGCGCCGCGCGGGTCGCCGTGCTGCCACAGCCAGTGGTCGTCGCGCAGCGCGATGGCGCCGCGCGGCGGCGCGTAGGTGCCGAACTCCAGTGCGACGAAGGCGATGTCGGCGTGCGACAAGGCGCGCTCGTAGCCGAACTCGGTGAGGCCCCACTTCTCCTGCGAGCTGCTGGTGCCCAGCAGCGGCTCGGTCACGCTCGCGCCCCACCAGCGGCGCGCGCGGCGCACGCGTTCGCCGCCCGGCGCGTGGTTGCAGATCGGCTCGCCGTAGCCGTAGGGGCCCAGGCCGGTGTGCAGGTCGACGATCGCGACCGTCTTGGCGCGGCCCAGGTGCTGCGCCAGGATCGCCTCGCTCGTGCGGCGCGCCCAGGTCGGCTCGTGGCCGCCGAAGAAGATGCCGTCGGCATGCGTGTACTGGCCGCTCGACCGCGCCACGCGTTCGGCGTGCTCGCCGTGTTGCGCGCGCCACGCGGCGAAGGCGTCTTCGGCCACCTGCAGCGCCGCAGGGTCGAGACTCGCGGGGCACAAGTGCGGGTGCAGCGCCTCATAACCCGGGTTGGCCGGCAGCGGCTGCGTGAAGTCGACCCAGTTGCGGTTGAGGTCGACGTTCTCTTCCGTCACCCGCCGCTCCCATGCGAAGCCGTGCGGGTTCACGGCGTGCATCAGCAGCAGCGCGGTCTCGGGCGGCAGCGTGCGCGCCAGCGGCCCGCGCAGCAGCGCCACCTGCGGGCCGCTGCCGGCGAAGCCTTCGACGCCGTGGGTGGCCGAGAGCACCACCAGCACCCGGCGCGCGTCCTCGGGGCCGAGCCAGGCGCTGTCGCAGGCCAGCGTCTCCCCGGCCGGGCCCTTCAGCGGATGCAGCCAGTGCTGCACACGCGCACCCGCGGCCCGCGCCGCGGCCAGGAACTTGTCGCGCGCCTCGGCGTAGCCGTTCGAGAAGACTGCCAGATCCATCACCACCGCCCCTGCCAGCGTTGAAGCTGCGGGCGATTGTGATCAGGTCGGCGTGGGCGTGCCCGCCATGCGGTCGTACTTGAGGAAGTACTTGCGCGCCAGCGCCACCAGCTGGCCTTCGCTCGGGCGGTCCACCGGCAGGAAGTCGACGATGCGGCGCGCCGTCTCGGGGCTGTGCTTGCTCACGTAGTGATGGAAGTCGGCGAGGCCGGTGTTGGGGCCGACGACCAGGATCTCGGCAATGCCTTCGAGCGCTTCGCACACCTGGGCGTAGTACTCGTGCTCGGTGCGCACGCCGCTGCCGTGCTGCGCGGTGTGCCGGCTGGACGCCTTCACCTTACTGGCCTCGACGTGCTCGGCGTCGAACTGGAGGACCTGAGCGCTCTGGTGGTCGATGTGGACCACCGCGTGGAATTTCGTCATCGTGCCTTCGACGGGTTGTGGAAAGGGTGTCAGACGGGCTGCCGCGGATCGCGTTCGCGTGCCGTCTCGCAGGCCACGCAGCGCAGCGCCCAGGGCTCGGCCTTCAGGCGGTCGAACGGGATCTCGCCGTCGCAGTCGACGCAGCGGCCGTATTCCTCGGTGTGCAGGCGGCGCAGCGCGGCGCTCACCACGCCCAGCTCGCGCGTCTCGAGGTCGGAGATCGCCATGTCGATCTCGCGCTCCTCCTCGCGCTGGGCGGCTTCGCGCATGTCCTGCTGCACCAGTTCGCGCGTATGGTCCACGCGCGACTGGCCGCCCAGGTGCTCGGCCAGCTGGCGGTCCAGCTGGCCCTGGCGCTGCTTGAGCGCCGCTTCGAGCAGCGCCCGTTGGCCCGCGGTCAGATGGGTGCTCATCGTGTACTCCAGGGGGTTCGATTGCATGATGCGGCGCCTCGGCGTGCACCCGCTTGAGGCGTGTCAATCCGCGTCGGTGCGCTGCCTACAATCGCCGCCGATGTCCGCGCCCCCGAACGAGATCCCCACCGCCTGCGACGTGCTGGTCGTCGGCGCCGGCCCCGCCGGCAGTGCCTGCGCCCACCACCTGGCGGCGGCCGGCCTGTCGGTGCTGCTGGTCGACCAGCACGTGTTCCCGCGCGACAAGGTCTGCGGCGACGGCCTCATCCCCGACGCCCATGCCGCGCTGCGCCGCCTGGGCGTGCTCGACGAGGTGATGGCGGTCGCGCAGCCGGCGCGCCACGTGCGATGCGTGGGTCCGCGCGGCGGCCTGGTCGACGTGCCCGGCACGCTGGCGGTGCTGCCGCGCAAGGTGCTCGACCACATCCTGGTGCGCAACGCCGAACGCGCCGGCGCCCGCCTGCTGGCGCCGCTGCGCTTCGAGGCGCCGCTGGAAGAAGCCGGCCGCGTGGTCGGCGCGCGCTTCAAGGCCGGCGAGCGGCAGCACGAGATCCGCGCCCGCTGGGTCGT
The DNA here is from genome assembly GCA_964454485.1 of uncultured Rubrivivax sp. Taxonomy (GTDB): domain Bacteria; phylum Pseudomonadota; class Gammaproteobacteria; order Burkholderiales; family Burkholderiaceae_C; genus Rubrivivax. The sequence goes on from CAYVXO010000047.1 coordinate 10,228, forward strand.
GCTGGCCACCGGGGCGGTGCCGCAGGGGCTCATCGCCGCCGGCATGTGCGAGCGGCGCACGCCGAGTGGCGTGGCGCTGCGCGGCTACGTGAAGAACGAAGCGCTGATCGGCCGCATCACGCAGCTGCAGCTGGTGTGGCACCCGCGCCTGAAGGGCGGCTACGGCTGGATCTTCCCGGCGCCCGACGGCGTCTTCAACATCGGCGCCGGCCTCACCGGCAGCCACCTCGACGTCGGCGGCGGCCGCCACGCCATGCAGGACGTGAACCTGCGCCAGATGTTCGACGCCTTCTGCGAGGTCTACGGGCCGGCGCGCGAGCTCATGGCCGGCGGCCAGGTCGTTGGCGAGGTGAAGGGCGCGCCGCTGCGCTGCTCGCTCATCGGCGCGAAGTGGTCGCGCCCCGGCCTGCTGGTCACCGGCGAAGCCGCCGGCAGCACCTACGCCTTCAGCGGCGAAGGCATCGGCAAGGCGATGGAGACCGGCCTGCTGGCGGCCGAGGCGCTGAAGGCGGGTCTCGCCGACGACGCCGCGGTGCGCGCGCGCTACGACGAGGCCATGCGCGGCCTGGCGCCGAAGTTCTCGCTCTACGAGAAGGCGGCGCACGTGAACCACCGGCCCTGGCTCGCGGACCTGGTGATCTGGCGCGCGCGCAAGAGCCCGCGCATCCTGCGCCGCATGAGCGGCGTGCTGGAGGAGACGCAGAACCCGGGGCGCCTGCTCAGCTGGCGCGGCATCGCGAAACTGATGTTCGAGTAGGCCGGCCATGTGCGAGCTGCTGGGCATGAACGCGCGCCGTCCGACCGACGTGATGTTCAGCTTCACCGGCCTGGCCTCGCGCGCCGGCGAGCACAAGGACGGCTTCGGCATCGCCTTCTTCGAAGGCAAGGGCCTGCGCCACTTCATCGACCGCGACAGCGCGCTCGACTCGCCGGTGGCCGCGATGGTCAAGCGCTACCCGATCCGCAGCGACAACGTCATCGCCCACATCCGCAAGGCCACGCAGGGGCGGGTGGCGCTGGAGAACTCGCACCCCTTCGTGCGCGAGCTCTGGGGCCGCTACTGGGTGTGCGCGCACAACGGCGACCTGAAGGGCTTCCGGCCGCGCCTGCACGGCGCCTTCCGCCCGGTGGGCGACACCGACAGCGAACACGCCTTCTGCTGGATCATGCAGGAGCTGGCCAAGGCCCATGCCGGCGTGCCCGGCGTCGAGGAGCTCACGCGCACGCTGGGCGAACTGCTGCCGCAGCCGGCGGCGCACGGCACCTTCAACCTGCTGCTGTCCAACGGCCAGGCGCTGTGGGCGCACGCCACGACCAGGCTGCACTGGCTGCAGCGCGCCCACCCCTTCGGCGCGGCGCGGCTGGCCGACGAGGACCTGGAGGTCGACTTCGGCGCCCTCACCCAGGCCGACGACCGCGTGGTGATGGTCGCCACCGCGCCGCTCACGCTGGACGAACCCTGGCAGGCCTTCGGCCGCGGCGAGCTGCGCGTGTTCGTCGACGGCGCGCCGGCCGGCTGAAGACCGCCGTTCGCCCGCGCGCCACGGCCGTTCGCGCGCCGCGGCCGGCCGTTCGCCGCCGCACCGCCCACGGCCGACGGCCCCTTGCCTAGACTGCGCGCCATGACCACCGACCGCATCGACTGGAGCCAGCTCTGGTACCCCGGCCCGGCGCGCCGCTTCAGTGCCGAGGAGCTGGCGCGCGCGGGCGGCGACCGCCCCAGCCGCACCTTCCTGATGGTGCTGGCCTTCAACCTGGCCGGGCCCGCGTTCGCCTTGATCGCGCTGGCGCCTGAAGGCGAGACGGCGCGCGTGGCGGCCTTCGTGGTGGCCTTGTGGTGGCCGGTCTGGGCCGGCGCAATGGTGCTCTGGCGCCACCCCTCGCGCGGCCGCCTGATGCTGGCCTGCCTGGCGGCGCTGGCGCTGTTGCTCCTGTTCGCCGCCGGGCTGCGCTGGCGCATGGGCCCCGGCCCGGCGCTGGACTACCTGCTGAAGGTGCTGGGCGGCATCGCTGCCCTGGCCGTCATCGGCTACTGGCTGCTGGCGCTGTTCCGCGCCCAGCAGATCGAAGGCCGCCTGCGCGAACTGCAGGAGCGCGAGCGCGCGGTGGAGATGGCGCGCCGCCTGGCCACGGCGCAGATCCAGCCGCACTTCGTGTTCAACACCCTGGCCGCGCTGCAGCACTGGGTGGACGGCGGCGACGGGCGTGCCTCGGCGCTGCTGCGCTCGCTCACCGCCTACCTGCGCGCGGTGCTGCCGCTGTTCCAGCGCGAGCGCCTGCCGCTGGGCGAGGAGCTGGACGCGGTGTCGCACTACCTGGAGGTGATGCGGGCGCGCCTGGGCAGCCGGCTCGCCTTCAGCGTGCAGGCCGACGACGCGGCGCGCGCCGTGCCGCTGCCGCCGGCGCTGGTGCTCACGCTGGTGGAGAACGCCGTCGAGCATGGCGCGCAGCAGGCGCTGGGCGACGCCGTCATCGACGTGCAGGCGCGGCGCGAAGGCACGCGCCTCGTGGTGCAGGTGCTCGACAACGGCCCCGGCCTGCCGCGGCAGCCGACCGAAGGCCTGGGTCTGGGCAACACCCGCCAGCGCCTGGCCCAGGCCTGGGGCGACGCGGCGCAGCTGCGCCTGGAGCGCCGCCCCGAAGGCGGCACCGTCGCCACCCTGCAGATGCCCTGCCCATGAACGAATCCCTCACCGTCCTCATCGCCGACGACGAGGAAGCGCCACGCGCGCAGCTGCGCGCCGCGCTCGGACGCTGCGCGCCCGCGCTGCGCGTGGTGGCCGAGTGCGCCAACGGCGCCGACGCCTGGGACGCCTTCCTCGAGCACGAGCCGCAGCTGGTGCTGCTGGACATCCGCATGCCCGGGCTTTCCGGCGTGCAGGTGGCGCAGCGCATCGGCGCGCAGGCGCCGGTGGTCTTCGTCTCCGCCTTCGGCGACCACGCGCTCGAGGCCTTCGACGCCGGCGCGGTGGACTATGTGCTCAAGCCGGTGGAAGACGCGCGTCTGGCGCAGGCGCTGGAGCGCGCCCGCGCCCGCCTGCAGCGCCCGCCCGACGCCGCGCTGCCGGCGCTGCTGGCGCAGCTGGCGACGCAGATGCACAAGCCGGCACCGCTGGAAGTCATCCAGGCCGGCGTGGGCAATGAGGTGCGGCTGATCCGCGTCGACGACGTGGTCTGCTTCGAGTCCGACGCGCGCTACACGCGCGTGGTGCACGCCGGCGGCGAGGCGCTCATCCGCACGCCGCTGAAGGAGCTGCTGGCGCGCCTGGACGAGCGCCGCTTCTGGCAGGTGCACCGCTCGATCATCGTCAACCAGCTGCACGTGGCCGCCGCGGTGCGGGTGGACGAAGGCAGCATGCACCTCACGCTGCGCGGCCGGCCCGAGACGCTGCCGGTCTCGCGCCACTTCCAGCCCCTGTTCAGGGGGCAGTGAAGTCAGGCACCGCCGGTAGCATGGCCGGCTTCCAGACCGTGCGCGTCCCCGCGCCGCGACCATGGCCGCGATTCCCGTTCCCCGCTTCGACGTCTTCTACCGCCACCCCGAGCTGACGCGCCTGCTGCAGGACTACGCGGAGGCGCTGCCTGGCCTCGTCACGCTGCAGTCGATCGGCAAGAGCCACGAAGGGCGCGACATCTGGCTCGTCACGCTCACCACCGCGTCCACCGGCGCCGCGGCCGACAAGCCGGCCTTCTGGGTCGACGGCAACATCCACGCCGCCGAGCTGACCGCCAGCACCGCCTGCCTGTACTGGCTGCACCGGCTCGTCACCGGCTACGAAAACAGCGCCGCCATCCGCCAGCTGCTGGACACGCGCGCCGTCTACCTGTGCCCGCGCCTGAACCCCGACGGCGCCGAGCTCGCGCTGGCCGAGCGGCCGCGCCACATCCGCAGCGGCACCCGGCCCTACCCGTACGACGAATGGCCGGTCGAAGGCCTCACGGTGGAAGACGTCGACGGCGACGGCCGCGTGCTCAGCATGCGCATCCCCGACCCGCACGGCCCCTGGAAGCAGCACCCGCAGGAGCCGCGCGTGCTGGTCGCGCGCGAGCCGGGCGAATTCGGCGGCCAGTATTACCGCGTGATGCCCGAAGGCACGCTGAAGAACTGGGACGGCCTGCGCATCGGCGTCAACAAGGACCGCGAGGGGCTGGACCTGAATCGCAACTTCCCGGCCTACTGGCGGCAGGAGTACGAACAGGTGGGCGCCGGCCCCTACCCGACCAGCGAACCCGAGGTGCGCGCGATGGTGGACTTCTTCGTGAAGCACCCCAACATCGGCGCCGCGGTCAGCTTCCACACCCACAGCGGCGTCATCCTGCGGCCCATGGGCACGCAGGCCGACGACGACATGACGCCGGAAGACCTGTGGATGTACAAGCGCCTCTCGGACCTGGGCTCCAAACTGAGCGGATACCCGGCGATCAGCATCTTCCACGACTTCAAGTACCACCCGAAGGAAGTCATCACCGGCACCCAGGACTGGGTCTACGAGCACCTGGGCGCGCTGTTCTGGACGGTGGAGATGTGGGCCCCGAACCGCGAGGCCGGCATCACCGACTACCAGTGGATCGAGTGGTACCGCGACCACCCGCCGGAAGACGACCTCAAGCTGCTGAAGTGGAGCGACGAGCATTGCGGCGGCCGCGCGCATGTCGACTGGTACCCGTTCCGCCACCCGCAGCTGGGCATGGTGGAACTGGGCGGCTGGGACAAGCTCAACTTCTGGCGCAACCCGCCGCCGCACCTGCGCGAGAAGGAAGCCGCGCGCTTCCCCGAGTGGCTGACGCAGCTGGCGCTGTCGCTGCCGCGGCTGGAGGTGCTGCGCACCGAGGTGCGCGCGCTCGGCCCCGACACCTGGCGCGTGCGCTTCGCGGTCGCCAACGCCGGCTACCTGCCTTCCAACGTCACGAAACGCGCCATCGAGCGCAAGACCGCGCGCGGCACCGTGTTCACGATCCTGCTGCCCGACGGCTGCTCGCTCGTGAGCGGCAAGGAACGTGTCGAGGGGCCGCACCTGGACGGGCACGCGCCGAAGAACTCGCTGCTCGCCTTCCTGCCGAACCGCGAGATCACCGGCGACCGCGCGGTCGCCGAGTGGATCGTCAAGGGCCCGGCCGGCGCCGAGCTGGCGCTGGCCGCCACCGCCGACCGCGCCGGCACCGTGCGCACCCGCGTCACGCTCGACTGAAGAGCGACAGACCAACGGTCACAGCCGGCCGGCGGCGGTTCTGAGAGACTGCCGGCGATGGACCTGAACGTGAACGGCCGCGCCGTCGCGCTCGACGACGCGCTGGCCGACCCGGCGATGCCCTTGCTGTGGGCGCTGCGCGACCTGGTCGGCCTCACCGGCACCAAGTACGGCTGCGGCATCGGTGCCTGCGGCGCCTGCACCGTGCATCTGGAAGGGCAGGCGGTGCGCGCCTGCGTGACGCCGCTCGCTTCGGTGGCCGGACGCGCGGTGCGCACGATCGAAGGGCTGGGCAGCGCCGAGGCGCCGCACCCGCTGCAGAGCGCCTGGATCGAGCACCAGGTGCCGCAGTGCGGCTACTGCCAGAGCGGCCTGCTGATGGCCGCCGCCGGCCTGCTGGCGCGCAGGGCCGACCCGTCCGACGCCGAGATCGACGCCGCCGTCACCAACCTGTGCCGTTGCGGCAGCACGCCGCGCGTGCGCGCCGCGATCCGCGCCGCCGCGGCCGCATTGCGCGGGCGCCGCGCCTCGTGAAGCGGCGCCGCCTGCTGGCCAGCGCGGCCCTCGGCGGCGCGCTCGTCGTCGGCTGGGGCTTCCTGCCGCCGCGCAGCCGCCTCGGCGGCCGCGAGACGATGGGCAACGCAGGCGAGGCGATCGGCCTCAACGGCTGGATCCGCGTCGCCCCCGACGGCTCGGTGCAGCTGGCGATGCCCAAGGCCGAGATGGGCCAGGGCGTGCACACCGCGCTCGCGATGCTGGTGGCCGAGGAACTGGAGCTGCCGCTCGAACGCGTGCAGCCGGTCGACGCCGGTGCCGACACGCTGTACGGCAACGTGCCGGCGAGCGTCGAATCGCTGCTCTTCTTCGAGCCGGTGGACAGCGAGCCCGGCCACGAGACGCGGCTCGTGCGCGGCACGCGCTGGCTGCTGGCCAAGGTGGTGCGCGAGCTGGGCGTGGTCGTCACCGGCGGGTCCTCCAGCGTGGCCGACCTGTGGCCGGTGCTGCCGCTGGCCGCCGCCACCGCGCGCGCGCAGCTGCTGGGCGCGGCCTCGCTGCAATGGAAGCTGCCGATGGCCGAGCTGCAGCTGGCCGACGGCGTGATCAGCCACCCTTCGGGGCCGAAGGCGCATTTCGGCGAGCTGGCGCGCGCGGCGGCGGCCACCCCGGCGGCCGAGGTGCGCATCAAGCCGCGCGGCGAGTGGAAGCGCATCGGCCGGCCGGTGCCGCGCACCGACCTGCCCGCGAAAGTGAACGGCAGCGCGGTCTTCGGCATCGACGTGCGCCAGCCCGGCCAGCTGTTCGCCGTGGTGCGCATGAGCCCGGCGCTGCACGGGGCGCCGGGCACGGCGGCGGTCGACGCCGTGCTGCAGCGCCCCGGCGTGCTGCGCGTCGTGCGCGTGCCGCCGTTGGCCGGCGCACCTGCGGCGCTGGCGGTGGTGGGCCGCAGCACCTGGCACGCGATGGAAGGCGCGCGGGCGCTGGAAGTCGACTGGCTGCCCGCCCCCGGCCGCGCGCCCGATTCGAAGGACATCGCGAAGGCGCTCGCCGAGGCGGCGCGCGCGGCGCGCGACGAAGGCGAAGGCTTCGCCTTCCGCCGGCGCGGCGACGCGGCCTCGGTGCGCGGCGCGCGCCGGCTCGAAGCCGCCTACCGCGCGCCCTACCTGGCGCACGCGACGATGGAGCCGATGAACTGCACCGCGCGTGTCGCCGGCGGCCGCGTCACGCTGTGGGTGCCCACGCAGGTGCCGGCCTTCGCGCGCGCGGCGGCGGCCCATGTGGCGGGCGTGCCCGAGTCGGCGGTCGACGTGCACGTCACCTACCTCGGCGGCGGCTTCGGGCGCCGGCTCGAAGTGGACGTGGTCGCGCAGGCGGTGCGGGTGGCGCTGGAGACCGGCGGCCGCCCGGTGCAGCTGCTGTGGCCGCGCGAGGAGGACTTCGCGCACGACTACTACCGCCCCGCCGCCGCCGCCGCGCTGCGCGCCGAGCTGGACGAGAAGGGCGCGCTGCTCGCGCTCAGCGTGGGCAGCGCGGGCGACGCGATCATGCCGCGCTGGACCGAGCGCGTGTTCCCGCTGCTGGCCGGGCCGGCGGACCCACCCGACCGCACCACCGCCGAAGGCCTGTTCGACCTGCCCTACGCGGTGCCGCACCTGCAGGTGCGCCACGTCGCCACCAAGAGCGGTGTGCCGGTCGGCTCGTGGCGGTCGGTGGGCCATTCGCACAACGCCTTCTTCGGTGAATGCTTCGCCGACGAACTGGCCGAAGCCGCCGGCGCCGACCCCGTGGCCTGGCGGCTCGAGCACCTGCAGCACCTGCCGCGCCACGCCGCGGTGCTGCGCCGCGCGGCGGAAGCCGCCGGCTGGGGCCGCCCGCTGCCTTCGGGCCGCGCGCGCGGCGTCGCCCTGCACGAGAGCTTCAACGCCATCGTCGGCATGATGGTGGAAGCCTCGCTGGGCGAAGGCGGGCGGCCGCAGGTGCACCGCATCGTCTGCGCGGCCGACTGCGGCACCGTGGTCCACCCGGCCGGCGTGCACCAGCAGCTGGAGTCGGCAGCGCTGTTCGGGCTGGCGGCGGCGCTGGGGCAGCGCATCGACATCGTCGAAGGCGTGGTGCAGCAGCGCAACTTCGACGCCTGGCCGCTGGTGACGCTGGCGCGCACGCCGGTCGTCGAGACCCACCTCGTCGACAGCGACCGGCCGCCCGGCGGTGCCGGCGAACCCGGCACGCCGCCGGTGGCGCCGGCGCTGGCGAACGCGCTGTACGCGCTCACGGGCCGGCGCCTGCGCGAACTGCCGCTGGTCGTGTGAACCGGCTCAGTGCTGCCGGCCGCGCCAGCGCGCGAGCGTGGCGCGCAGCCGGTCGGCGTCGATCGGCTTGGTGAGGAAGTCGTCCATGCCGGCCGCCAGCGCCTGCTCGCGTTCACTCACCAGCGCGGCGGCGGTGAGCGCGATCACCGGCACCTGCGCGCCGGCGGCGCTGCGGCGCAGCGCGCGCGTGGCCTCGTAGCCGCTCATCACCGGCATCTGCACGTCCATCAGCACGGCTTCGAAGGGCCGGCCTTCGGCCGCCGCGCGCTCCACCGCTTCGAGCGCTGCGAGGCCTTCGCTGGCCTGCTCGGCCTGCACGCCCCAGCGTTCCAGGATCGCCACCGCGATCATCATGTTCACGGGGTTGTCCTCGACCATCAGCACGCGCATGCCCTCGAGCTCGTGCTCGGCCGGCGCGGCCGGCGGCGCCGGCGCTGCGCAGGGCGGCAGCGGCAGTTCGGCCCAGAAGCAGCTGCCGGCGCCGGGTGCGCTGAGCAGGCCCACCTCGCCGCCCATCAGGTGCGCCAGCTCGCGGCAGATCGACAGCCCCAGCCCGGTGCCGCCGAAGCGGCGCGTGGTCGATTCGTCGCCCTGCGTGAAGGGCGTGAACAGGCGCTGCTGCGCCGCCGCGTCGATGCCGGGTCCGGTGTCGACGACCTCGAAGCGCACCCGCTCGCCGCGCCGCAGCGCGCGCAGCTCGACCCGCCCTTCGGCGGTGAACTTGAGCGCGTTGCCCAGGTAGTTGGCGAGCAGCTGGCGCACGCGCAGCGCGTCGCCGCTGACGAAGCCTTCGACGCCGGGGCCGACCTCGAAGCCGAGCGCCAGCCCCTTGGCCGCGGCCGGCGCGGCATGCGCGCGCTCCAGCCCGGCCAGCAGCTCGCCCAGGTCGAACGCGGCGGTCTCGATCGCGAGCCGTCCGGCCTCGATCTTCGAGAGGTCGAGGATGTCGCTGATGATGGCCGCCAGCAGGCGCGCGCTGTCGACCATCTGGTCCAGGTACTGGCGGCGGCGCACCTCGGGCAGCGTCTCCTCGCGTGCCATCTCGGCCAGGTGGAGCAGGCCGTTGAGCGGCGTGCGCAGCTCGTGGCTGGTGTTGGCCAGGAACGCGCTCTTGGCGCGGCTGGCGGCTTCGGCGGCGTCGCGTGCGGCGGCCAGCGCCTGCTCGAACTGGCGCCGCTCGGTCACGTCCTCGACGATCCAGATCGTGCCGCCCATCGTCGGGTGCTCGGGGTCGATCGCCTTCGCCTGCAGGCGCGCCAGGAAGCGGCTGCCGTCGGCGCGCCGCAGCTCGCGTTCGAACTCCACCGGCTCGCCGCGCGCCAGCGCCGGCCCCACCGTGGCGCCCACTTCGGCGTAGGTGGCCTCGTCGGGCCAGACCACCGCGCCCGGCCGGCCGGCCAGGCTGCCGTGCGCGAAACCCAGCATCTGCTCGAAGCGCGGGTTGGCGATCACGAAGCGCTGGTCGCGCGTGAAGGCGATGCCCACCGAGGCGTTCTCCAGCACCGCCTCGCGTTCCAGCCGCGTGCGTTCGGCCTCCGTGACGTCGCGCGCGTTGATCACCAGGTATTCGCGCCGGTCCATCGTGAAGCGCGCGCCGGAGATCAGCATCGCCACCGTCGCGCCCGACTTCATGGTGAAGTGCGCCGGCATCTCGGTGACGAGGCCGTCGCGCCGGATCGCCTCGACGAAGCGCGTGCGCTCGTCCGGGTGGCGCCAGATGCCGAGCTCGAAGCTGGTGCGGCCGATCACCTCCTCGGCGCCGTAGCCGGTCACGCGCTCGAAGGTGCGGTTGACCATCGCGTAGCGGCCGTTCGCCATGTCGGTGAGCGTGATCACGTCGGGGCTGGTCTCCACCAGGTGCGACAGCATCGCCTCGGAGCGGCGCACCGCGTCCTCGGCGGCCTGGCGCTCGGTGTCGTCGACCCAGATCGACAGCGTCGCCGGGCCGCCTTCGGCTTCCACCCGCACCGCGGTGCCGTGGGCGGCGACGCGGCGGCCGTCGCGCGGCAGCAGCCGGAAGTCGGCCACCGGCAGCGCGGTGCCGGGCTCGGATGCCTCCAGTTCCTCGAGCCGGCGCCGTTCGCGCTCGCGCGAGTCGCCGCCTTCGTAGAGCGCCAGCAGGTCGCGGCCGAGCAGCTCGCCTTCGTCGGCGAAGCCGAACAGGTGCAGTGCCGCCGGGTTGGCTTCGAGCACGCGGCCGTCGCGGTGCAGCACCAGCGGCGTCGGGATGCGGGCGAAGAGTTCCTGGTAGCGCGTCTCGGTGGCCACCAGCGCGCGCTGTGCCGCCACCTCGGCGCTGACGTCGCGCGCCACGCCCCAGAAGCCCTTGAAGACGCCGCGCTCGTCGAAGCGCGGCTCGCCGCTCACCATGAGCGCGCGCACGCGGCCGTTGCGGCCGCGCCAGTGCACCAAGCGGTCGCGGAAGGGCTGGCGCGCGTCGAGGTCGGCCATCAGCGCGTCCAGCGTCTCGCCGTCGGCAGCGAAGCGCGACAGTTCCCAGGGTGCCTGGCCGAGGCCGTCGCCGAGGTCGAGCGCCGAGCTCTCGTCGTGCTGGTTGCGCGCCGCCACCAGGTGGTACTGGGCGTCGATCTCCCAGTAGACGTCGGCCACGATGGCCAGCAGGCCGCGGAAGCGCTGCTCGCGGTCGTCGGCCGAACGCAGGTAGCGCTGCACGATGCCGGCGGCGAAGATGCCGGCCACCAGCGCCAGCATCAGCTGAGCCAGCCGCTCCACCAGCAGCAGCGCCAGCCCGGGCTGGCCGGCGGCGGGCGGCAGCGGCACGCGCGCCAGGAACAGCGTGGCCAGCACCGTGAGCACGGCCAGCAGCACGCCCGCACGCGCGTTGACGGCGATGCACAGCAGCAGCACGAAGAGCGGCTGGAACGCGAGCCCCGGCGCCGCCAGCCCCCAGCCCATGAGCTGCGCGGTGGCGGTGGTGGCCGCCATCGCCAGCGACAGCACGCCGAAGGCCGCGGTCGACATCGCCGCGCCGCGTGCGCGCAAGGCGCCCAGCGCAGCCAGCGCGAGCACGCCGTAGGTCAGCGCCGCGGTCTCGCGCGCCGCCGCGTCCGGGTGGCTGACGACGAAGTGGAACAGCAGCGCCGCGACCAGCGCGATGAAGGCGATGCCGCCGAAGAGCAGGCGCGACACCAGCCGCCGCACGCCACGGCGGGCGTCGAGCGCACGGCGCCGCGGCGGGCGCTGCGGGCTGAGCGCGGTGTCTTCGACGGTGCTGTTGAGGGCTGGCAAGGCTTGCCGCCGGCGCTAGTTCGGCCTCTCAGCGCGCGGCGGCGGCGCGCGCCCCTTCCAGCTGGTCGCGCGTGGCTTCGGCGGCGCGCCGCGCGGCGGAAGCGAAGTCGTCGCCGCCGCCGGCGTAGAGAATGGCGCGCGACGAGTTGACGATGATCGGCCCGTCGGGCCGCCAGCCGGCGCGCACCGTGGCTTCGGCGTCGCCGCCCTGCGCGCCGACGCCGGGAACGAGCAGCGGCAGCGTGGGCGCGAGTTCGCGCACGCGCGCGATCTCGGCCGGGAAGGTGGCGCCGACCACGAGGCCGATCTGGCCGCCGCGGTTCCAGGCGCCGGCGGCCAGGCGCGCGATGTGCTCGAAGACCTTGTCGCCGTTCGACAGGGTCAGGCCCTGCAGGTCGGCGCCGCCGGGGTTGGAGGTGCGGCACAGCAGGATCGCGCCGCGGCCGTCGTAGCGCAGGTAGGGCTCGACCGTGTCGAAGCCCATGAAGGGCGAGAGCGTCACCGCGTCGGCCTGGTAGCGCTCGAAGGCTTCGCGCGCGTACTGCTCGGCGGTGCTGCCGATGTCGCCGCGCTTGGCGTCCAGGATCACCGGCACGCCGGGGGCCGTGCGGCGGATGTGCGCCATCAGCCTTTCGAGCTGGTCCTCGGCGCGCTGGGCGTGGAAGTAGGCGATCTGCGGCTTGTAGGCGCAGACCAGGTCCTTCGTGGCGTCGACGATGGCGGCGCAGAAGTCGTGGATGCGGCCGGGGTCGTTCTTCCAGGCGCCGGGGAAGCGCGAAGGCTCGGGATCCAGCCCCACGCACAGCATCGAGCGGTGGCGCCCGGTGGCGGCGGCGAGCAGCTTCGTGAAGCTCATGCCTTCTTCGCCAGTTCGGCCGCCATGCCGATGTACGACGCCGGCGTCATCGCCTTCAGCCTTTCACGTTCGCCGGCCGGCAACTCCAGCGTGTCGATGAAGGCCTGAAGACCCTGGCGCGTGATGCGCTGGCCGCGCGTCAGCGCCTTCAGGCGTTCGTAGGGGTTGAAAAGGCCGTGGCGGCGCATCACGGTCTGGATCGGTTCGGCCAGCACTTCCCAGGCGTCTTCCAGGTCGGCGGCGAGCGCGAAGGCGTCGAGCTCCAGCTTGTCCAGCCCGCGCGAAAGGCTGTCGTGGCCCAGCACCGCGTAGCCCAGCGCGACGCCCATGTTGCGCAGCACCGTGCTGTCGGTCAGGTCGCGCTGCCAGCGGCTCACCGGCAGCTTCTGCGCCAGGTGCGTGAGCAGCGCGTTGGCCAGGCCGTAGTTGCCCTCGGCGTTCTCGAAGTCGATCGGGTTCACCTTGTGCGGCATGGTCGAGCTGCCGACCTCGCCTTCCTTGGTGCGCTGCTTGAAGTAGCCCAGCGAGACGTAGCCCCAGACGTCGCGGCACCAGTCCACCAGGATGGTGTTGCAGCGCGTGACGGCGTCGAACAGCTCGGCCATGTAGTCGTGCGGCTCGATCTGGATCGTGAGCGGATTGAAGGCCAGCCCCAGCTGCTCTTCGACCACCTTGCGGCTGAAGGCTTCCCAGTCGAAGTCGGGCCAGGCGGCGAGGTGGGCGTTGTAGTTGCCGACCGCGCCGTTCATCTTCGCCAGCAGCTTCACCGACGCGATGCGCTCGCGCGCCGCCACCAGCCGCGCCACCACGTTGGCCACTTCCTTGCCCACCGTGGTGGGGCTGGCCGGCTGGCCGTGGGTGCGCGCCAGCATCGGCACCTCGGCCCAGTCGCGCGCCATGCCGCGCAGCCGCTCGACGATGCGGTCCAGCGCCGGCAGCAGCACCTGTTCGCGCGCCGCCTTCAGCATCAGCGCGTGGCTGGTGTTGTTGATGTCCTCGCTGGTGCAGGCGAAGTGCACGAACTCGGCGGCGCGCTGCAGCTCGGCGTGGTTGCCGAAGCGGCTCTTGAGCCAGTACTCGACCGCCTTCACGTCGTGGTTGGTGGTGCGCTCGATCTCCTTGATGGCCTGCGCGTCGGCTTCCGAGAAGCGCAGCACCAGAGAGCGCAGCAGCCCGCGCGCGGCTTCGGTGAGCGGCTTGAACTCGGCGAAGCCGGCGTCGGAGAGGGCGATGAACCACTCCACCTCGACCTGCACGCGGCGGTGCATGAGGCCGAATTCGGACAGCAGCGGCCGCAGCGCGGCCATGCGCCCGGCGTAACGGCCGTCCAGTGGGGACAGGGCGGTGAGGGTGGAGACGGTCATTCGCGGCGCGCCAGCGGCGCCGCGCGCCGAAGGCTAAGGGGATTCTTTCGATTCTAGGCCGCGCCAGTCGATCTCGAACCGGCAGGCGTCGGCGCCGCAGGCTTCGCACGCGGTCTCGGTCACGCGCGAGGCGGGGTGCACCAGCACGCGGAACAGGCGCTCGAAGGTGGCGGCGTAGAAGTCGCAGGCCGGGGTTTCGGACTTCAGGCCCTTGCACATGGGGTTGGCGCGGATCGAAAGCCGCACCGGCCGCCCGGCCTGCGCCTCGAAGCGGCCGCTGCCGGCGAAGGTCCAGGCGTGGCGCGTGATGGCGGCCAGCAGCACGCGCGCGGCCAGCGGCGCCGGCAGCCGCTTCAGCAGCGCCTGCACCAGCTTCGGGATGCGGTGCGCGAGCAGGTAGTCGCCGGTGCGGGTGCCGGCCTCGCGCGCGACCCGGCGCGCCGCGGCCTCGCCGAGGGTGGCGCGCAGGGTGGCGTGCAGGCGCGCGACCTCGGTCTCGTCGACCATCGCTTCCGGCGGGTGCTGCCAGTGCGACAGCAGGCCCGCCTGCACGAACACCTGCTCGGCGCGCTGGGCGCCGAACAGCGCAGGGAGCACCTCGGCGACGCGCGTGATCGCGTTCGGCCCGATGCGCCCCGCGGCGGCGTTCACGGCGCCGCGGGCCTGTCGGGTGCCGGCACGCCGGCGTCGGCCAGCGACTCGGCCAGCTGCTCGGTGCCGCCGCCGCAGGCCATCGCGGCCTTGGCGATCTCGAAGTTCTCCTCGCCCTTGCGGCGCCGCATCTCGATCTTCGGCCCGTGCATCGTCACCCAGCCTTCGTCCACGCGGGACAGCGCCTCGGCGGTCTCGGGCTCGATGCGGCGGTTCTGGTCGAAGTCGAAGTGCACCTTCTTCTTCGTCTGCGGGCCCCAGTAGCCGACGCGGCCCAGGTCGTAGAACTTGCGCTGGAAGCCGCTCTTGGCGAAGGCCTTCAGGCAGCCCATCAGGTACTTGCGCTTGGCCTTGTCCTTCTCCCAGGGGTACTGGAAGAAGCTCTTGTTCATGAAGAAGCGGCGGTAGTTGCTCATCACCCGGTCGAGCAGCTCGCCGCGGTCCATCGCGTCGGGCTTCATGATCGGGGTCACGAAGTTGTACTTCTCGAAGTCGAACACCTCGACCTTGTCGCCCAGCTCCTGGAACAGGTCGGAGAACGGCCAGGGCGTGTACATCGCCCAGTTCGCCATGTCCGGGTTCCAGTCGCGCGCCATCTGGTAGGTCTCTTCCAGCGTCTCGGCGGTCTCGTTCTCCAGGCCGACGATGAACTGCGCCTCGGTCACGATGCCGGCGGCGCGCAGGAGGTCGATCGCCTTCTTGTTCTGCGCGATCGTCGTTTCCTTGTTGAAGCGGTCCAGCTTCAGCTGCGCCGCCGCCTCGGTGCCCAGGCTCACGTGGATGAGGCCGGCCTTGCGGAACAGCGGCAGCAGCTTCTCGTCGCGCAGGATGTCGGTGACGCGGGTGTTGATGCCCCACAGCACGTCGAGCTTGCGCTCGATGAGTTCCTCGCAGAACTGGATGAACTTCTTGCGGTGGATGGTGGGTTCCTCGTCGGCGAGGATGAAGAAGCCGACGTCGTGCTCCTTCACCAGCTTCTCGATCTCGTCGACCACCTTCTTCGGGTCGCGGATGCGGTAGTCGCGCCAGAACTTCCACTGGCTGCAGAAGCTGCAGGTGAAGGGGCAGCCGCGCGCGAAGTTCGGGATCGCGACGCGCCGGCCCATCGGGATGTAGATGTACTTGTCCCAGTCCAGGATGCCCCAGTCGGGCTCGATGCGGTCCAGGTCCTCGATCGGCGGTTCGGCCGGCGTGGCCACCACCTTGCCGTCGGCGGCGGCGTAGGCGATGCCGCGCACGCCGCTGCGGTCGCGCGCGAAGCTGCCGTCTTCCACCGCGCGCACCAGGTTCAGGAACACCTGCTCGCCTTCGCCGCGCACGACGGCGTCGATCCAGGGCGCTTCCTTCAGCACCTGTGGGTACATGAAGGTGCCGTGGATGCCGCCCAGCACGGTGACGACGGCCGGGTTCACCTCCTTGGCGATCTGCAGCAGCCGCTCGGCCTTGTAGATGGCCGGCGTGATGGCGGTGCAGCCGACGATGTCGGGCCTGAGCTCGACGATCTTCGCGCGCACCTGGTCGTCTTCCAGGTGGTGCGTCATCGCGTCGACGAAGATCACGTCGGTGTAGCCGGCGGCCTTCAGGTAGCCGGTGAGGTAGGCCACCCACGCGGGCGGCCAGTTGCCCGCGATCTCGGCGCCGCCGGAGTGGTAGTTGGGGTGAAGCAGCAGCACGCGCATGGTCGAGGTTCCTCCTGCGAGGGAAATCACCGTAAGCGCGGAGGCGCCCGAGCCTCTTGCGGTGTGTCAATGTCAGATGACACATCCAGTGACTACAAACCCTGACAGCGGGCGCCTCCGGATTGACTCGGCAGGTACGCACCTTGCTAAATCAAGGGTTTAGATCAACCCAGCCAGGAGCTTTCGATGCCCATCACCCGCCGCCACGCCACCCTCACCGCCGTGGCCGCCGCGATCGCCTTCGCCGCCCCCGCCTTCGCCCAGACCAAGATGAAGGTGGCCGCCATCTACACCGTGCCGGTGGAGCAGCAGTGGGTGAGCCGCATCGACAAGGCGCTGAAGGCGGCGGTGGCGCGCGGCGAGATCGAGTACGTGTTCAGCGAGAACGTCGCCAACGCCGACTACGAGCGCGTGATGCGCCAGTACGCCGAGAAGGGCAACACGCTGATCGTCGGCGAGAGCTTCGCGGTGGAAGCCGCGGCGCGCAAGGTGGCCAAGGACTACCCGAAGGTCGCCTTCCTCATGGGCAGCAGCGGCAAACCGCAGGAGCCCAACTTCAGCGTCTTCGACAACTACATCCAGGAACCGGCCTACCTCACCGGCATGGTGGCCGGCGGCATGACGAAGTCCAACAAGATCGGCATGGTCGGCGGCTACCCCATCCCCGAGGTGAACCGCCTGATGAACGCCTTCATGGCCGGCGCGAAGGAAGTGAACCCGAAGGTCGAGTTCACGGTCACCTTCATCAACAGCTGGTTCGACCCGCCCAAGGCCAAGGAAGCCGCCTTCGCGATGATCGACAAGGGCGCCGACATCCTCTATGCCGAACGCTTCGGCGTCAGCGACGCGGCCAAGGAGAAGGGCAAGCTCGCCATCGGCAACGTGATCAACACGCAGGACAAGTACCCCGACACCGTGGTCGCGAGCGCGCTGTGGAACATGGAGCCCACGATCGACACCGCGCTCAAGGCGGTGAAGGAAGGCAAGTTCAAGGCCGAGGACTACGGCAAGTACTCGACCATGAAATTCAAGGGCAGCGAGATGGCGCCGCTGGGCACCTTCGAGAAGAAGGTGCCGGCCGAACTGGTGGCCAAGCTGAAGGCCAAGGAGAAGGACATCGCCGAGGGCAGGTTCAGCGTCAAGGTGGACGACGGCCAGCCGAAGCCCACCGCGCGCTGAACCGGCGCGGGCCTCAGCGCACCGTCTTCGCGGCCGCGCGCGCGGCCAGCGTGCGGTCGGCGTCGTTCTTCAGCAGCGCGGTCACCACGCCGGCGGGCAGGTGGGCCATCGCCGCTTCGTCCACCTTGCCGGCGAACTTCCAGCCCTGCGGCAGCTTGACGAAGACGAAGCCGGTCGGCGGGTCGACGAAGACGGTGTAGTCGGCCACCGTGATGCCGCTCGCGGCGGCGGATTCGGCCTGGGCCGGCGCCGCAGCGGCGAAACTCAGGCTGGCGGCGACGGCGGCGGCGGTCAGAATCTTGCGCATGGTGGGTTCTCCTTCTGGGGGTCGGTGGTCAGTGGGCGCCGGGGGTGAGCCGCTGCTCGATCCACGCCTGCAGTTGCGCCAGGCTCGCGAAGTCGCCCTTGCTGCCGCTGGCCAGGTGCTGCACGCGGCCTTGCAGCCGGTGCGGCGCGGCGTCGCTGTCGCGGTGCAGCCTGAGCACGAAGGCCAGGTGCTGCGGGTGCGTCACGACGTCGGTCAGCCAGGTGCGGCGGTCGTTCGGGTCGGGCTTCGTTTCCATGGCCGTGACTCTAGGCAGCGGGCGCCTTCGAGTCGTCAGCGCACGGTCCTGTTTCGGTCAATTCGGCGATGAGTGCCGACCCCGCGCCGCTGGCCTTCGGCGAGTTCCGGCTCGACCCGGCGAACGCGCTCCTCCAGCGCGGCGCCGAGCGGCTGGAGCTGCCGCCCAAGGTTTTCGCGCTCCTGTGCCACTTGGCGGCGCGGCCGGGGCAGCTCGTCACCAAGGACGAACTGCTGGACGCCGTCTGGGGCCGCCGCTTCGTCAGCGAATCGGTGCTGAAGACCGCCGTCAACACGCTGCGCGGCGCGCTCGGCGACGACCCCAGGACGCCGCGCTTCGTGGAGACCGTGCCGCGCCGCGGCTATCGCTTCCTGGCCGTGCCGGCCACCGCGGCGGCCGCGCCGGCACCGGCGCGCATCGAGGACGCGCCGCCGCTCTGGGTGGCGCGCGACGCCGCCGAAGCGCGCCTGCAGGAAGCGCTGGCCGCGGTGCAGGCCGGCGGCCGCCAGCTCGTGCTGCTGGGCGGCGAGGCCGGCATCGGCAAGACGACGCTGGTCGACCGCTTCTGCCGCGCCGTCAGCGGCAGCGTCGCGCTCGCCAGCGGTCAGTGCGTCGAACAGGTCGGCGGCGGCGAGCCGCTGCTGCCGCTGCTGGACGCGCTGGCGGCGCTGGCGCGCGGCCCCGAAGGCGCGCTGTGGGTGCAGGCCATGCGCCAGTGCGCGCCCTCGTGGCTGGCGCGCCTGCCCTGGCTGCAGCCCGGCGGCGAGGCGGCGCCGGCGCCCGCGGCCGGCGAGCCCGAACGCATGCTGCGCGAGTTCGGCGCCCTGCTGGACCTGCGCACGCCGCAGCGCCCGCTGGTGCTGGTGGTGGAAGACCTGCACTGGAGCGACCACGCCACCGTGCAGCTGCTGGGCTACCTGGCGCGCCGGCGCGGGCCCGCGCGCTGGCTGCTGCTGGCGAGCTACCGGCCGACCGACGCCGCACTGGCCGACCACCCGCTGATGGCGCTGCGGCTGGAGCTGCGCGCGCAGCGCCTGGCGGCCGAGATCGCGCTCGACGCCTTCACCGAACGCGAGGTCGACGGCTACCTGGAACGCCGTTTCGCGCCCGCCGCCGTGCAGGACCGCGCCGCGCTCGCGCGCGCGCTGCAGGCGCACACCGAAGGGCTGCCGCTGTTCGTGGCGGCGGTGGTCGACGAACTGCTGCAGACCGGCGAGCTGGCCGAACGCGGCGGCGCCGGCTGGCAGCTGGCGGCCGACGCCTGGCGGCGGCTGGCGGTGCCGGAGACGATCGCCGGCCTCGTGGAGCGCCAGATCGCGCGCCTGCCGGGCCCGCTGCGCGCGCTGCTCGAAGCGGCCAGCGTGCTGGGCGCCGAGTTCGCGCACGACGTGCTGGCCGCGCTGCTGGACGAGCCCGCCGACGCGCTGCGCGCCCGCTGCGACGGCCTGGCGCGGCGCGCCGAATGGCTGGCCAGCGCCGGCATGGCCGAGCGGCCGGGCGGCCGGCTGGCCTTCCGCTACGCCTTCCGCCACGCGCTCTACCAGCGTGTGTTCTACGAACGCGCCGAGCCGGCGCAGCGCCTGCAGCACCACCGCGCGGCGGCGCAGGCGCTGCTGGCGCTGGCCGGCCACGACGACAACCACCACGCGGCCGAGCTCGCGCTGCACTTCGAACGCGCGCGCGACATCGCCACGGCCGCCGGCGCGCAGGTGCCGCAGCTGGCGGCCGAGGCGCGCCGCTGGCGGCTGGCGGCGGCGCGCGCGGCGCAGGCGCTGCAGGCGCTGGCCGGCGCGCTGGCGCACTACGCGCGCGTGCTCGAAGGCGCGCCCGAGGCTGCAGAGGCGGCCGAGGTGCTCGTCGAGCGCGCCGAGCTGCAGCGCGTCACCGGCCAGGGCGAGGCCGCGCTGGCGGAAGCCCGGCGCGCGATCGACCTCGCGCAGGCCGCCGGCGACGCCGCGCTGCAGGCCGAGGCGCGGCTCGCGCTCGCGCGCACCGCGGTGCGCTGCGACCGCATCCCGGAAGGCCTTGCGGGTGCGCAGGCGCTGCTGGCCTCGCTTCCGCGCGCCGACCCGCGCCGCCTGGCCGTGCTGCAGGTGCAGGCCGAAGGGCTGCGCCGCCACGGCCGGCTCGAAGCGGCCGACGCGGTGCTCGAAGAGGCGCTGCAGGCCGACGCCGCCGCCGGCGGCGCGCAACGCGCGGCGCTGCTGGCCGAGCGGGTGGACCTGCACTTCCAGCGCGGCGCGCTCGCCGAGGGCCTGGCGCTGGCCGCCGAAGCGCGCGAGCTCCACGAACGCCAGGGCCAGCCGGCGGGCGCGGCGCGCATGCTCATCCGCGTCGGCACCTTCGCGCAGGCGCTCGAACGGCGCGCCGACGCCGAAGCCGCGCTGCTGGACGCGCGCCAGCGGCTGGCGCGCCTGCACGACGTCGACGGCCAGCGCAGCGCCATCCTCAACCTGGCCAAGCTGTACTCCGACGCCGGCGACGCCGGGCGTACGCTGGCGGTGCTGGAGGAAGGCTGGTCGCTCGCGCCCGGCTTCGAGAGCCCGGTCGCGGAATGCGCCTTCCTGAACGGCTTCTACTACTGCCACTACCTCGAAGGCGAGCTCGGCAAGGCCTTCGCCGATGCCGAGCGCGTGCTGGCCGCCGCCGCCGGCCTGCAGTCGCTGTACTGGCGCGTGGGCTCCGCCATCGGCGTGGCCGACCTGTTCATCCACCTGGGCGAACTCGACACCGCGCGCCGGCTGCTCGACGACGCGGTGGCGCAGATGCACGAACGCGGCGAACGCGGCCTGTACCCGCGCGCCATGCTGCGCCTGGCCTGGACCGCGCTGCGCGGCGGCGACGCCGCGGGCGCGCTGGCCCGGGTGGCGGCCACGCGCGCCGAAGGGCCCGTCGAACACCTGGAGGACGACGCCGGCCTCGACCGCGTGCAGGCCGAGGCGCAGCTGGCCCAGGGCGACGCCGCCGGCGCGCTGGCCACGCTGGCGCGCCACGCCGGCGCGCCGACGATCGAGGTCTGGTCGCTCATGCTGGCGCTGCGGCTGCAGGCGCGCGGCGCACCGGAAGACATCGAGCCCGCGCTCGCCGCCGCGCAGGACCGGCGTCTGCCGGCGCTCGAAG
>CAYVXO010000048.1:0-30280 GCA_964454485.1 uncultured Rubrivivax sp.
CGCCGGCGCGTCGTTGACGCCGTCGCCCGTCATCGCCACCGTCTCGCCGTTGGCCTGGAAGGCCCGCACCAGGCGCAGCTTCTGCTCCGGCGTGACGCGCGCGAAGACACGCACGCGGCGCACCGCGGCGGCGAGCGAGGTGTCGTCGAGCGCCTCGATCTGCTCGCCCGCCAGCGCGCCCGCTGCGGTGTCCAGCCCGGCCTGGCGCGCGATCGCGAGCGCGGTGGCCGCGTGGTCGCCGGTGATCATGGCCACCGCGATGCCGGCCTCGCGCGCCTGCGCCACCGCCGCCGGCACGCTGGCGCGCAGCGGGTCCTCGAAGGCGGCGAAGCCCAGCAGCCGGAAGGCCACGTCGTGCGCCTGCTCGGGCGGCGCCGCCTCGTCGTGCTCGCCTTCGGCCACCGCCAGCACGCGCAGGCCCTGGTCGGCCAGGGCGTGCACGCGCGCCATCAGGGCCTGCACTTCGGCGGGCGGCAGGTGGCAGAGGTCGAACACCGCCTCCGGCGCGCCCTTGGCGGCCACGCGCCGGCGGCCGTTCTCTTCGACCCAGGCGTGCGACATCGCCAGCAGCGCGGGCGTGAGAGGGTATTCGCGCTCCAGCGTCCACCGCGGGTGCAGGTGCTCGGTGTCGGCCAGCGCTGCGTCGGCATGGGCCAGCAGCGCGCGGTCCATCGGGTCGGCGCTGCCGCGGCGCGAGGCCAGCACGGCGAATTCGAGCAGGCGGTGCACGGCCTCGGGCAGCGGCGTGCCGGGCGCAACCGCGACCTCCGCGTCGCCGGCCACCAGGCGTGCCAGCCGCATGCGGTTTTCGGTCAGCGTGCCGGTCTTGTCGACCGCCAGCACGGTGGCCGCGCCCAGCGCCTCGATCGCGGCCGGCCGGCGCGAGAGCACCTGGATACGCGCCAGCCGCCAGGCGCCCAGCGCCAGGAAGACCGACAGCGCCATCGGGAACTCTTCCGGCAGCATCGACATGCCCAGCGCCAGCGCCGAGAGCAGCCCCTGCAGCCAGTCGCCGCGCGACAGGCCGTACCAGGCGACCACCGCGGCGCTGGCCGCCAGCGCGACCAGGCCGAACACCTGCACCAGCCGCCGCAGGTGGCGTTCCAGCGGCGTGGGCGCGCTCTCGATGCCGGCGAGCGAAGCGCCGATGCGGCCGACGCGCGTGGCGCGGCCGGTGGCGCGCACTTCGGCCAGGCCGTGGCCCGACACCACCAGCGTGCCGGCGTGCACGAAGGGCGTGTCGTCGCCGCCGGGCTCGTCGGCGGCGTCGGGCATGCCAGCGCACGCGGTCTTGCGCACCGGCACCGATTCGCCGGTGAGCAGCGATTCGTCCACCGCCACGCCCACCGCTTCGCGCGCCACGCCGTCGGCCGCGACGCGCTCGCCTTCGGCGAGCAGGAACCAGTCGCCCGGCACCAGTTCGCGCGCCGGGATGCGGCTCACGCGCCCTTCGCGCCGCACGCGCACCTGCGGTGCGGCGAGCACGCGCAGCGCATCCAGCGCATGTTCGCTGCGCCGTTCCTGGAAGATCACCAGGCCCACCGTCACGAGCGCGAAGAAGGCCAGCAGCAGCCCTTCGCCCAGGTCGCCGACGACGAGGTAGATCGCGGCCGCCGCCAGCAGCATCAGGAACATGGGCTCGGCCGCGATGCCCTTGAGCGTGCGCGCGAGACCGCGTTTCTCGCGGTCCTCGATCTCGTTCGGGCCGTGCTCGGCCAGGCGGCGCGCGGCTTCGGCTTCGCTCAGGCCTGCGGGCGATGCTGCGTCCATGGGCGCAGCATACGGGCCGCCTTCAGCGTGCCAGTTGAGGCAGGTCGGCCATGGCGTCGAAGGTGGCGAAGGCGCCGGCTTCCAGCAGGCGCTGGCCATGCCCCGCGCGTACGTGGCCGCCGCCGGTGAAGCCCAGGCAGCGCATGCCGGCGGCGCGCGCGGCCGTGACGCCGGCCAGGCTGTCTTCCACCACCAGGCAATGCGCCGGGTCCACGCCCATCCGTTCCGCCGCGAACAGGAACAGGTCCGGCGCCGGCTTGCCGCGCGCCACCTGGGTGGCGCTGAAGACGCGGCCTTCGAAGCGCGGCCACAGGCCCGCACGCTGCAAACTGCCGCGGATGCGGACCGGCGTGCCGCTGGACGCGACGCAGACGCGATGCCGCGGCACGAGCGTGTCGATGGCAGCCGCCACGCCCGGCATCGCCGGCACGGTGGCCGCCAGCCGTTCGTCGACCGCCGTGCTGATGCGCCGGCGCGCCGACTCGTCGAGCGCCACGCCGTGGCGCGATTCGAGGTCGGCGTACATCGAAGCGGCCGAAAGGCCGATGTAGCGTTCGGCGATCTGCGCTTCGCTCACCACGATGCCCAGCGTGGCCAGCGTCTCGGAGACGACCGCGCAGGCGATGGGCTCGCTGTCGACGAGCACGCCGTCGCAGTCGAAGACGACCAGCTGCAGCGTCACGCGAAGCGGAACGACACCGTGCCCAGCGGGCCGTAGTCGGCGTGCAGCGTGTCGCCGCGCACGGCGGGCGTGGGCCGCGTGAAGCTGCCGGCCAGCACCACGTCGCCGGCATTGAGCTGCTCGTCGTGCGGCGCGATCTTGTCGGCCAGCCAGGCCACGCCGGTGGCCGGGTGGTTCAGCACCCCGGCGGCCAGCCCGGTCTCCTCGACGACGCCGTTCTTGAACAGCATGGCGCCCACCCAGCGCAGGTCCACCGCGTCGGGCTTCACCGGCCGGCCGCCCATCACGATGCCGGCGTTGGCGGCGAAGTCGCTGATGGTGTCGGTGACCTTGCGCATGACCTTGGTCTCGCGGTCGAACTGCTCGATGCGCGCGTCGATGATCTCCAGCGCCGGCACCACGTACTCGGTGGCGGCCAGCACCTGCACGAGCGTGACGCCGGGGCCGCGCAGCGGCTTGCCGAGCACGAAGGCGAGCTCGACTTCGACGCGCGGCGCGATGAAGCGCTCGACCGGGATGTCGCCGCCCTGGGCGAAGAACATGTCGTCCATCAGCGGTGCGTAGTCGGGCTCGTCGATCTGGCTGGAGAGCTGCATCGCGCGCGAGGTGAGGCCGATCTTGCGGCCCAGGATGCGGCGGCCGTCGGCCAGTTCGCGCCGCACCCAGGCGCGCTGCACGGCGTAGCCGTCGGTGACCGTCATCTCCGGATGGCGCCTGGAGAAGTGGCGCACCTGCGCGCGGTTCTTGCGCGCGTGGTACAGCTCCAGCGCCAGCGCTTCGATCGTCTCGGGGTTCAAGGGCATGCGCGGGTTTCCTCTCAAAGACGGGTGGCGACCGACGTGTAGCCATCGGCCGCCGAGGCCACCGCCTTCGGGATGGCACCGCCCTTCTGCGGCGTCACCGGGAACACGGCGTTGAGCTGGCCGGTGCCGGAAGCGCCGAAGTACGGCGTCACGATCTCGGCCTGGCCGTCGTAGTCGCTCCAGCCCAGCGCCCCCAGCAGCATGGCGGTGTCGTGCATGAAGCCTTCGCCGTGGCCCTTGCTGGCGTATTCGGGCAGCATGCCGCAGAAGGCCTTCCAGTCGCCGCGCTGCCACATGCGGATGACCTCGTGGTCCAGCGCTTCGAGGAAGGGACTCCAGATCTTGAAGCCGTACTCGGGCGCCAGCCCGTTCTGCGCGAAGCGGTGGCTCAGGGAACCGCTGGCCAGGAAGGCGACCGTGCCGTCGTAGCGCTCCTCCACTGCCTTGCGCAGCGCCCAGCCCAGGCGCGCGCTGTCGTTCAGGTAGTGCACCGTGCACAGCGCCGAGACCGAGACCACCTTGAAGTGCTGGTCCTCGTTCATGTAGCGCAGCGGCACCAGGGTGCCGTACTCGGGGTCCAGCGTGGTGGCGTCGTGCGCCAGCGTCTCCACGCCCATCTCGTTGGCCACCTCGGCCAGCACGCGCCCCAGCGCCGGGTTGCCCGGGCTTTCGAAGGGCATGTTCTTGATGAAGTGCGGCAGCTCGTTGCTGGTGTAGGTGCCCTTGAAGTGCGGCGCGCAGTTGATGTGGTAGTTGGCGTTGACCAGCCAGTGGGTGTCGAACACCACCAGCGTGTCCACGCCCGCCGCGCGGCAGCGGCGCGCGATTTCCTTGTGGCCGTCGATGGCGTCCTGGCGCGTGCCGTGGCGCGGGCCCGGCAGTTCGCTCAGGTACATGGAAGGCACGTGGGTGATCTTGGCGGCGAGGGCGAGTTTTCCCATGACGCGGGGTCTCCTTCAGTCCGAGGCGGTCAGTCGAGCGTGATGTGCGCGCTGCGGATCACCTGGGCGTACTTGTCGATCTCCGCCGCCAGGAAGGCGGCGAAGCGCTCGGGGCCGCCGGGCAGTGCCGCGATGCCGCCTTCGCTGAAGGCCTGCACGACGGCGGGCGCCTTCAGCGCCGCCTGCACTTCGGTGTTGAGCCGGGCGACGACGCCTTCGGGCGTGGCGCGCGGGGCCAGCAGGCCGTTCCAGGAATTCGATTCGAGCTTCAGGCCCTGTTCGGCCAGCGTCGGCACTTCGGGCGCGTAGACCGAGCGCTGCAGCGTCGCCATGCCCAGCGCCACCAGCCTGCCGCTCTTCACGTGGCCGCGGAACTCGGGCCAGTTGCCGAACATCAGCTGCACCTGGCCGCCCAGCAAGTCGTTCAGCGCCGGGGCCTGGCCCTTGTAGGGCACGTGGATGAGGTCGATGCCCGCCGCGGCCTTGAGCATCTCGCCCGAGAGGTGGGCCGAAGTGCCGTTGCCGAAGGACGCGTAGCTGTAGCGCCCGGGCGCCTTGCGCGCCGCCGCCAGCAGGTCGGCCAGGTTGCGCCAGGCGCTGCCGGGGTGGGCCGCCAGCACGTGTTCCGACAAGCCCATCAGCGCCACCGGCCGCAGGTCGCGCGCGCCGTCGTAGGGCAGGTTCTTCACCAGCGTCTGGTTGACGCAGAAGCTGTTGGCCACCGTCACCAGCGTGTGGCCGTCGGGCGCCGACTTGGCCACCGCGTCGACGCCGATCACGGTGCCGGCGCCGGGCTTGTTGTCCACCACCACCGGCTGGCCGAGCGCCTTCGCCAGTTCGGCGCCGACGAGGCGCGTCACCACGTCGGTGGTGCCGCCGGGCGGGAACGGCACCACCAGGTGCAGCGGCTTGCTCGGCCAGGCCGGTTGGGCCCGCGGCGCGGTGAAGAGCATCGGCAGGGCCGCGGCGGCGGCGCCTTGGAGCAGGAGGCGGCGATCGAAAGGCATCGGCAGGTTCCCGGGTTCAGGGCAGCGCTTCGACGCCGCGTTCGGTGACGACGAACTGCAGGCCGTCGCGGCCGACGACCACCGGACCCGCGTAGCTGCGCCGCGTCTGCGCCAGGATCTCCTCCGTCGTGGCCTCCTGCAGGCCGTTGCGCGGGTCGCTGGGCAGCACGATGTGGCTGTAGACCGCCAGCTTCGGCTTCGCGTTCGCGAACAGGCGGCCGGCCGTCTCGGGGTCGGTGTGGTGGTCCATGATCGTGCGGTAGGCCGGGTAGCGCGCGTAGACGCGCTCGGCGTCGCCCGGGATCGCGGCCACCTCGTGCACCAGGAGGTCGGCCCCGCGGGCCTCGTCTTCCACCCGCTTGGCGTACTTGGTGTCGCCCGAGAGCACCACCGAATGGCCGCGGTACTCGATCTTGTAGCCGAAGGCCGGGTGGATGTGCTCGCCGTGGAACACCGGGAAGGCCGACACCTTGACGCCGTCGCGTTCATACACCACGCCGGCCTCGGTGAACTCGTGCGCCTCGGGCGTGATGCCGGCCAGCGGGTAATGCTCGTCTTCGGTGCGGATGCGGCGGTCTTCGCTGAAGGCGGCGTAGAGGTGGTCCATCATCGCCCGCGTGCCGGCCGGGCCGTACACCACGAAAGGTTGCTTGCGGTCCGCGTAGGGCACGCCCAGCCAGCCGGTGAGGTACAGGTCCGGCAGGCCGTTCACGTGGTCCGAGTGCATGTGGGTGATGAAGTGCGCGTTCAGGCTGCCCAGCGGCACGCGTGCCTTGAACAGCGCCACCGTGTTGTTGCGCCCCATGTCGAACAGCAGGCGCAGGCCGTTCGCTTCCACCAGCGTGCTGGGGCCGTTGCGGTCGGGCGAAGGACGCGGCGAACCGGTGCCCAGCAGGGTGACCTTGAAGAACTCCTCGGCCGCCACCGGGCCGCCGGCGGCCAGCGCCAGCACGCACAGCAGGCCGCGCAGCAGGCGCTTGAAGAGATCGTCGGTGGCCATCACACGCCCCAGTGCGGAATGTGGTGCCCGCCCAGCGACACCGCCACGTTCTTCGGTTCCAGGAAGACTTCGTAGCTCCAGGTGCCGCCTTCGCGCCCGGTGCCGCTGGCCTTGGTGCCGCCGAAGGGCTGGCGCAGGTCGCGCACGTTCTGGCTGTTGACGAAGCACATGCCGGCCTCGATGGCGGCGGCCACGCGGTGGGCGCGGCCCAGGTTCTCGGTCCACACGTAGCTGGAAAGGCCGTATTGAATGTCGTTGGCCTGGCGGATGGCGTCGGCCTCGTCGTCGAAGGGGATCAGGCAGGCCACGGGGCCGAAGATCTCTTCCTGCGCGATGCGCATGCCGTTGTTCACGTCGGCGAAGACCGTGGGCTGCACGAAGTTGCCCTTGCGCAGGTGCGCCGGCAGTTCGGGCGTGGCCAGGCCGCCGGTGACCAGCGTGGCGCCTTCCTTCGGCCCCAGCTCGATGTAGCTGCGCACCTTGGCCAGGTGCTGCGGGCTCACCATGGGGCCGATGATGGTGGCCTCGTCCAGCGGGTCGCCCACGGCGATGCGCTTGGCCCGCTCGGCGAAGCGCTGCACGAAATTCGCGTAGATGCTCTTCTGCACCAGGATGCGGCTGCCCGCGGTGCAGCGCTCGCCGTTGTTGCTGAAGATCATGAAGACCGCGGCGTCGAGCGCGCGCTCGAAGTCGGCGTCCTCGAAGATCACGAACGGGCTCTTGCCGCCCAGTTCCATGCTGAACTTCTTCAGCCCGGCGGCGCGGATGATGCGGTTGCCGGTGACGGTGGAGCCGGTGAACGAGATGGCGCGCACGTCGGGGTGGGCGCACAGCGGTTCCCCCGCGTCCTTGCCGGTGCCGTGCACGATGTTGAGCACGCCCTTGGGCAGGCCGGCTTCGGTGGCCAGTTCGGCGAAGCGGCTGATGGACAGCGGCGACAGTTCGCTCATCTTCAGCACCGCCGTGTTGCCGAAGGCCAGGCAGGGCGCGGTCTTCCAGGTGCCGGTCATGAAGGGCACGTTCCAGGGGCTGATGAGCGCGCACACGCCCACCGGGTGGAACAGCGTGTAGTTCAGGTGCGTCGGCGTCGGGTAGGTGTGGCCGTCGACCCGCGTGCACATCTCGGCGAAGTAGTAGAAGTTGTCGGCCGCGCGCGGCACCAGCTGCTTGCGCGTCTGGCCGATGACCTGGCCGGTGTCCTGGGTCTCCAGCTCGGAGATCTCGGGCACGTGCTTGGCGATCAGGTCGCCCAGCTTCACCATCATCTTGGCCCGCTCGGCCGCCGGCGTGGCGGCCCACTTCGGGAACGCGGCCTTGGCGGCGGCGACGGCGGCGTTGATTTCCTCCGCGCCGCCGGCGGCCACTTCGGCCAGCACGTCCTGGTTGGCGGGGTTGACGGTCTCGAAGTAGTCGCGGCCGGGCACGGCCTTGCCGTCGATCAGGTGGTCGATGCGCTTCACTTGGGGGGCTCCTGGCGGCCGAAATCGGTGTCGGGCACGAGGTGGCTGACCAGGCGGCCGATGCCGTCGATCTCGCACACCACCTCGTCGCCCGGGTTGACGTTGGACACGCCTTCGGGCGTGCCGGTGAGGATGACGTCGCCCGGCTCCAGCGTCATGAAGCTGCTCAGGTACTCGATGAGCGCCGGGATGTCGTTGACCATGTTCGAGGTGCGGCCCTGCTGCACGAGCCTGCCGTTGACGAAGGTGCGCAGGCCCAGCGCGTGCGGGTCGGGCACGTCGGCCGCGTCCACCAGCCAGGGGCCGAGCACGGTGCCGCCGTCGCGGTTCTTCACGCGCAGGTTGGGGCGGTACCAGTTCTCCAGGTAGTCGCGCACCGCGTAGTCGTTGCAGACGGTGTAGCCGGCCACGTGCGCCATCGCCTCGCCCACGCTCACGTGGCGCGCACGGCGGCCGATGACCACTGCGAGCTCGCACTCGTAGTGCATGAAGGCTGCATCCGCCGGCCGCCGCGTGTGGCCGCGGTGGCCCACCACGCTGCCGGCGGTCTTGAAGAAGACCAGCGGCTCATCCTTCGCGGTGACGGTGAGTTCCTTGGCCAGTTCCTTCACGTGGTCGGCGTAGTTGAGGCCGAGCGCGATGACGGTGCCCGGCTCGAAGGGCGCGAGCCAGACCACCTGGTCTTCGGCGAGCACGCGGCCGTCGGCCAGCTGCAGGCCTTGCGGGTGCGGCGTGGCGGAGTGAATGGCCCCGCCGTGGGCGACGCGCGCGGTCTTCATGCGGCCACCCGCCCTTCCAGCCGGCCGATGGCGGCGGTTTCCACCGCGAAGCGCTGGCCGGCCTTGACGCACGGCGCGCCGAAGGCCACGCCCAGCAGCAGCAGGTCACCGGGGTGCAGCGTCATGAATTCGGAAACGTCCTGCAGCAGGCGCGCGGCGCCGCGCTGCATGACGCTGCAGCGCGATTCGTGCACGACCTGGCCGTCGACGGAGACCTTCAGCACCACGGCCGCCGGGTCCGGCACCGCCGAGGCCGGCACCACCTGCGGGCCGATCAGGCACGACTGGTCGCGCGCCTTGAAGCGCACCGAAGGGCGGTAGAAGCTGTCGTGCGGCACCGAGAGGTCGGCCACCAGCGTGTAGCCGGCCACGTGCGACAGCGCCTGCGCTTCGCTCACGCGGCAGGCGCTGCGGCCGATCACCATCGCCAGCGCGGCGCCCAGTTCCCATTCGCCGCGTTCCACCAGCGCGCCGCTTTCGGCCAGCGTGTTGCGCGGCTTCACGTACAGCACCGGGGCCTTCGGCGGTGCCTTGTACGGCGGCTGGTGCACCGCGTCGCCCAGCGCGGCCAGCGCCGCGGGGTCGTTGAGCAGCGGGCCGAGCACGGTGCCCGAAAGGCGCCAGGGGGCGAAGTCGAGTTGCATCGGTTGATTCACTAAGATGTTAGCAATATAGTCGCCGCACCCCTTCCGCGTCAAGCCGGACCGACACCATGACCGCCGCCCGCCGCCCGCGCGCTCCCGCCATCGCGCACCGCAACCTGCCGCTGCTGCTGCTGCAGGCGCGCGAGCAGGTGCTGTCCCACTTCCGCCCGCTGCTCAACGCGCATGGGCTGACCGAGCAGCAATGGCGCATCGTGCGCGCGCTGCTCGACACCGGGCCGCTGGAGCCGCGGCAGATCGTTTCCCACTGCGGCATCAGCAGCCCCAGCCTGGCCGGCGTGCTGGCGCGCATGGAAGAACTGGGGCTGGTCACGCGCGAGCGGCTGGAGCACGACCAGCGGCGGCTCAGCGTTTCGCTGACGGCGAAGGCGCGCGCGCTCGCGCAGCGCATGGCGCCGGCGGTGGAGGCCACCTACGCCGCGATCGAGTCGCGCGTGGGAGGGGCGCGCCTGCAGGCGATGTACGACGCGCTCGACGAGCTGATCGCGCTCGTCGGCCCCGCGCCCGGGCCAGGCTGACTCAGGCCGGCAGCACCGTGCCGGCGCACAGGCCGAAGCCGATGCGGCGCGCGCCGGCGCGTACGCAGTGCCCCGCCAGGATCAGCGTGTCGCCGTCCTGCAGGAAGCTGCGCTGCTCGCCGTTGGGCAGCGTCACCGGCTCCTTGCCGCCGAGCGAGAGTTCCAGCAGCGACCCGGACTGCAAACGCTCCGGCCCGCTCAGCGTGCCCGAGCCCAGCAGGTCGCCCGGCTGCAGGTTGCAGCCGTTCACCGTGTGGTGCGCCACCAGCTGCGCCGGCGTCCAGTAGGCCGCCTGGGCGGCGTTGCTGCGCGAGAGCGTCACCGGCGCGAGCCCGGCTTCGCGCATGGCCGCGGTCTGCAGCCGCACTTCGAGCTGGATGTCGAGCGCGCCCTGCGCGCGGTTGGCGGCGTCGTCCAGGTAGGGCAACGGCTGCGGGTCGCCTTCGGGCCGCACGAAAGGCGCGCGGAACGGCGCCAGCGCTTCCATCGTCACGATCCAGGGCGAGATGGTGCTGCCGAAGTTCTTCGAGAGGAAGGGCCCGAGCGGCTGGTACTCCCAGGCCTGGATGTCGCGCGCCGACCAGTCGTTGAAGAGCGTGACGCCGAACAGGTGCTCTTCGGCCTGCGCGATGCCGATCGGTTCGCCCAGCGCGTTGCCCTGGCCGATGACAAGGCCCAGCTCCAGCTCCAGGTCCAGCCGCTGCGTGGGGCCGAGCACGTGGCCTTCGGCCCCGGCGATCTGGCCGCGCGGGCGGCGGATCGGCGTGCCGCTGGCCACCACCGAGGAAGCCCGTCCGTGGTAGCCGATGGGCACCCACTTGTAGTTGGGCAGCAGCGGGTTGTCGGGCCGGAACAGCTTGCCCACCGCGGTGGCGTGGTGGATGCCGACGTAGAAGTCGGTGTAGTCGCCGATGCGGCAGGGCACGCCCAACTCGACCGCGGACTGCGCCACGAGGCAGGGCCGCAACTCGGCTTGCGCGCCGCCGACGGCCAAGGCCTTCGACAGCGCCGCGCGCAGCGTGCGCCGCGCCGCAGGCCCGAGCGCCATGAAGGCGTTCAGGTCGCCCGCGGCCAGCGGCTGGAGCAGGTCGCGCACCTCGGCCGACCAGAGTTGCTGACGCGACGCGGCCGCCAGGTCCAGCACCTGGTCGCCGATCGCGATGCCGACGGTCCAGGCCCCGCCCGGCCGGCGGAAGCGGCCGAAAGGCAGGTTCTGCACCGGGAAGTCGGTGTCGTGCGCGTTGGCCGATTCGACCCAGCTGCGCAGCGCGGGGTCGTGGGTGGCGTCGAGAGCGGTCATTTGACGAAACGGTCCTTCAGCGGCGCCCAGCATTCGGCGTACTTCGCGTCGAGCGCGCCGCCGCCGAGCGCGAAGGCGGTGGGTCGGAAGCGCCAGCGGCTTTCGAACATGAAGGCGAGCGTGTTCTCCAGCTTGTGCGGCTTGAGGTCGGCCGCGCTCGCCTTCTCGAAGGCCTCGGCGTCGGGGCCGTGCGGCACCATGCCGTTGTGCAGGCTCATGCCGCCGGGCTTGAAGCCCTCGGGCTTGGCGTCGTACTGGCCCAGCACGAGGCCCATGAACTCGCTCATCACGTTGCGGTGGTACCAGGGCGGGCGGAAGGTGTCCTCGGCCACCATCCAGCGCGGCGGGAAGATCACGAAGTCGCAGTTGGCGGTGCCCGCCGTGTCGCTCGGGCTGGTGAGCACGGTGAAGATGCTGGGGTCCGGGTGGTCGAAGCTCACGGTGCCGATGACCATGAAGTTCGCCGTGTCGTACTTGAGCGGCGCCAGGTTGCCGTGCCAGGCGACGACGTCGAAGGGCGTGCGCGCCTGCATCGTGCGCCAGAGCCTGCCGCCGTAGCGGCGGATCATCTCGTAGGGCTTCGTCTGCGGTTCCTCGAACGCCGCCACCGGCGCCAGGAAGTCGCGCGCGTTGGCCAGGCCGTTGCTGCCGATGGGGCCCAGTTCGGGCAGGCGGAACGGGGCGCCGTGGTTCTCGCACACGTAGGCGCGCGAGGGGCCCTTCACCTTCACGCTGAAGGCCAGGCCGCGCGGCAGCAGCACGATCTCGCCCGGCTTCGCGTCGAGCACGCCCAGTTCGGTCACGAACGTGAGCTCGCCCTGCTGCGGCACGACCAGCATCTCGCTGTCGGCGTTCACCAGCGCACGGCCGTCCATCGAGCGGTTCATCAGCACCAGGTGCGCGGCCATGCCGGTCTGCGCTTCGGGGTCGCCGTTGACGACCACGGTGCGCAGGCCGTCGACGAAGTCCAGCGGCGCTTCGGGCACCGGCACCGGGTGCCAGCGCATCGGGTCCGGCGGCGCGTCTTCGCCGCTGGCGGCGCCGCTCTTCCAGTACGCCTGCGCGTAGGGTACGTAGGAGCCGGTCACCACCGAGGGCTGGCGCCGGTAGACCCAGGTGCGCTGGTTGGCGTGGCGCGGCGCGGTGAAGGCGCTGCCGGAGACCAGTTCGGCATAGAGGCCGTGCGGCGCCTGCTGCGGGCTGTTGCGGCCCTGCGGCAGCGCGCCGGGCGCGGCTTCGCTGCTGAACTGGTTGCCGAAGCCTGACTGGTACTGTCGTTCGCTCATGGTGTGCTCCGGCCGCTGTCTCGCGCGGCCTTCAGGGCTTCCAGCAACACGTCCTGGCGGCCGATGTGGTTGGCCAGCAGCAGCACCAGGCGCGCGTTCAAGGCGTGGCTCTGCTCGTCGCTCAGGTCGCGGTGAGTGTCGATCAGCGCCTCGTAGAAGGGGTCGGGCGCTTCCAGGTTCGGTTCCGTGATCAAGGCCATTGCAGGGCCCTCTTGAGGGCGGCCGCCACGTCGGCGGCCTGCGGGGCGCGCCAGCGCGCGCAGACATGCTGGTCGGGGCGCAGCAGGTAGACGGTGCCGGCGCGGGCGTCGTAGCGCTGCGCGGCCAAGCCTTCGGCCGGCAGCGCGATCACTTCGAGCGGCATGTCGGCCACGCGCACCGCCGCCGCGTCGCCGCCGAACACCAGCGCCTTGAAGCCATGGCCGCCCAGGCGGCGCAGCAGCCAGCCGCCGCCTTCCAGCGGCGCGTCCACCGCCGGCGCGCCGGGCGGTGGACCGCCTTCGAAGCGGTCGGCATCGGGCGTGTTGAGCGGCGAGTCACGCAAGGTGGCCGGCACCGAGAGCCGCCCGCTGTTGACGATGCGGCGCGCGAACGGGAACCGGCGCGCGAGGTCCAGCGTGGCGTCGCGGAACAGGCGCGAGACCGCGCTCTTGGGCGTGATGAAGTCGGTGGCGCGGGTGGAGTTGAGGATGTTCTCGTCGGCCGCGAATTCGCGTTCCGGGCCGTAGCTGTCGAGCAGCGCGCGCGGCGCCTGGCCGCGCAGCACCAGGTCGAGCTTCCAGGCCAGGTTGTCGGCGTCCTGCACGCCCGAATTGGCGCCGCGCGCGCCGAAGGGCGAGACGCCATGCGCCGCGTCGCCGGCAAAGATCACGCGGCCGTGCACGAAGCGGTCCATGCGCTGGCAGGCGAAGGTGTAGACGCTGGCCCAGCCCAGCTCGAAAGGCACCTCGCGCCCGAGCGCCGAGCGCAGCAGCGCCGCCACGCGCGGGCGGATGCGTTCGGGCTGCTTCTCGACTTCGGGGTCGGCGTCCCAGCCGAGCTGGAAGTCGACGCGCCACTGGCCGTCGGGCTGGCGATGCAGCAGCACGCTCTGGTTCGGGTGGAACGGCGGGTCGAACCAGAACCAGCGCTCGGCCGGGAAGTCGGCCGCCATCGTGACGTCGGCGATCAGGAAGCGGTCGCGGAAGACGCGGCCCTTGGTCTCCAGGCCGAGCAGGCCGCGCAGCGGCGAGCGGCTGCCGTCGCAGGCCGCCACCCAGTCGGCGTCGACCGTGTAGCGGCCCTCGGGCGTGTCGATGCCCAGGCGCACGAAGTCCTCGTGCGGCTCGCAGGCGGCCACGGCGTGGCGCCAGCGGATCTCCAGGTTGGGCAGCTGCTGCGCGCGCAGCACCAGCCAGGCTTCGGCGTAGAACTGCTGCAGGTTGATGAACGCCGGCCGCTCGTGGCCGGGCTCGGGCAGCAGGTCGAAGCGGTAGAGCAGGTCGGGCCCGAAGTAGACCTTACCGACGCTCCAGCCCACGCCCTTGGCGCACATCGCGTCGCCCACGCCGAGGCGGTCCCAGATCTCGAGCGTGCGCTTGGCGAAGCAGATCGCGCGCGAGCCGGTCGAGAGGCGGTGGTCGTTGTCCAGCAGCAGCACGCGCTGGCCGCGATCACGTCCCCGAAGCGCGAGGTCGATCGCCAGGCTCAGGCCGACCGGCCCCGCGCCCACCACGACCACCGGGTGGCGTGCCGGCGCGGCCGCGTCCTGGTCGGGGCTGCGGCGGTAGTCGAAGGCGTGCTGCTGGATCGCCGCGCCGTCGCTCTGCCAGTCCAGTGCCACGGGCCTTCAGCCTTCGAGCGTTTCCCACATCTGGCGGTCGCGCTCGGCGGTCCACACGCGCGGGTGCGGGTGCGACGTGGCTTCGTCGTAGCAGCGCGTCACGTCGAAGGGCATGCAGTGGTCGAAGATGACCCAGTGGCCGTACTTGGGCTTGAGCGCGGCGTAGGTGCTCTTGTAGACCGCGTTCAGGTCCTTGCCGGCGGCGACGCCGGCCTTCACGTTCGCCCACACGTCGCGGATGAAGTCGCGCGTGGCCTCCAGCCCCGCCTTCACCTGCGCTTCGCCTTTCAGCGCCGGGCCGCGGCCGGGCACCAGCGCCAGCGGCTTCAGGGCCGCGATGTTGTCCAGTGTCTGCGGCCAGTCCTGGAAGTAGGCGT
The DNA here is from genome assembly GCA_964454485.1 of uncultured Rubrivivax sp. Classification (GTDB taxonomy): domain Bacteria; phylum Pseudomonadota; class Gammaproteobacteria; order Burkholderiales; family Burkholderiaceae_C; genus Rubrivivax. The sequence continues at coordinate 14,408 of CAYVXO010000048.1, forward strand.
CGCCGGCGTACGGCGTGGCGTCGAACTCGACCAGGTCGCCCGACAGCAGCGTGCGTTCCTGCGGCAGCCAGACCACGGTGTCGCCCTTGGTGTGGCCGCGGCCCAGCTGGATGAGCTGCACTTCCAGCTTGCCCAGCCAGAGGCTCATCTTGCCGGTGAAGGTGATGGTGGGCCAGGTGAGGCCCGCGGGCACGGTCTCCACGTTGCGGAACAGGCGCGGGAAGCGGCCGATCTCGCTCGCCTTGTCGGCTTCGCCGCGCTCGACGATGAGGTCGTAGGTGTCCTGGCTGGCCAGCACCTGCTGCGCGCCGTAGGCCGAAGCGCCGAGCACGCGCACCGCGTGGTAGTGGGTGAGCACGACGTACTTGATCGGCTTGTCGGTGACCTCGCGGATGCGGCGGATCACGTCGGCCGCCATCGCCGGCGTGGCCTGCGTGTCGGCCACCAGCACCGCGTCGTCGCCGATCACGATGCCGGTGTTGGGGTCGCCTTCGGCGGTGTAGGCCCAGGCATGTTCGGACAGGCGTTCGAAGGTGACCTTCTTTTCCTGCAGGTCGGCTTGGCTGGCGAAGGCCTTGGTGCTCATGGTGGGGTCGCGCTCGCTGTTTCGGGGAGACCGGCAGTCTAGTCGTTGATTTGCCATTGTCAAACGCGTTTGCCAGAATGCGGTCATGGACAAGGACGAAGGCGCGCCAAGGCGCGGGCAGCGTTCGGTGCAGTCGGTGGAAGTGGGCGGGCGGCTGCTGCTGGCGCTGGCCGCCCACCCCGAGCCGATGACGCTGAAGGACCTGGCGGCCCGCGCCGGCCTGCCGCCTTCGCGTGCCCACCCCTACCTGGTCAGCTACGGCCGGCTGGGCCTGGTGCAGCAGGAAGGCGCGAGCGGCCGCTACGCGCTGGGGCCCGCCGCGCTGCAGTTGGGCCTGACCGCGCTGCACCAGTGCGACCCGGTGCGTGCCGCGGAACCGGTGGCCGAAGCGCTGGCCGCCGCCACCGGGCAGGCGGTGGCGCTCGCCGTGTGGGGCAACTTCGGCCCCACCGTGGTCCGCATGATCGACGCGCGCCAGCCGCTGCACGTGGCCATGCGCGCCGGCACCGTGATGTCGGCCTTCGGCACCGCCACCGGCCGCGCCTTCGTCGGCGCGCTGCGCCCCGAACGGCTGGCCGGCGCGATGGCCGGTGCCGCCGCCGGCGCGCTGGGCGACACCGCCGGCAGCCGCCGCCCCGCCGGCGCCGCGCGGTCCGCGCTGGAAAAGGAAGCGACCCCGCTGCGCGAGGAACTGCGTTCGCACGGCTGCACGCGCGCCGTCGGCCGGCCGATCCCCGGCGTCAACGCGTTCAGTGCCCCGGTCTTCGACCACGACGGCGAGCCGGTGCTCGTGATCACGCTGCTCGGCCACCAGGACCACGTGCCGGCGGCCTGGTCGTCGCCGATGGCCGCGGCGGTGAAGGCGGCCGCGGCCGACGCCTCCATCCGGCTCGGCCACCGGTAGCGCTGTCATCGCCCTACAATCGGATCCATGGCAGGCGAAGCGGCAACCCCGCGGCGGTCGCGGCGCGGCAGCGGCGCGGTCACGCTGCACGACGTGGCGCGGCTCGCCGGCGTGGCACCGATCACCGCTTCGCGCGCGCTCAACACGCCGGCCCAGGTGTCGGACGACGTGCGCCGGCGCGTGCAGGAAGCGGTCGCCAAGACCGGCTACGTGCCGAATCGGCTGGCCGGCGGCCTGGCGTCCACGCGCAGCCGCCTCGTCGCCGCGGTGGTGCCCACGATCAGCGGGCCGGTGTTCCTGCAGACCGTGCAGGCGCTCACCGAATCGCTCGCCGAGGCGGGCTACCAGCTGATGCTGGGCCAGTCGGGCTACGCCGGGAGCCGCGAAGACGCACTGCTCGAAACCATCATCGGCCGCCGGCCCGACGGCATCGTGCTCACCGGCATCCTGCACTCGGCCGAAGGGCGCCGGCGGCTGCTGGCTTCGGGCATCCCGATCGTCGAGACCTGGGACCTCACGCCGACGCCGCTGGACATGCTCGTGGGCTTCTCGCACGAGGCGGTGGGCCGCGCGGTGGCCGCCTTCCTGCACGCGAAGGGCCGGCGCGCGCTGGCCGCCGTGACCGGCGACGACGAACGCGCGCAGCGCCGGCTGGCCGCCTTCCGCGAGGCGGCGCGCACGCTCGGCCTGGCCGAGCCGCAGGTGGTGACGGTGCCGGCCCCGACCACGCTGAAGAGCGGCCGCGAGGCCCTCGCCCGGCTGCTCGAAGCCCGGACCGCGGTCGACGCCGTCTTCTGCAGTTCCGACCTGCTGGCGCTGGGCGTGCTGACCGAGGCGCAGGCGCGCGGCCTGGCGGTGCCGGCGCGGCTGGCGCTGGTCGGCTTCGGCGACCTGGACTTCGCGGCCGACCTGCACCCGGCGCTCACCACGGTGCAGATCAACGGCGCGGCCATCGGCCGCCAGGCGGCGCGCTTCATCCTCGACCGCGTCGAGGGGCGCGACGTTCCCCAGCGCGTCGTCGACATCGGCTTCTCCATCGTCGAGCGCGCCAGCAGCTGATACGGGCAAACCCCGAACGACGGACCTTGCCGCGCCAAGACGGTAGCGCTACCATATCGAACTCGTTCAGCCAAACCGCCGCCATGAAGAAGCTCCTCGCCACCCTCGCCCTTGCCGGCGCCGCCAGCGGCGCCTTCGCCCAGGCCTGGCCCTCGAAGCCGGTCACCCTGGTCGTGCCCTTCCCGCCCGGCGGGTCCACCGACATGGTGGCGCGCGCCATCGGCCCTTCGCTCACCAGGACGCTGGGTCAGACCTTCGTGGTCGAGAACAAGGCCGGCGCCACCGGCACCATCGGCGCCGCGGCGGTGAAGCGCGCGCCGGCCGACGGCTACACCTTCCTGGTCACCTCGCTCGGGCCGTTGGTCATCGCGCCGCACCTGATCAAGGGCCTGGCCTACGACGCGCTGAAGGACTTCGACACCATCACCGTGGCCGTGCAGGCGCCCAACGTGCTGGTGGTGCCGGCCAGTTCGCCGTGGAAGTCGCTCGCCGACGTGATCGCGCAGCTCAAGGCCACGCCCGACAAGATGACCTTCGCCTCTTCGGGCAACGGCTCGAGCGACCACCTCACGGCCGAACTGTTCTGGCTGGCCACCGGCACCAGCGGCATCCACGTGCCCTACAAGGGCGGTGGCCCGGCCGTGTCCGACCTGCTGGGCGCGCAGGTGAACGCCTCGTTCCAGAACGTCAACACCGTGTTCCAGCATATCCAGTCGGGCAAGCTGCGCGCGCTGGCCGTGACCGGCGCGAAGCGTTCGCCGGTGCTCCCGGACGTGCCGACGATGGCCGAGCTGGGCGTCAAGAACGTCGACGTCTATTCGTGGCAGGCGGTGGTGGCGCCCAAGGGGCTGCCGGCCGACCTGCGCGCGAAGTTCCACGCCGCCGTGGTGGCGGCGCTGAACGACCCGCAGATCAAGCAGCAGTTCACCGGCATGGGGCTGGAGATCGTGGCCAACACGCCGGAGCAGTTCGCCGCCTTCCAGCAGCAGGAATCGGTGCGCTGGCAGAAGCTGATCGAAGCCAAGAAGATCACCGCCGACTGAAGACCATGAGCCTCTCGTCCACGCCCACCGTCGCCGCGCTGCGCGTGATCCCGGTCGCCGGGCACGACAGCATGCTGCTCAACCTGAGCGGCGCGCACGGACCCTTCTTCACGCGCAACCTGCTCGTGCTGACCGACAGCGCCGGCCGCACCGGCCTGGGCGAAGTGCCGGGCGGCGAGAACATCCGCCGCACGCTGGAAGACGCGCGCGAACTCGTCCTAGGGCGGCCGCTGGGCGACCACCGCAGCCTGCTGCAGCAGGTGCAGCAGCGCTTCGCCGACCGCGACAGCGGCGGCCGTGGCCTGCAGACCTTCGACCTGCGCACCACCATCCACGCCGTCGCCGCGCTCGAATCGGCACTGCTGGACCTGCTGGGCCAGCACCTGGGCGTGCCAGTGGCGGCGCTGCTGGGCGAAGGCCAGCAGCGCGCCGAGGTCGAGATGCTGGGCTACCTGTTCTTCGTGGCCGACCGCCGCCGCACCGACCTGCCCTATCGCGCCGTGCCCGACGCCGAAGACGAGTGGATGAAGCTGCGCGACGAACCCGCGCTCACGCCCGAGGCCGTGGTCCGGCTGGCCGAGGCCGCGCACGCGCGCTACGGCTTCGACGATTTCAAGCTCAAGGGCGGCGTGCTGCGCGGCGAGGAAGAGGTGGACGCCATCCGCGCGCTGCACGAACGCTTCCCCGAAGCGCGCGTGACGCTGGACCCCAACGGCGGCTGGCGGCTGAAGGACGCGGTGCGCCTGCTGCGCGACCTGCACGGCACGCTGGCCTATGCCGAGGATCCCTGCGGCGCCGAAGACGGCTTCTCCGGCCGCGAGGTAATGGCCGAGTTCCGCCGCGCCACCGGCCTGCCCACCGCCACCAACATGGTCGCCACCGACTGGCGCCAGCTCACCCACGCCCTCTCGCTGCAGAGCGTGGACATCCCGCTCGCCGACCCGCACTTCTGGACCCTTTCGGGCAGCGTGCGCGTGGCCCAGACCTGCCGCGACTGGGGCCTCACCTGGGGCTCGCACAGCAACAACCACTTCGACGTTTCGCTGGCGATGTTCACCCACGTCGGCGCCGCTGCGCCGGGCCGGGTCACCGCGATCGACACCCACTGGATCTGGCAGGACGGCCAGCGCCTCACGAAAGACCCGCTGAAGATCGAGGGCGGCAAGGTCAAGGTGCCGCAGCGGCCCGGCCTGGGCGTGGAGCTCGACATGGCCGAAGTCGAGAAGGCGCACCAGCTCTACCTGCGCCATGGCCTGGGCGCGCGCGACGACGCGGTCGCCATGCAGTACCTGCTGCCCGGCTGGACCTTCGACCCCAAGCGGCCGGCGCTGGTGCGCTGAAGGCCGCCGACCGCCGCCACCGGCCGGGGCGACAATCGCGTCCCGCCCCGAGGACCCGAGATGACACACCGACCCCTTCGCCGCCGCGACTGCATCGCCTTCGCGCCGGCCCTCGCCGCCACGCTGGCGGCGCCGCGCCTCGTGCAGGCGCAGGCCTGGCCCAGCCGCGCCATCCGCTTCGTCGTGCCCTTCGCGCCCGGCGGCAGCAGCGAGATCGTCGCCCGCACCACCGCCGCCGAGCTGGGCAAGGCGCTCGGCCAGTCGGTCTACGTGGACAACAAGCCCGGCGGCGCCGGCAACGTGGCGATGCAGGAGGTGGCACGCGCCGACGACCAGCACACGCTGATCCTGGGCCACATCGGCACCCTGGCGGTGAACCCGTACATCTTCGACAAGCTGCCCTACGACCCGGTGAAGGACTTCGTGCCCATCACCCTGCTCGCCAAGGTGCCCAGCCTGTACCTGGTGCACCCCAACCTGCCGGTGAAGGACCTCAAGGGCTTCATCGCCTATGCGAAGCAGAACCCGGGCCGCCTGAACTACGGCTCGGCCGGCAACGGCAGCGCCGGCCACCTGGCGATGGAATACCTGAAGATGGTGAGCCAGACCTTCATGGTCCACGTGCCCTACCGCGGCACCGGCCCGCAGCTGACCGACCTGCTGGCCGGCCGCCTGGACGCGGCCTCGGTCGGCGCGCCGGCGGTGATGCAGTTCGTCAAGACCGGCAAGCTGCGCTGCATCGCCACCGGCACCACCACGCGCATCCCGCAGCTGCCCGACGTGCCCACCGTCGCCGAGCAGGGCTACCCCGGCTTCGAGATGACGCAGTGGTACGGCCTGCTCGCGCCTTCCACCCTGCCGGCCGCGGCGGTCGAGAAGCTCGCCGCGGCGGCCGCCGCGGCCGTGAAGCAGCCGGCGTCGATCGAGAAGCTGTCCGCCGACGCGGCCATCGCGGTCGGCAACACGCCGCAGGAGTTCGCGCGCTTCATCGCCGTCGAGCAGCAGCGCTGGAAGGCGGTGGTGGCGCGGGCGAAGATCAAGCCGGACTGACCCGGCGCCGCGGTCCGGCCCATGGGCTAGAGTCGGCCGCAGCATGCTGGCCGCCGAAGACGACCTCACCGCCGGCCCCGTGGCGGAAGCCGTCCGCCAGGGGCTGGCGCTGTCGCACGCCGACGACCTGCGCGCCGCCGCCACGCTGCTGCGCGCACGCAGCCAGGCCGCCGCGCTGGGCGATCCCGCGCTCGAGGCGCTGGCCACCGGCGCGCTGCTCGTCGTGCAGCACGGCTTCGGCCAGTACCGCGAGATGCCGGCCGGCATCCAGGCCCTGCAGCGGCTGCTGCCCGGCCTGCGTTTCGCTTCGTCCACCGCCGAACTGCTGGCCCGCAGCGGCCTGCTCACCGGCCTGCTCTTCTTCCACCCCGACGACCCGCAGCTGGACACGCTGGCCGTGCAGGTGCTGGACCTGCTGGCGCTGGAAGCCGACCCCGACCTGGCGCTGGCCTGCGGCCGCATGCTGCTGTACTACATCGAGCCGCGCGAGGCGCGCGCCACCGCGCAGCGGCTGTATAACCTGCTGGCGCCGCACCTGGCCGACCCCGCGGCGTCGCCCTACCGCGTGGCGCGCTGGTGGCCGATGTGGGGCGCCTGCGCTCGCTACGCGCAGAACGCGCCGCAGGCCGAAGCCGCGCTGCAGGCGGCCGCGCAACTGGTGGACCGGCACGGGCTGCGCAGCGTGGCCGTGCAGATGGGCCTGAACAAGGCCATGCGCGTGCTGCAGACCGGCGACCTGGAAGCCGCCGCCGCCGCGCTGCAGGAGATGCAGGCGCGCGCCGACCCCGCGCGCCTGTACGAGCAGATGCTGCTGGAGAAGGTGCGCACCGACATCGCGCGCCTGCGCGGCGACGGCGGCGACGCCCTGCGCCACGCGCGCCGTGCCGTGCAGTACAGCGAGGAACTCGGCCAGCCCGGCCCGATGCATGCGGTCTACCTGGTCAACGAGGCGCACGCGCACCTGCTGCTGGACGACGTGGCGCGCGCGCTCGCGCTCATGCAGCAGGCGGCCACCCGGGTGCCGGCCGGCTACGCGCGCGAGATCGACGAGATGGCGCGCCTGCTGCAGTCCTGGCAGGCCGTGCACGCCGGCCGGCCCGAAGGCCTGCCCGCGCTGCGCCAGGTGTGGGCCGCGATGCGCGAGCGCCAGTTCTACGACACCTTCGAGAACGACCCCGCGTTCGCGGCCCGGCTGTGCGCGCTGGCGCTGGCGCACGAGGTCGAGCCCGAGTTCGTGCGCAGCCTGGTGCGCGTGCGCGGGCTGGCACCGCCGCCCGAGGCCGACGCCGGCTGGCCCTGGCCGCTGCGGGTGTTCGCGCTCGGCGGCTTCCGGCTCGAGCGCGCCGACCAGCCCATCACCTTCGAAGGCAAGGCGCAGAAGAAGCCGCTCGAGCTGCTGAAGGCGCTGGTGGCGCACGGCGGCGAAGGCGTGCCGCGCGAGACCCTGATGTACGCGCTCTGGCCCGACCCCGACGCCGACGGCAGCAAGAACTTCGACGTCACGCTCTCGCGCCTGCGCAAGCTGGTCGACGTGGAAGGGGCGCTGCTGCTGGCCGAAGGCAAGCTCTCGCTGAACCGCCGGCTGGTCTGGTGCGACGTGCTCGACTTCGAGTCGCGTTTCGCCGCGCTGCAGTCGGCGCTGCACGAAGGCGCGCCGGAGGCGCGGGTCAACGCCGCCGCGGCGGCCCTGTTCGCGCTCTACCGCGACAAGCTCTTCGGCGACGAGCCGCTGGCCACCTGGAGCGTGGCCGCGCGCGAACGGCTGGCGCTGAAGTTCAACCGCGCGGCCGAGGACTGCGGCGCCTGGCTGGAACGCCAGGGCCGCTGGCGCGAGGCCATCGCGCGCTACGAACGCGGCCTGGCGCAGCAGATGCTGGCCGAGCCGCTGTACCGCGGCCTGATGCGCTGCCACGCCGCGCTGGGCGAGACGGCCGAAGCGCTGCTGGCGTACCGCCGCTGCCGCGAGCTGCTCTCCATGGTGCTGGGCGTGGCGCCGGGCGAGGAGACCGAGGCCCTGGCGCGGCGGCTGCGCGGCGGCTGAGCGACGCGCCAGGGCTGTCGTCCTGGCGAAACCGGTTCAACACCGATCGGCTTGCCACGAAGCCGACGATCTCTTGACAGTGCATGCGGCCCTGAAGCGACGTTCGGCCCGATGCGTGAAAGCGGCCGTCGAACCGACCCGATGCGCCACGCGAGCGGCGGAACGCCCTTCGGCGGATCAGACCGGCTCGCCCCCGCGGGTGAGGACCTCGCGGTCGATGCTCGGCAAGGGCTCGTCGTCCAGCGCGGCCTCGAAGGTGCGCAGCCGCTTGTAGATCGACAGCAGCTCGACGATCGTCGTCCATGAGTTCACGAGGTACTGGAACGAGCTGCGGACCTGGTCGAAAACGTTGGTGACCTGGGTCAGCAGGCCGAGCGTCAGCCTGCCGGCGATGATCGACGGAATGAGCACGAAGAGGCTGAACAGGCTGTCCGACTGCAGATAGAAGATGCGGGCGACGTTGAAGTACATGTAGTGGAAGTAGAGGCGGAAGTAGTTCTTCCGCACGTTGGCGAACAGCTCGGCCACCGTCGCCGGCTGGGCGCGGTCGGCATGGTCCTCGCCGTACACCAGTTCCTTGCGATAGGCCGCCTCGACCCGCTGGTTGCGGAACTCGAGTCCCGGCAGCCGGATGCCCACCAGGGCCAGGAAAAGCGTGCCGAAGAGCGACCAGAACAGCGATGCCCACACCAGCGCGTGCGGCACGTGCCCGATGAGCGGCAACTCGGTGATGCCGGCGCCGATCCGGAAGAGCACGGGCAGGAAGGCGATCAGCGTCATCACCGAGCCGATCAGGCTGACGCCGAGCTGCTCCATCGTCGACGAGAACCGCATCGTGTCCTCCTGGATGCGCTGCGAGGCGCCTTCGATGCGGCGCAAACGCGGCCAGTGCGACATGTAGTACCCGTTCATCGCGGTCCGCCAGCGGAAGATCCAATGGCTGACGAAGAACAGATTGAGCACGCCGACGGTGACGGCCAGGAAGGCGATCCCGGCGAAGCCGAGCATTTCGGTGTAGAGCTGCGCTGCCGTCACCGGGGCGGTCCGCGCCAGGGCCTGCTGGATCAGGTCGTAGAACGGGCCGTACCAGGCGTTGATGGCCACGCTGACCTGGACCGAGAAGTAGGTGTTCAAGATGATCAGCGCGGTTCCGAGCACCGACCAGCGCTGCCATGGGTGCGGGCTGTACAGGCGCCAGAACCCGGCGAAAAGAGCCACCGCGGCCGCGTAGTAGGCACAGAACCACAGGAATGGAGTGGACCAGAAGACCCCGACGCCGATGACCGGCGCTGCGCCCTCGGCCAGCGGCGGCAAACCCACGTAGGCGCCGAGGCCGTTGCCGCCGGCGTACCAGAGCAGGATCGCGAGCAAGGACCAGGCGGCGGCGGAGATGAAGAAAAGGCGCGGCTTGGGGAAGAACGACGGAAACACGGCTGCAACGCTTTCTCTGGCCGCGCACGTGGCGCGGCGGGTACCGGACCTCCCGGCGGCAATTTTGGCCTGTGTCGACCAAAGCCGGCGCCAGCGATCCGGTCAAGGCACTGCTGAGCGTGGATCTGCGGATCGCGGCTCTTCCTGGTTGCCCAAGGCAGCTTTGGGTCGGCAACTGTGGTTGGCCGGTCTGACCCGAAGAGGGAGAGCGGCCCCTGCGCGCAGCCGGCCGTTGCGCCACCCGTGGATGCGCCGATCGCAACGCTTCGAGCCCGCCAGCCGCAGCACCGGGGCGCCCGTCGCCGTCGACCGGGCGCCCCACGGCCGCGCCGCGCGTTCAGTTGCAGGGCGCGGTGGGCGGGTCCGTTGCCAGCTGCCAGCGCGCCCCCACCGTGCTGGGGCCGGTGTTCGCCACCGGGGTCACGGTCCAGTCGTAGCGGCCCGTGGCCAGCGTGTAGGTGCGCAGGTTGCCGTTCGCCACCGGCGCCAGTTCGTTGCCCGCGGCGTCCCACACGCGGGTGTACACCGCGCCGCCGCCGTTGCTGTTGCACAGCAGGTAGTCGCCGGCCGTGGCCACGTCGATCTGGTAGTGCCGGAAGCCCAGGCCGGGCACGCTGGCGCTGTCCGTGGTGGCCAGCGCCAGCGGCACCGGCGCCGGCCGCGTGACGGTCAGCGTGTACGGCCCGGTGGCGCCTTCCAGCGTGGCGAAGTTGGGGACGCCGCCGAACGAACTCGCGCCGCCGGCCACGTGCACGAGGTAGCTGCCGTCGGCCGGCACGCGGATCACGTCGGAGTAGTAGTGCCCCGCCACGAAGCCCGGCACGATGGGGTAGCCCGGCAGGTCGGCGCCCAGCGAGTTGCGCGCGCCGATGGCATCCGCCAGGTAAGGCGACCCGCTGGCCGCCGGCACGCGCAGCGAGTACGAGGGGTACAGCCGCGGCGAGGTGGTGCCGGTCATCACGTCCAGCCGCACCAGGTCGCCGCGCGCCAGCGCCAGCTGGTGGCCGCGCGCGTCGGCCAGCGCGTCGATCGAAGCCGACACCGTGGCCGAAGTGCCGCTGAAGGCCAGCGGCACCGGCGCCGGCAGCACCGCGATGCGCGCGGTGACACTGGCGATGTCGACCTGGCCGGCCGAGAGCAGGTCCAGCCGGTACGTGCCTGCCGCGGGCAGGGTGGTGGCGACGATCGTCGTGTTGTTGCGCATGACGCTGCCGCTGCCGACCGGGTCGATCTCGGTGCCGCTGGCGTCGAACAGGCGCAGCGTGGCCTGCGGTCCGCTGGCGCCGGCGGGCAGGCGCACCGCCATCGCCACCGTGTCGGCCGCGCCGGCGGTGAAGGCGTACTGCTTCACGTACAGGTCGGCGGCGCCGGTGACGGCGCTCGTCTGCGCCGTGCCGGCCGCGATGGCCGGTGCCGCCGCGAGCTTGAAGCCCACGGTCTGGTTGCGCCCCGAGGTGAGCAGCAGGCCCAGCGGGTCGGCCGTGGCCGGCAGCAGCAGCAGCGACGAATAGCCGTTCGCCGACGTGCCGGGGTCGGCGGCGCCGTCGCCGGAGCGCATCGCAACGTTGCTGCCCAGCGCGGTGGCCAGGTAGGGCGTGCCCGCCGCCGGCGTGAACAGCACGGCCTGGTTGCCCTGCAGCGACATCGTGTAGCTGCGCGTCGCCGGCGGGCTGAGCGTCTCGCTGGGGACGTCGGTTGCCGTCAGGGCCAGGGTCACGATGCCGGTCAGGCTGCTCGTGCTCTGCAGTTCCAGGTGGTAGGCGCCGGGCGGCAGCGCCTGCACCAGCGGCGTGTCGGAAGCGTCGGGGAACCACTTCTGGCTCTGCAGCACGCGGCCGGCGCTGTCCTTCAGCACCTTGTTGCCGGCAAGTCCCTTGGTCAGCGGCACGACGCCCACGGTGACCTGCTTCGCCCCCGCGATCACGAGGTCGAAGCAGGCCGTGGTCTGGGCGTCGATGCCCACCGTGCGCGTGTCGGGCAGGCCCAGCGCCACCGGCTGCACGCAGTTGCCCACCGCGGTGCTGACCAGTTCGATCACGACCGCGTCGTGCGCGCCGGCCGCGCCGTGCACGGTCTTCGTGCCGCAGGCCAGCACGCCTTCGGTGGTGCAGGCGTAGAAGGTGAAGTCGGTGTCGGCCGGCACCGGCAGTTCGACGCTGGCGTTGGCCGCCACGTCGGCGCGCACCGCGTACGAAGGCCGGTATGCGAAGCCGGGCGGCAGCTCGGCCGCCTGCGCCCGCGCGCGGCCGGCTGTGGTCGCCGCGGCGGCCGGCGCCGGGTACTCGCCCGGCAGCAGCGGGCCGATGGTGCAGGGCTTGGGCACCGGCACGAACTCGGGGCCCGGGTTGTAGAAGCACTGCGCCAGCGGCCGGTAGGGCTCGGGCGGGCGCAGCAGCGCGTCCACGTTCCACCACGAGAAGTGCGAGACCACCGCCCGCATCGCCAGCCCGCTGGGGCTGGCGCTGGAGGCCACCACCGTGCCCTGCCCTTCCTGCACCCAGTGGCCGCCGGTTTCGTCCAACGACCACAGCGGGATCTGCTGCCCGGCCACGACCGCGCTGCCGTCCAGGTTCTGCAGCGCATACAGTGGCAGCTCCACGGTGGCGGTGGCGCCCGGCGCCAGCTGCAGCCGCGCGCCGCCGGCGCTGATGGCGTATTCCACCGTGCCGTGGCTGGCGATGGGCTCCATCGTGCCGTCCGGCGTGAGGCCGGCGAAGCGGCCCGGGAACTGCGCCACCCCGCCGCCGCGGATGTCCAGCGGGCTGATCGCCACCTGCACCGGGCCGCTCACCGCGTGGCCGCCGGTGTCGACCAGCGCCCCCGGCGGCAGCGTGACCGAAGCGCCGTGCTTGCCGACCAGCGCGCCGCCGGTGCTGGCGTCCAGAGTGAGTGCCGCCTCGCGCGGCAGCAGGCCGGCCTTGAAGCGCGCGCTCGGCGCGCCCGAAGGCAGCGCGAGCGGCAGCAGCTGGTCGGCATAACCCGACTTCGACAGGCGCAGCAGCAGCGGCACGCCGCTGGGCAGCGTGAGCTGCACCGTGCCGTCGGCCGCGGTGGTGGCGCTGGCCGTGCCGCCCACCTGCTGCACCGCCACGCCGGCCAGCGGCCCGGCGGCGTCGCCGACGACGCCGCTCACCGCGGCCACCGGGCCGGCGGCGGGCCCGGCCGTGGCGTCGACCGTCTGGGTGGCGGTGGCGCTGTGGCCGTGGCCGTCGCTCACCGTGAGCGTGGCCGTGTAGTGGCCCGCGGCCGCGTAGGCATGCGCGATGCGCGCACCGCCGCCATGGCTGCCGTCGCCGAAGTCCCAGCTGTAGGCCAGCGTGTCGCCTTCGGGGTCGCTGGAAGCGCCGGCGTCGAAGCTCACCGCCTGGCCCTGCGCCACGCTGGCGGCCGAGCGCGTGAACACCGCCGTCGGCGGCTGGTTGGCCGCCGGCGAGGGCGCGGGCGAAGGGCTGGGTGCCGCGGGGACGGCGTCGCCGCCGCCACCGCCGCCGCCGCAGGCCGAAAGCGCGGCCGCCAGCGCCAGCAGGCCGGCGCGCAACGCCGCCTGCGGGCGCGGCAGGAAGGGTCCATTCATGAGCGTTTCTCCTGGGAAGCGTGCGGGCGCTGCGTGCGGCGCCGGTCCAGGCCCAGCAGGGCCAGCAGTTCCGAAGTGCCGCTGAAGGGGCGCCTGCGGCCGGTCTCGACGTCTTCGACGATGCCCACCGCCGGCGCCTCGCCGGGCGCGGCGGGGCGGCGGTGGATGTGGACGACGAAGCTCTCCATGGCGTGCGGCACTGCGCTGCGGCGCGCGGAGGTTCCGCGCTGGCAGGCAGACTAGGCCGCGGCCCGCCGGCGGCGGCTAACGGATCGCCTACGGATCGATCAAGTCGGCGCCCCGGCCCCCAACCTGAGGGGAATCGACCCGGCCGGGCGGCGGCAGCCTACGATTCCTTCGTGCAGGGCAACGGCGCGCAGAGGCATCCTCCGGCCTTCGTGAGCGAGCCCCGGGGCGTGGATCGGTTCTTTCGCCGCCGGCACGCCTGAACAGGCGCGCGTGAACGCCATGGCCGAGCGCGTGCTGCCCGTGTCGCAGCGCGCCCTGGGCCTGCGCGACGACACGCGCCTGGGCAAGAGCCTGCGGCCGGTGGCGCTGGAGACGATCCGCGTGCCCACGCCGGCCATGAGCGCACGCGACGACGGCTTCGGCACCTATGCCGGTGCCGGGTACACGGCCGGCCGCATTCCCGGCGCCCGCTTCATCGGCTTCGAAAGCGGCGGGCCCCTGCTGGTGGGCCGCGACGAAGCGGTGCGTGAAGCGGTGGTCGGCTGGCGGCGCGCGGCCGGTGCGCGCTGAAGCGCACGGACTCAGCCTGCGTCACGACCCAGCCGAGGCAACAGCTCCCGCCGCCCACTCACCGTGACGTCCACCGCCCGCCCGGTGGTGCGGCGCAGCCAGCCTTGCTCCATGAAGTGCCGGTACAGCTCGTCCGCGAGCTGGCCGGCCAGGTGGTCGCGGCGCTCCGACCAGTCCAGGCAGCGGTACGCATGACGGCGCCGGCCAGCGGGCGAAGCCGGGCTCATGCCCAGCCCTTGCAGCCACTGCCGGCCCGCATCGGTCAGCTCGTAGCCGGCGGGCGTGGGCCGCAGGCGTTCGCCGCACTGCAGCGCTTCGAACACCGAAACCCCCAGCTGCCCCGCCAGGTGCCCGTAGCAGCAGCGGGCGAAACGCAGGCGCTGGCGGTCCGGGTGCTGCCACGCGCGGTCGTGCATGTCGCGTTCGGCCACCAGGGCCAGCGCCTCCAGCGCGTGCGCCACTTCGGTGTCGGCCAGCCGGTAGTAGCGGTGGCGGCCCCGCGGCTCGCAGACCACGAAGCGGGCGTCCAGCAGCTTGCCAAGGTGCCCGCTGGCCGTGGCCGGCGCCACCGAAGCGACCTTCGCCAGTTCACCGGCGCTGGCGTATTCGCCGGTCAGCAGGTAGGCCAGCATGCGAGACCGCGCCGGGTCGGCCACCAGGGCGGCCACGCGGGCCAGCCGGGGTTCGTGCGCTGGGGTCATGGCGCCACGTGCCGCCGAACGTTGCGCGTGGCGCCCACGTCTTCCAGCCAGGACCGCTCTTCGCGCAGGATGAAGCGCTGCGCCTGGGCGGCTTCGAAGTTGCTCCGCCCTTCGGCGTCGCGCTTGAGCGCGGCGCGGTAGCGCGCGTACGCCGCCAGGTCGTCGAAGCCGATCAGGCCCCAGGCCACGTCGTTGCTGCCTTCGTGCGGCAGGAAGTAGCCGATGAGTTCGCCCCCGCAGCGCGGAATGATGCGGCCCCACGCTTCGGCATAACGCTTGAAGGCTTCGCGCTGGAAGGGGTCGATCTGGTAGCGGATGAAGCAGGTGACGGCCATGGCGTGCGGTTGCGGTCGGGTGGGGTCAGACGCGACTTTGCAACGGACGAAGGGGCCGATGCTTCGGCTGGGGCCGAAGTTTGGCGGGCCCTTCACGGGTTGTCGCTCACTTTCCTGCCTCCGTGGCTGCGCGCGCTAGAACAGCGCCAGCCGCTGTGGCCGATCCAGATGGTTTCCGACGTGGCCGCCAACTGCGAAGCGCTCATCGCCCAGGGCCGAGTGCACTTCCTGCTGTGCCACGCCCACCCGCAGGTGCCGGGGCGCCTGGACCCGGCCGACTTTCCTTCGGTGCAGGTGGGCACCGACGTGTTGCTGCCCGTGTGCGCGCCCGGCCGCGCCGGCAAGCCGCGCCATGCGCTGGAAGGTGGCGGCAGCGTGCCGCTGCTGGGCTACAGCTCCGAGTCGGGCCTGGGCCGCATCGTGCGCGCCCTGCGGGGCGAAGCGCTGGAGCGCGCCGCTGCAGGGCCCGTGTTCACCGCCCACCTGGCGACGCTTCTGAAGACCATGGCGTTGGAAGGACGCGGCGTCGCGTTCCTGCCGCGCACGCTGATCGAGGACGAACTGGCCGGTGGGCGGCTTGTGGAAGCCGGCCGCGCGGGTTGGCCGATTGAAGTGCAGGTGCGGTTGTGCCGCCGCGCTGGGGCCGAGGCGCCGACGGCCGAGGCGTTTTGGGCGGCGGTGGAGAGGGTTTGATGGCCCGCGAGGCGGGCAATTCTGCGATGCAGGGTTGGTGGGGCCCCATCACGGCCATGTGGACCTACCGGCTGAGCCCCCTGCGCGCAAAGCAGCTAATGTCCACCTACGACGTGATTGATGGCCGCGCCGCGGCCGAATGGGGCCAAGCCAATCCGGGAAGGTCGGCGGACCAATTGGCAGTGGAGGGCCGCAAGTCAGCGCTTCTGAAATTCAGAGGCCACTCATGAGACCAGGGCAGCGACGTTCCATTTTTGGGCCTGGCCCGCTACGATGTGTATCAACGGGCTGTCAATCTAGATAGTCGCCCCTGAAGAACCCCTGAGACCCGCATGAATGCTGGCTCTGCGGGCCGAT
>CAYVXO010000049.1:0-29931 GCA_964454485.1 uncultured Rubrivivax sp.
ACATGATCGAGTACTCGGGCATGTCGTTCGCGATGTTCTTCCTGGCCGAGTACGCGAACATGATCCTGGTCTCCACGCTGTGCGTGACCATGTTCCTGGGCGGCTGGCTGCCGCCGTTCGGCTTCCTCTCGTTCATCCCCGGCTGGATCTGGCTGGCGATCAAGGTCTTCGTGGTCGTCACCATGTTCCTGTGGGTGCGCGCCACGTTCCCGCGCTACCGCTACGACCAGATCATGCGCCTGGGCTGGAAGATCTTCATCCCGGTGACGCTGGTCTGGCTGGTGGTCGTCGGTCTGTGGATCCAGTCGCCCTGGAACATCTGGAAATAGGTCGTCGTCGTCATGGCTGCCACCACATCGTCTGCATCCCCCGTCCGGAGCTTCTTCTCCAGCTTCCTGCTCGCCGAGCTCTGGAAGGGCATGGCCCTGACCGGCCGGCACTTCTGGCAACGCAAGATCACCGTGCAGTTTCCCGAAGAGAAGACGCCGCTCAGCCCGCGCTTCCGCGGCCTGCATGCGCTGCGCCGCTACGAGAACGGCGAGGAGCGCTGCATCGCCTGCAAGCTGTGCGAAGCGGTCTGCCCGGCGATGGCGATCACCATCGAATCCGAGGAGCGCGGCGACGGCACGCGGCGCACCAAGCGCTACGACATCGACCTCACCAAGTGCATCTTCTGCGGCTTCTGCGAGGAGAGCTGCCCGGTCGATTCGATCGTCGAGACGCACATCTTCGAATACCACGGCGAAAAGCGCGGCGACCTGTACTTCACCAAGGACATGCTGCTCGCGGTGGGCGACCGCTACGAGAAGGAAATCGCCGCGAACCGCGAGGCGGACGCGAAGTTCCGCTGAACATGAATACGACCACCGCGCTCTTCTACGTCTTCTCGGCCGTCCTGCTGTTCGCGTCGTTCCGGGTCATCACGGCTCGCAGCACCGTGCACGCGGCGCTGTTCCTCGTGCTCGCCTTCTTCAGCGCCAGCTGCGTGTGGATGCTGCTGGCCGCCGAGTTCCTGGCCATCGCGCTCGTGCTGGTCTACGTCGGCGCCGTGATGGTGCTGTTCCTGTTCGTCGTGATGATGCTGGACATCAACAGCGACACCCTGCGCGAAGGTTTCTGGAAGCACCTGCCGATGGCCGGCCTCGTGGGCGCGCTGATCGCGCTCGAGATGGCCGCCGTGCTGCTGCGCGGCTTCCAGCCCACCCAGGCCACCGAGCTGGGCGCCAAGGCCGCCAAGCTGGGCAACACCAAGCTGCTGGGCCTGGAGGTCTACACCAACTACCTGTACCCGCTGCAGATCGCCGCCGTGCTGCTGCTGGTGGCCATCGTCGCCGCGATCGCGCTCACGCTGCGGGCGCGCAAGGACAGCCGCCACCAGGACCCGGGCCAGCAGGTGAAGGCGAAGAAGGCCGACCGGCTGAAGCTGGTCAAGATGAAGCCGGTGATCGACGCACCAGCGGGCGCCGCCGCGGCGGCCAAGGAAGCCGGCACCGGAGGAGCGGTCTGATGCTCGGCAACCTCACGCTCGGCCACTACCTGTCGCTGGGCGGCATCCTGTTCGCGCTCTCGGTCGTCGGCATCTTCATGAACCGGCGCAACCTGATCGTGCTGCTGATGGCCATCGAGCTGATGCTGCTGGCCGTCAACCTGAACTTCGTCGCCTTCTCGCACTACCTGGGCGACATGGCCGGCCAGGTGTTCGTGTTCTTCATCCTCACCGTGGCGGCGGCCGAGTCGGCCATCGGGCTGGCGATCCTGGTCGTGCTGTTCCGCAACCGCGCGTCGATCAACGTCGAGGAACTCGACGAACTCAAGGGCTGAAGCGCTCACGCCATGGCCGCCTCGATCTCCCAGAACCTGCTCCTCACCGTACCGCTGGCGCCGCTGGCCGGTGCCCTCGTCGCCGGCCTGTTCGGCAAGACGGTCGGCCGCCGCGGGTCGCACGTGGTCACCATCCTCGGCGTGCTCGTCGCCTTCATCTGCTCGGCCCTGGTGCTCAAGGCGGTGGCGGTGGACGGCGCGCGCTTCGCCGGCACCGTCTACGAATGGGCGGTGGTGGGCGCGCTCAAGATGGAGGTCGGCTTCCTGGTCGACGGCCTGACCGCGATGATGATGGTGGTCGTCACCTTCGTCTCGCTGATGGTGCACGTCTACACCATCGGCTACATGGAAGGCGACCCCGGCTACCAGCGCTTCTTCAGCTACATCAGCCTGTTCACGTTCTCGATGCTCATGCTGGTGATGAGCAACAACTTCCTGCAGCTGTTCTTCGGCTGGGAAGCGGTGGGCCTGGTGTCGTACCTACTGATCGGCTTCTGGTACACGAAGCCGACCGCGGTGTTCGCGAACATGAAGGCCTTCATCGTCAACCGCGTCGGCGACTTCGGCTTCATCCTCGGCATCGGCCTGCTGCTGGCCTACGGCGGCAGCCTCAACTACAGCGACACCTTCGCGAAGGGCGCCGAGATCGCCAAGCTCACCTTGCCCGGCACCGACTGGTCGCTGATCACCGTCGCCTGCATCTGCCTCTTCATCGGCGCGATGGGCAAGAGCGCGCAGTTCCCGCTGCACGTCTGGCTGCCCGATTCGATGGAAGGCCCGACGCCGATCTCGGCGCTGATCCACGCCGCGACGATGGTGACGGCCGGCATCTTCATGGTCGCGCGCATGTCGCCGCTGTTCGAGCTGAGCGATGCGGCGCTGTCGTTCGTGATGGTGATCGGCGCGATCACGGCGCTCTTCATGGGCCTGCTCGGCATCATCCAGAACGACATCAAGCGCGTCGTCGCTTACTCGACCCTGAGCCAGCTCGGCTACATGACGGTCGCGCTCGGCGCATCGGCCTATTCGGTCGCGGTGTTCCACCTGATGACGCACGCGTTCTTCAAGGCGCTGCTGTTCCTCGGCGCCGGCTCGGTGATCATCGGCATGCACCACGACCAGGACATCCGCAACATGGGCGGCCTGCGCAAGTACATGCCCATCACCTGGATCACCTCGCTGCTGGGCTCGCTGGCGCTGATCGGCACGCCGCTGTTCGCCGGCTTCTACTCGAAGGACAGCATCATCGAGGCGGTGCACGCCTCGCACCTGCCGGGCGCGGGCTTCGCCTACTTCGCGGTGATCGCCGGCGTGTTCGTCACGGCCTTCTATTCGTTCCGCATGTACTTCCTCGTCTTCCACGGCGAGGAGCGCTTCCGCCACAAGCCGCACCCGGGCGAGCACGATCATCACGACGACCATGGCGATCACGGCCACGCCCACGAGCCGCACGAATCGCCCTGGGTGGTGACGGCGCCGCTGCTGCTGCTGGCGGTGCCCTCGGTGGTGATCGGCTACCTGACCATCGCCCCGATGCTGTTCGGCGACTTCTTCAAGGACTCGATCGTCATCGACGCCGCCAGGCACCCGGCGATGGCCGAGCTCGCCGAGGAGTTCCACGGCGCGCTGGCCATGGCCATGCATGCGCTGAGCTCGCTGCCGTTCTGGCTGGCGCTGGCCGGCGTCGTGACGGCCTACGTCTTCTACATGGTCAAGCCGGGCATCCCGGCGGCGATCGCGAAGACCTTCAGCCCGATCGTGAAGATCCTCGAGAACAAGTACTACATGGACTGGATCAACGAGAACATCGTCGCCCCGCTGGCGCGCGGCATCGGCCGCGGGCTGTGGAAGGGCGGCGACGTGGGCCTGATCGACGGCGTGGTGATCAACGGCTCGGCCCGCGCCGTCGGCGCGCTGGCTTCGGTGACCCGCCTCCTGCAGACCGGCTACCTCTACTGGTACGCGCTGGTGATGATCGTCGGCGTGGTCGGCCTGATGACCTGGCAGCTGTGGCCCTACCTGGGCAGCCTGGGCGGGAAATAGCGGACGGGACGGAGAACAAGAACATGGGTTTGCTCAGCTTGGCCATCTGGCTGCCGATCGCCTGCGGCGTGCTGCTGCTGGCGCTCGGCCGCGATTCGAACGCGGGCGCGGTGCGCTGGATGGCGCTCATCGGCGCCTTCGCCAGCTTCCTCGTCACGCTGCCGCTGATCGGCGGCTTCGACACCTCCACCGCGGCGATGCAGTTCGGCGAATCGCTGCCCTGGATCGAGCGCTTCAACGTCAGGTACGCGCTCGGCGTCGACGGCCTGTCGCTGTGGTTCGTGCCGCTGACCGCCTTCATCACCGTGATCGTCGTGATCTCGGCCTGGGAGGTGATCACCGAGCGCGTCAACCAGTACATGGGCGCCTTCCTGATCCTCTCCGGCCTGATGGTCGGGGTATTCAGCGCGCTCGACGGGCTGCTCTTCTACGTCTTCTTCGAGGCCACGCTGATTCCGATGTACATCATCATCGGCGTCTGGGGCGGGCCGCGGCGCGTCTACGCGGCCTTCAAGTTCTTCCTCTACACGCTGGCCGGCTCGCTGCTGATGCTGGTCGCGATCATCTACCTCTACTACAAGAGCGGCGGCAGCTTCGACATCCTCACCTGGCACAAGCTGCCGCTGCCGCTGTCGGCCCAGGCGCTGCTGTTCTTCGCCTTCTTCGCCGCCTTCTCGGTGAAGGTGCCGATGTGGCCGGTGCACACCTGGCTGCCCGACGCCCACGTGGAGGCGCCCACCGGCGGCTCGGTGGTGCTGGCGGCCATCATGCTGAAGCTGGGGGCCTACGGCTTCCTGCGCTTCTCGCTGCCGATCACGCCCGACGCCAGCCGCGAGTACGCGGGCTTCATCATCGCGCTGAGCCTGATCGCCGTCGTCTACATCGGCCTCGTCGCGCTGGTGCAGCAGGACATGAAGAAGCTGGTGGCCTACAGCTCGATCGCCCACATGGGCTTCGTGACGCTGGGCTTCTTCATCTTCAACGAACTCGGCGTGCAGGGCGCGATCGTGCAGATGATCAGCCACGGCTTCGTCTCGGGCGCCATGTTCCTGTGCATCGGCGTCCTGTACGACCGCGTGCACAGCCGCGAGATCGCGGCCTACGGCGGCGTGGTCAACACGATGCCGCGCTTCGCCGCCTACGCGGTGCTGTTCGCGATGGCCAACTGCGGCCTGCCCGGCACCGCCGGCTTCGTGGGCGAGTGGATGGTGATCCTGGGCGCCGTGAAGGCGAACTTCTGGGTCGCCGCGCTGGCCGCGACCACGCTCATCTTCGGCGCTGCCTACACGCTGTGGATGGTCAAGCGCGTCTACTTCGGCGACGTCGCCAACGAACACGTCAAGGAACTCATCGACATCAACGGCCGGGAGTTCCTGATGCTGGGCCTGCTGGCGCTGGCGGTGCTGTGGATGGGCCTGCAGCCCAAGCCCTTCACCGACCTGATGCAGGTCTCGGTGAGCGAGCTGCTCAAGCACGTGGCCCTGTCCAAGATCCAGTGAGACCGCGATGAACTGGCTCGTCATCTACCCCGAGATCTGGCTGCTGGCGGCGGTCTGCGCCATCGCCATCATCGACCTCTTCGTCACCGACCCCGGCCGCGGCCCCACCTTCTGGCTGACCCAGCTGTCGGTTGGCGTCTACGCCTACATGCACTTCACGCACTACCAGGGCGGCGCCACCGCCTACGGCATGCAGGGCATGGTGGTCACCGACCCGATGGGCCACCTGCTGGCGCTCTTCGCCGCCCTGGCGACCATGGTCACGCTGGCCTACGCACGGCCCACGCTGGCGGCGCGCGACATGGCCAAGGGCGAGTTCTACGTGCTGGCGCTGTTCGTGCTGCTGGGCATCGGCGTCATGTGCTCGGCGAACAACTTCCTCGTCGTCTACCTCGGCCTGGAGCTGATGAGCCTGTCGCTCTACGCGCTGACCGCCGTGCGCCGCGACCACACCGCGGCCACCGAGGCGGCGATGAAGTACTTCGTGCTCGGCGCGCTGGCCAGCGGCTTCCTGCTCTACGGCCTGTCGATGATGTACGGCGCCACCGGTTCGCTGGAGATCCCCAAGGTCTTCGACCTCATCGCCGGCAACCCGCGCATCAACCGCGAAGTGCTGGTCTTCGGCGTCATCTTCATCGTCGCCGGCCTGGGTTTCAAGCTGGGCGCGGTGCCCTTCCACATGTGGGTGCCCGACGTCTACCAGGGCGCGCCGACCGCGGTGACGCTGCTCATCGGCGGCGCACCGAAGTTCGCCGCCTTCGCGATCACGATCCGCCTGCTGGTGGAAGGCCTGCTCTCGCTGGCGGTGGACTGGCAGCAGATGTTCGTGGTGCTGGCGGTCGGCTCGCTGGTGGTGGGCAACGTGGCCGCCATCGCGCAGAGCAACTTGAAGCGCATGCTGGCCTATTCGACCATTGCGCAGATGGGCTTCGTGCTGCTGGGCATGTCTTCCGGCGTCGTGAGCGCGAACACGCTCTCGGCGGCCAACGCCTACAGCTCGTCGATGTTCTACGTGGTGGCCTACGTGCTGACCACGCTGGGCACCTTCGGCCTCGTGATGTTCCTCTCGCGCCAGGGCTTCGAGAGCGAACAGATCGAGGACCTGGCCGGCCTGGGCCGCCGCAGCCCCTGGGTGGCGGGGGTGATGACGCTGTTCATGTTCTCGCTCGCCGGCGTGCCGCCGATGGTGGGCTTCTACGCCAAGCTGGCGGTGCTGCAGGCGCTGGTCACCACCAACGTGGCGGGCTACATCTGGCTGGCGGTGGTGGCGGTGCTGTTCTCGCTCATCGGCGCGTTCTACTACCTGCGCATCGTCAAGGTCATGTACTTCGACGAGCCCTCGCAGAACGCCGCCATCGAACGCAGCGGCGGCGTGAGCGCGCTGCTGGCCGTCAACGGCCTGGCGGTGCTGGGCTTCGGCCTGCTGCCGGGCGGCCTGATGGCGATCTGCCGCGACGCCATCATCAAGACGCTGACCAGCTGAGCGGCCCACCATGGCCGCCCCCGCCGACCGCGACGAGAGCGACCCGCTGATCGAACGCCGCGTCGGCGGCCGCACGCTCCTGGAAGGCGGCTTCCTGGAAGTGCGCCGCGACGACGTGCTGCTGCCCGACGGCCAGCACGCGACGCGCGAATACATCGCCCACCACGGCGCGGTGGCGGTGGTGCCGCTGCTGGACGACGGCCGCATGGTGCTGGTGCGCCAGTACCGCTACCCGATCGGCAAGAGCATCTACGAATTCCCCGCCGGCAAGCGCGATCCCGGCGAGGACCTGCTCGCTTGCGCGCGGCGCGAACTGCAGGAAGAGACCGGCTACCGCGCGCGCGAATGGGCCTATGCCTGCGAGATCCACAACGCGGCCGCGTACTCGACCGAAAGCATCTGGATCTTCTTCGCGCGCGGGCTCGTCGCCGGCCCGCAGCGGCTGGACGACGGCGAGTTCGTCGAGGTCGTCACCTTCGACGAGCCCACGCTCGACCGCCTGGCCGCCGAAGGCGGCCTGCCCGACGTGAAGACGCGCATCGGCCTGCAGTGGCTGCAGCGCTGGCGCGCCGGCGCATGGAACCTGCACTGGCAGCCTGATCCCGGCACCGCCCTATGATGCAGCCATGAAAGTGCTGAACCTGCGCTGCGCGAACGGCCACGGCTTCGAAGGCTGGTTCGCCTCCGACGACGACTTCATGGACCAGAACGGCCGCGGCCTGGTCGAATGCCCGCTGTGCGCCGACCGCGTGGTCACGCGCATGCCCAGCGCGCCGCGCCTGAACCTCTCGGGCGCGAAGGAACAACCCGCGGCCGCGCCCGAACCGCAGGCCGCCGACCTGCAGGCCGCCTGGCTGAAGGCGGTGCGCCACATGATCGAGAACACCGAGGACGTCGGCGACCGCTTCCCCGACGAAGCGCGCCGCATCCACTACGGCGAGACGCCGCAGCGCGGCATCCGTGGCCACGCCACGCCCGAGGAGCGCGCCGCGCTGCACGAGGAAGGCATCAAGGTGGTCTCGATCCCCGTGCCGGGCGCGCTCAAGGGCCCGCTGCAGTAGCCGCTACAGCACCCGCCCCGGGTTGAGCCGGTTCGCGGGGTCGAGCGCGCGCTTGATGCGCTTCATCAGGTCCAGTGCCACCGGCGACTTGCGGTGCGGCAGTTCGTCGCGCTTGAGGGCGCCCACGCCGTGCTCGGCGCTGATCGAGCCGCGGTGCGCCATCACGGCGTCGTAGACGATCGTGTTGACGGCCGGCTCGTGCTCGGCCAGGAATCGCTTCGCGTCGCCGCCTTCGGGGCTCTGCACGTTGTAGTGCAGGTTGCCGTCGCCCAGGTGGCCGAAGTTGACCAGCCGCACGCCGGGGAAGCGCGCGCGCAGCGCGGCGTCGGTGGCGGCGCAGAAGGCGGGGATGGCCGACACCGGCAGCGCGATGTCGTGCTTGATGTTGAGCCCTTCCTCGCTCTGCGCGAGCGGGATCGCCTCGCGCAGGTGCCACATCGCCTTCGACTGCGCCAGGCTGGTGGCCACCGCGGCGTCGCCCACGCAGCCGGCTTCGAGCGCGGCGGCGAGCAGGGCTTCGAAGCGTGCGTGCGCGGTCGCCTCGCCTTCGGTGTCGCTCTGCTCCAGCAGCACGGTCCAGGGCGCGCCGGGCAGCGGCCGCGGCAGGGTGGGGAAGTGGCGCGCCACCAGGTCGAGCGAGAAGCGGTTCATCACCTCGAAGCCGGTGAGCCCGGCGCCCAGCCGCGCGCGCGCCAGGTCCAGCAGCGCCACGCACTGCTCGAGCGTTTCGCAGGCGGCGAGCGCCGTGGTCTGCGCCGCCGGCGCGGGGAAGAGCTTCAGCGTCGCCGCGGTGATGACGCCCAGCGTGCCTTCGCTGCCGACGAAAAGATCGCGCAGGTCGTAGCCGGTGTTGTCCTTGCGCAGGCCGGAAAGGCCGTCCCAGACCTCGCCCTCGGCGGTCACGACCTCCAGCCCCAGGCACAGCTCGCGCGCGTTGCCGAAGCGCAGCACCTGCGTGCCGCCGGCATTGGTGGCCAGGTTGCCGCCGATCGTGCAGCTGCCTTCGGCGGCCAGGCTGAGCGGGAACAGCAGGTCCTGCGCGGCCGCCGCCTCCTGCACCGCCTGCAGCACGCAGCCGGCCTCGGCCGTGATGGTCAGGTTGGCGGTGTCGATCGCGCGCACGCGGTCCATGCGCTTCAGGCTCAGCAGCACCTGGGTGCCGCTTTCGTCGGGCACGCCGCCGCCCACGAGGCCGGTGTTGCCGCCCTGCGGCACCAGGCTCGCGCCGAACGTCGCGCAGGCGCGCACGATGGCCGCCACCTCGGCCGTGCTGCCGGGCCGCACGACGGCGAGCGCGCACCCGCGCCAGCGGCGTCGCCAGTCGAGTTCGTAGGCCGAGAGGTCGCCTTCGCTCAGCACCTGCGCCGGGCCGACCGCTTCGCGCAACGCCTGCAGCAGCGGCGCGCTCACGCCGCCACCTCGCGCCCGGCACGCAGGCGGCTGCGCACGTAGGCGCCCAGCGTGGCAAAGAGCGCCAGCACCAGCACCACCTCGACCGCGCCCAGCGCCTGCGAGACGCCGCGTTCGGAAGCCGCGCGCACCGCGCCTTCGGCCGCGTAGAGCCACACCGCCAGGCTCAGCCAGCGGTAGGTGTAGAGGCGGTGGCGCGCCAGCCCGGGCAAGGCCGCCACGAGCGGCAGCACCTTCAGCGCCAGCGTGCCGCGGCCGGTGGGCGCCAGCCAGAGTTCCCACGCCAGCCCGAGCAGCACGAGCGCGGCCGTGAGCGCGATCGAGGCCGCGCGCAGGCGTTGCACGGCGGGGCTGGGTCGGGCCGGATCGGTCATGCTGGCATCATAGCCAGCATGCCTGCCCTGGACCTCTCGCGCGGCGCGGCCTTCGGGCGCGAAGCCCTGCAGACGCTGCGCCGCTGGCCCTGGTTCGAGACCCTGCGCACGCTCAGGCAGCGTTTCCGCGAAGACCACCTCAGCCTGGCAGCGAGCAGCCTGACCTTCACGACGCTGATCGCGCTGGTGCCCCTGGTCACGCTGATGCTGGCGGTGTTCACCGCCTTCCCGATGTTCGCCTCGTTCCAGGGCGCGCTGGAGAAGTACTTCCTGCAGAGCCTGGTGCCCGACACCATCGCGCGGCCGGTGCTGCGCGCGCTGACGCAGTTCGCCGCCAACGCCAGCCGGCTGGGCAGCGTGGGCCTGCTGCTCTTCGTGACGACGGCCATCGCGCTCATGCTCACGATCGACCGCACGCTCAACGCGATCTGGCGCGTGCGCAAGCCGCGCCCTTTCGGCCAGCGCGTGCTCGTCTACTGGGCCGCGCTGACGCTCGGGCCGCTGGTGCTGGGCGTCAGCCTGAGCGCCACCAGCTACGCGCTCTCGGCCTCGCGCGGGCTGGTGGGCGTCATGCCGGGCACGCTGGCGCTGGCGCTCAACGGGGTGGAGTTCGGCCTGCTCGCGCTGGCGATGGCCGGCCTCTTCCACTACGTGCCCAACACCGCGGTGCGCTGGCGCCATGCGTGGGCGGGCGCGCTCTTCGTCGCCGTCGCCTTCGAAGTCGCCAAGCGCGGCCTGGCCTGGTACGTGGCCAGCGTGCCGACCTATTCGGCGGTCTACGGCACCTTCGCCACCGCGCCGGTGCTGCTGCTGTGGATCTACCTCGGCTGGGTCATCGTGCTGCTGGGCGCGGTGATCGCGGCCTATGCGCCCAGCCTGCAGCGGCGCGTGGTGCGGCGGCCGGCGCGTCCCGGCGACCGCTTCGAGCTGGCGCTGGTGGTGCTGCGCGAGCTGGACCGCGCGCGCCAGGGCGACCGGCGCGGCGTCGACCTGCTGACCCTGGCCGAGCAGCTGGCCACCGACCCGCTGCAGATCGAGCCGGTGCTCGACTGGCTGGTGCAGGCGGACTGGGCGGCGCGGCTGGACGAGGGCGGCACCCCGCGCCACGTGCTGCTGGCCGACCCGGCACGCACACCGGCGGCGCCGCTGGTCGACGCGATGCTGCTGGAGCCGGGCGCCTCGGTGCAGGCCTTCCGCAGCCGCGCCGGCGTCGAGCAGATGACCCTGGCAGAGCTGCTGGTTTAGCAGGGCGGCGGCCGCTGACCGGCGGCGAGCGCGGGACACTCCGGACCGCAGGCTTCGCGCCCCCGGCGCCGCGCGCCAGTCGCTTGTGTCCTCGTCGCGCGTGGCCCGCAGGGCTGGCTGGCCAAGGGGGGACTCTGTCATGCAGAACCCGACCGGCGACATCGTCGTCATGGACAGTGACCACGGTCGCGCCCGCTGCGCTGCGCGCGCCGACGAAGGCACCGCCAAGTCGCGGCACTCGATGCTTGAGGTCCTCGTCGCCGGCGTGCTGCTGCTCGGGTCGGGCCTCTGCGCCCCGGCGCTTGCGGACGATGCCCCGTTCGTGGAGGCCGGGCCGCAGGACGGCATCCTCTGCTGCAACGGCGACCAGCGCTTCTACTTCAATGGTTCCCAGGTGCTGGTGACCACCGGGCGCGCCGGCATCTTCCGTTCAGAAGACCGCGGCGAGCACTGGACCCGCAGCATGAGCGGCCTGGCAGGGCCGAACGGTGCCGCGCCGCAGCCCGGTGCCTTGGCGGTGGCGCCTTCGAACCCGGACATCGTGTACGCGCACGCCGGGATCGGCCAGGACTTCTCGCCTTTCACTGGCCTGTTCGCGAGCGATGATTTCGGCAGGACCTGGCAACGGCGAGCGGCGCTCGACACGCACCTCGTCACCTGGATGGAAGCGGATCCGCGCGATCCCAACACGCTCTACGTCGGGGCCGTCGATCGCGCCGGTTCGGTCTGGAAATCCACCGACGGCGGCCGCAGCGTGCGGCGCCTCGGCGTGGGTCTCGGCCTGCTCGCCGTGCGCCCCGGCGCGGTGTACTTCGGTCATGCCGTTCCGCCGCAGGTCCTGCGCTCGACGGACGGCGGCGCGACCATGACTCCGGTGCCGCTGCCCGCCCGCTTCAACCGCATGCCGGCCTTGATCGTCAGCCCGGACGGCGGCACGCTGTTCGTCACCGCCAGCGACCGGCAGGGACACCGGCAGTCCTTCCGTTCGGTCGACGGCGGCGCCACCTATGTCGCCGTCCATGGCGGGCTGCTGGTCTATCCCGGCAGTTCCGCCTTCGACCCGAGCGATCCGCGCCGCCTCTACGCGAACGACAGCTCGGGCCGGCTGCTGGCGGTCTCGACGGACGGGGGCCTCCATTTCGAGATCCTGCCGGCGTCGGACGACCCGCGTTTTCTTGGCGCGCCGCGCGAGATCAGCGTCGACGCGCGCGGCGCGCTGTACGTCAACACGACCGGCGGCCTGTTCCGCAGCGACGACGGCGGCCGGAGCTTTCGCCCGCTGCCCAACGGCTTCCAGGCATCGTCGGTCAACGACCTCGCGGTGGACGCCGCCGGGCGCCTGCTGGTGGGCGTGATCCATACGCAGTCCCTGTACCGCCAGCGGGGGCCGGGCCTGTTCGATGCGATCGGCAATGCGCCGGGCATCCTGGTGGACGGCGCCGACAACGACACCTGGGCCGTCGCGGCCTCTCCCACCGATGCGAACACCGTGATCCTGGCGCTCTACGGCGACGGGCTCGTGCGCACCGACAACGGCGGCAGCAGCTGGACGGCGGCGAGCGTGACGGGCGGAGCCGTCACCGAAGCGATCGACTCGCGCCTGGCCTTCGCCTCGCCGTTGCGCGTTTACCTGGTGTGCTCGGTCGCGCCCGAGGCGGGGCTGTATCGCTCCGACGACGCCGGCCGCAGCTTCAGGCTTCTGAACACCCAACCGGCGGGCACGATCGCGGTCGACCCGGTGAATCCCGACGTGTTCTACATCGCGGACTTCAACGGGACCACGGGCCTGTTCAAGTCGATCGACGGCGGCACGACGCTGCAGGACCTGGGGCACCCCGGGTCGTACGCCGCGCTCGCG
Source organism: uncultured Rubrivivax sp. (assembly GCA_964454485.1). GTDB lineage: Bacteria > Pseudomonadota > Gammaproteobacteria > Burkholderiales > Burkholderiaceae_C > Rubrivivax. The sequence goes on from CAYVXO010000049.1 coordinate 12,795, forward strand.
GTCGACCGCGGCGATCCGCGGGTGGTCTACGCCGGCGAACGCAACGGGCAGTTGCTGCGCTCGCTGGACGGCGGGCAGACGTTCTCGCCCGCTTCGCAGGGGCTCGTCGGTGCAGGGGTGCTCGGCATCGTGCAGGACGCGGCCGGAACGCTCTACGCCTGGATGCGCGGAGGAGGGCTGTTCGCCAGCCGCGACGGCGCGGCCACCTGGCAATCGGCGGACAGCGGGGAATCGCTGCGTCGCTCTGGTGGCGAAGCGGGCCGAACGGTGATGGTCGCCGATCCGCTGACGCCGGGCCGCCTCTACCTGGGGCATGACGGGGTGATCCAGGTCACCACCGCCGCCGGCGCGGCACGCTGAGCCCTGCTGCCGAGCGCCTGCCGGTACGCGCGGGCAGCCGCGCGGACCTGCGACGGACGTTCCGGCTAGGCCAGCGCCGCGCGCAGCGCCGCCAGCAGTTCGTCCGGCGCCTCGGCCATCAGCGAATGGCCGCTCCTGAGCGTGAAGGTCTTCGCCTTCAGCGCCGCGGCGATCTCGCGCGTGGTCTTCGGCGAGGTCATCTGGTCGCTCGCGCCCAGCATGAAGCTCACCGGGCAGCGCACCTGCGCCGCCGCCTGCAGGCCGTTGGCGTAGCGGTCGCAGACCGCGAAGTCGTGCGCGAAGAGGTTGAGGCCCAGCTTGCGCTCGGCCGCCGCCTGCGTGCGCCGCATCAGCGCGCGGTTGCTGCCGTGCAGCCACATGCCCGGGCCCGGGTAGCCAGGCTTGGTGGCGGTGCTGCTGATGGAAAACGCGTTGACCATGTCGATGGCCTTCAGCGGCTGCTCGCGTGCCGTTTTCAGCAGCGCCTCGCTCACCTTCATCGGGTAGGCGGTGCCGATCATCGCCAGGTGGTCGACGAGGTCCGGCGCGCGCGCCGCGGCTTCGAGCGCGATCAGCGAGCCCATGCTGTGGCCCACCAGCGCCGCCTGCTTCACGCCGGCGGCCTGCAGCAGTGCCAGCAGCCAGTCGGCCGCCGCCTCGACGGACGCCGGCGGCGCGCCTTCGCTTTGCCCGTGGCCGGGCAGGTCCACCGCCAGCACCGAACGGCCGTGGTGCGCGAACCAGCGCGCCAGCAGCGTCCAGGCGCTGTGGTCGTGCAGGGCGCCGTGCACGAACACCACGCAGGGCAGGGCAGGGTCGAAGGGCTTGCCGCCGGTGTAGGCGTAGGCGGCGTGGCCGTTGACGTCGATCTTCATGCCGCCCTCACTTGAGGTTTTGCGCGGCCTTGAAGGCGCGCTTGAGGTCGTCGATCAGGTCGTCGGCGTCCTCCAGCCCGATCGACAGCCGGATCGTGCCGGGGCCGATGCCCGCGGCGGCGAGCGCGGCGTCGTCCATGCGGAAGTGGGTGGTGCTCGCGGGGTGGATGACGAGCGAGCGCGCGTCGCCCACGTTGGCCAGGTGGGAGAAGATCTTCAGCGCCTCGATGAACGCGCGGCCCTGGCCGCGGCTGCCTTTCAGGTCGAAGCTGAAGACCGAGCCGCAGCCGCGCGGCAGCAGCTTCTTCGCCAGCGCGTGGCTGGGGTGGCCTTCCAGTTCGGGGTAGCCCACGGCACTGACCATCGGGTGCGCGGCCAGGAAGGCCACCACCTTGCGCGTGTTCTCCACGTGGCGCGCCATGCGCAGCGGCAATGTCTCGATGCCCTGCAGGATCAGCCACGCGGTGTGGGGGCTCATGCAGGCGCCGAAGTCGCGCAGGCCCTCGCGGCGCGCGCGCAGCAGGAAGGCGCCGACGGTGCTTTCCTCGCTGAACACCATGCCGTGGAAGCCGCTGTAGGGCGCGGCCAGTTCGGGGAAGCGGTTCGAGCCGGCCCAGTCGAAGCTGCCGCCGTCGACCAGCACGCCGCCGATCACCGTGCCGTGGCCGGAAAGGAACTTGGTCGCCGAGTGGTAGACGAGGTCGGCGCCGTGGTCCAGCGGCTTCATCAGCCAGGGCGTGGTGAAGGTGGAATCCACCAGCAGCGGCAGCCCGGCTTCGTGCGCGATCGCGCTCACGGTGGGGATGTCCAGCACGTCCAGCCCGGGGTTGCCCAGCGTCTCGCCGAACAGCAGCCTGGTGTTCGGGCGGATGGCGGCGCGCCAGCCGTCCACGTCGGCCGGCTTCACGAAGGTGGTCTCGATGCCGAAGCGCGCCAGCGTGTAGGCCAGCAGGTTGTGGCTGCCGCCGTAGAGCGCGGTGGAGGCCACGATGTGCGAACCCGCGCCGGCCACGGTGGCCACCGCCAGGTGCAGCGCCGCCTGGCCGCTGGCGGTGGCGATGGCGCCGGCGCCGCCTTCGAGTGCCGCCACGCGTTCTTCCAGCACCGCGTTGGTGGGGTTGCTGATGCGGCTGTAGACATGGCCCGAGCGTTCCATGTTGAACAGGCTGGCCGCGTGGTCGCTGTCCTCGAAGACGAAGCTGGTGGTCAGGTGGATGGGCACCGCGCGCGCGCCGGTGGCGGGGTCGGGCGCGGCGCCGGCGTGCAGCGCGAGGGTGTCGAATCCGGGGTCGGAAGCTCCGGCCATGGCATCGTTCCGGGGGAGAAGTGGGGCAATCATTGTGGGCTATATTGCCCCCATGAAAGTCACCGACATCCTGCGTGTCAAGGGCAACACGCTCTACACGGTCTCGCCGGACGAGACGCTCTGGCAGGCGATGCAGACCATGTCCGAACACGACATCGGCTCGCTGGTGGTGATGGAGTACGGCGACTTGATCGGCATGCTCACCTTCCGCGAGGTGATCAACGCGGTGGTGGCCAACGGCGGCAGCGTCGGCACGCGCCACGTGCGTTCGGTGATGGACGAGGCGCCGCTCACCTGCACGCCCGAGACCGACATCAACGAGGTGCGCCGCATGATGCTGGCGCGCCATGCGCGCTACATGCCGGTGCTGGACCACCGCACGCTGATGGGCGTGGTCTCGTTCTACGACGTCGCCAAGACCGTGGTCGACGCGCAGGACTTCGAGAACCGCATGCTCAAGGCCTACATCCGCGACTGGCCGGCCGAGGAGCCGGGCGCCGGCCAGGCCACCGGCTGATCGCGCCGGGCCCGCCACCTAGAATGCCGGCATGCCCGGCAGCACCTTCGGCGAACTGTTCCGCGTCACCAACTTCGGCGAAAGCCACGGTCCCGCCATCGGCTGCGTGATCGACGGCTGCCCGCCCGGGCTGGCGCTGTCCGAGGCCGACATCCAGGTCCAGCTCGACCGCCGCCGCCCTGGCACCAGCCGCCACGTCACGCAGCGCCAGGAAGCCGACCGCGTGGAGATCCTCTCCGGCGTGCACGAGGGGCTGACCACCGGCACGCCGATCGCGCTGCTGATCCGCAACACCGACCAGCGCAGCAAGGACTACGGCAACCTGCTGGACACCTTCCGCCCCGGCCATGCCGACTACACGTACTGGCGCAAGTACGGCCACCGCGACCCGCGCGGCGGCGGCCGTGCCTCGGCGCGCCTGACCGCGCCCACCGTGGCCGCCGGCGCGGTGGCGCGCAAGTGGCTGCAGGAAAGGCACGGCACCACTTTCGTCGCCTGGATGAGCCAGCTCGGGCCGATCCGCATTCCCTTCAGCGACGAAGCCGAAATCGCCAACAACGCCTTCTTCGCGCCCGACGCCGCCGTGGTGCCGCAGCTCGAAGCGCACATGGACGCGCTGCGCAAGGCGGGCGATTCCTGCGGCGCGCGCATCGAGGTGCGCGCGCGCGGCGTGCCGCCCGGGCTGGGCGAGCCGCTGTACGACCGGCTCGACGCCGACATCGCCTGGGCCCTGATGGGCCTGAACGCCGTCAAGGGCGTCGAGATTGGCGCCGGCTTCGGCTGCGTCGAGCAGCGCGGCAGCGAGCATGGCGACGAGCTCACGCCCGCGGGCTTCCGCAGCAACCACGCCGGCGGCGTGCTGGGCGGCATCTCCACCGGCCAGGACCTGGTGGTCTCGATCGCGATCAAGCCCACCAGCTCGATCCGCATCGCGCGTGCCTCGGTCGACCGCCAGGGCCACGCGGTCAGCGTCGAGACGCACGGCCGCCACGACCCCTGCGTGGGCATCCGCGCCGCGCCCATCGCCGAAGCGCTGCTGGCGCTGGTGCTGATGGACCACGCGCTGCGCCAGCGCGCGCAGTGCGGCGACGTGCACATCGAAACGCCTGCGATTCCCGCGTCGGCTCCCTGACGCGCCACCCGGTGATCTGACTTCGAACATAAGCTGGCCAATCCGGCCGCTTATGTTGCCCTCGTTTGGCGCCGATAAGACCTACCGTACGGTCGTTAGTTATGACCGTATCCAGAAGGGGACACCGGTGCACACTCAGATTACCAGGGCATGCCTGGCGGCCGCCGTCGCGGCGGCCGCGCTGCCGGCGCACGCCGACGACGCGGCGCGCCTGAAGGAGATCGAAAGCCGACTCGACGCCAGCCTGAAGACCATCCAGGCCTTGCAGAAGCGTGTCGAGGAACTCGAAGCGGCGAAGAAGCCCACCGCCGCGCCGGCCGCAGGCGAATGGGGCGCGCGCATCGAGAACGTCGAGCGTTCGGTGGCGCAGATCGAGGCCGCCAGCGCTGCCGCGGCACAGGCCGACACCGGGCTGCCGATCCACGGCTTCGCCGACGTCGGCGCCGGCCTGCGCAATGCCGCCGCCGCAGGCAGCGCGCCGCGCGGGTTCAAGGTGGGCGTGTTCGACCTCTACATGACGCCGCAGATCAGCGCCCAGGTGAAGGGCCTGGTCGAGATTGCCTTCGAGTACGACGACAGCGGCGAACTGGCGGTCGACGTCGAGCGCATGCAGCTCGGCTACGTCTTCAGCGACGCCCTCACGCTGTGGGCCGGCCGCTTCCACACCCCCTACGGCTACTGGAACACCGCGTTCCACCACGGCGCGCAGATCCAGACCGCGCTTTCGCGGCCGCGATTCCTGGAGTTCGAGGACGCCGGCGGCATCCTGCCCGCGCACTCGGTGGGCCTGTGGGCCACCGGCGGCGCCCGCACCGGGGCCGGCCGCCTGGGCTACGACCTCTACGTCGTCAACGGCGACGCCATCAAGGCCGGCACGCTCGACTACCAGGCCAGGGGCGACGGCGACGGCAACGTCGGCCTCGGCTTTCGCACCCAGCTGGCGGTGGCCGGCAGCGGGCTCGTGCTCGGCCTGCACGGCCTGACGCAGCGCGCGGGCGGCAGCAACGCCGACGCCAGCGCCAGCGGCGCCGCGCGCGTGAACATGCTGGGCGCCTACGCCACCTTCGACAACGACGACTGGGAGTTGATGGCCGAGTACTACGGCTTCCGCAACCGCGACCTGGCCGGCAGCGGCAGCCACGGCAGCAACGCCTGGTACGTGCAGGCCGGCTACAACCTGGGCGAGTCGTTCACGCCCTACGCGCGCTACGAACGCAGCTCGCTCGCCGCGGCCGACCCGTACTTCGCGCTGCAGGAGAACGGCCGCAGCTACCGCCGCACGGTGGCGGGCCTGCGCTACAACGTTTCGCCCAAGTCGGCGCTCAAGGCCGAGTGGATGCGCACCACGCAGGACGGTGTCGATGGCACGCCGTCCAGCTTGGCGCTGCAGTACTCGGTCCGCTTCTGAAGACACGAGGAGCCGCCCCATGAACATCCTCCGTGTCCTCGCTGCCGCCGCCTTCGCCGCCGCGGCCCTGCCGGCCGCCGCCGGCGACCTGTTCGTCGTCTGCCAGCCCGGGCTCACCCTCGGCGCCGACGAGGTTCGTGACGTCTTCCTCGGCGACAAGCAGTTCGCCGGCCCGACCAAGCTCGTGCCGGTCGAGAACGGCGCGCTGCAGGCCGATTTCCAGGCTCGGGTCCTCAAGGTGGACGCCGCCCGCTATGCCTCGATCTGGTCCAAGAAGGGCTTTCGCGAAGGCCTCACGCCGCCGGCCGTGCGCGGCGGCGACGCCGACGTCATCGCCGCCGTCAAGGCCAACCCGGGCACCGTGGGCTACGTGACCAAGGCGCCGCCCGACCTGAAGGTGATCCAGAAGTACTGACCCCGATGCCGCGACTCTTCCGCAACCCGCTCCTCGCCGCCGCGCTGGCCCTGGCCTGCGGCGCCAGCCATGGCGCGGCCAGCCTGTTCGCGTTCGACGACACCTGGGTCGACGAACAGGGCCGCAGCCTGCGCCTGGCGCAGTGGCGCGGCCGGCCCACGGTGGTGGCGATGGAGTACAGCGCCTGCCGCTTCGTGTGCAGCGTGGCCTGGCGCCGCCTGGTGCAGTTGCAGCAGGAAGCCGACCGGCGCGGCTTGGCGCTGCAGTTCGTGGTGCTCAGCATCGACCCCGACAACGATTCGCCCGCCGCCTGGCAGGACTACCGGCGCGCGCGCGGCCTGGCGCGCGACAACTGGCACTTCCTCACCGCCGGCCGCGGCGCCACCACGCGCGCCGCCGGCCTGCTGGGCGTGCGCTGGTGGCACGCCGACGGCCACCTGATGCACGACTTCCGCATCGTGCGGCTGGACGCCGAAGGCTCGGTCGCGGCCGCGGTCGGCACCTACGACGAACCTCTCGACAAGCTTCTCTCTGCGCGCTGAGCGCAACCGCCTCCCGGAGTTCCCCCATGTCCCCAGCACGGATCAAGGCCAGCACGTTCGGCTTCTTCGCCCACCACGGGGTCTGGGCGCCCGGCGTGCGCGCCTTCCGCCGCCTGCAGTTCGGCCCCAAGGCCGCGGCGATCTCGCTCGCCTTCCTGGCCCCGCTGGTGCTGCTGGCGGTGCTGTTCGTGAACGGCCGCCTGGAAACCCTGCGCGCCACCGAGGACGAGGTCGTCGGCCTCGCGTTCGATCGCGAAGCCACCGCGCTGCTGAAGGCGGCGCAGGAGATGCGCGCAGCGGCCCTGCGCGACGCGGTGCAGGCCGGCAGCGCGACGTACGCGCCCGCGCACGAAGCCTTCAAGGCCAAGCTCACGGTGCTGGCGGACCTGGACCAGAAGCATGGCCGCCTGCTCGGCACCAAGGCGCCGCTGGAGCGCGTGAACCAGGCGCACCAGGCGCTCGCCGCGCCGGCCGAAGGGATGATGAAGGTCTACGCCAGCCACGCCAAGCTGGCGCTGGCACTGTACGACCTGATCGGCACCGCCAGCGACGGCAGCGGCCTCATCCTGGACCCCGAGCTCGACAGCTACTACCTGCAGGACGCCGGCATCGGCAAGCTGCCGCGCCTGATCGACGAAGCGGCGCGCATGCGCGACCTCGCGGCGGCCGTGGTCTCGGCGGGCGAGGGCGGCGAGATCGCCGTGGTCGAACTGGGCCGGCTCGACGCGCTGGTGGAGGAGTTCTCGCGCCAGGCCGTGGCGGCCGCCGAGAAGGTGGTGGGCGTGCACCCGGACATGCTGGACACGGTGGACCTGCACGCCACCGTGAAGGCGATCGACGCCCTGCGCGACATGGCCACCGACGGGCCGGGCAGCGGCGGCGCCGAGCGCGCGGCCTTGATCGTGGCTGCCGGCGATCGCACGGTGAATGGCGCCTGGAAGGCGCAGCAGAGCCTGGTCGATCAGCTCGAAGGCGTGCTCACCGAGCGCCAGCGGCTCGCCAGGCGCTGGCTGGCCTGGGTGGGCGCCGGCGTGGCCGCGAGCCTGCTGATCGCGGCCTACATGTTCTACGCCTTCTACCTGGTGATGCGCGGCGGCCTCAACGAGGTGCGGCGCCACCTGGAGCTGATGGCGCGCGGCGACCTCACGAGTTCGCCGCAGCCCTGGGGCCGCGACGACGCCGCCGACCTGATGGAGGCGCTGCGCGCCACCCAGGCGGCGCAGCGCGCCATCGTCTCGCAGGTGCGCGCCGCTTCCGAGCAGATCGCGGCCTCGAGCCAGCAGATCGCGCAGGGTGCCGGCGAGATGTCCACCCGCACCGAACACGCCGCGGTGCGGCTGCAGGAGTCCTCGGCCTCGATGGGCGAGATCTCCGGCACCGTGGGCCGCACCGCCGACGTGGCCGGCGAGGCGGCCGATCTGGCGGGCAGCAACGCCACCGTGGCCGGCGAGGGCGGGCGCATCATCGGCGACATGGTGCAGACGATGGACGCCATCCACGCTTCCTCGGGCCGCATCGGCCACATCATCGGCACCATCGACGGCATCGCGTTCCAGACCAACATCCTGGCGCTCAACGCCGCGGTGGAAGCCGCGCGCGCGGGCGAGCAGGGGCGCGGCTTCGCGGTCGTGGCCGGCGAGGTGCGCGCGCTCGCGCAGCGCTCCTCGGCGGCGGCGCGCGAGATCAAGTCGCTCATCGACGACAGCGTGCAGAAGGTCGGCGCCGGTGCCCAGGTGGCGCGGCGCGCCGGCGAGACCATGTCGCACATCGTCGGCAACGCGGAACGCATCCGCGAGCTGGTGCGCGAGATCGCCGACGGCGCGATGACGCAGCGCCAGGGCCTGGCCGCGATCGGCCACAACGTGCACCAGCTCGACGACGCGACGCAGCAGAACGCGGCCCTGTCCGAGCAGACCGCCGCCGCCGCCGACGCGCTCACCGGCCACGCCAACGAACTGCTCGATCGGGTGGCGCGCTTCCAGCTGCCGAGCGCCGCCTGAACGCGGCCCGGCGCGCCGGGGGCGGCCGCTATCATCCGGCCCTCCCCGGCCGACCACTTCGAACGACACCGCATGCCTGCCCCGCCCGGCACGCCGGACGGCGGCGCGTGAAGCCGCCTTTCGCCGCCTTCGGCGCCGTCTGGTTCTGCTACTTCGCGGCGATCGGGATGTTCAACCCATACGCGCCGCTGTGGTTCAAGGACCTCGGCTTCTCCACGCTGGCCATCGGCGGCATCGTCTCGATGCAGTCGTGGACGCGCGTCATCGCGCCCTACGGCTGGGGCTGGCTGGGCGACCACGGCGGTCGCCGCGTGCGCCTGGTGCGGCTGGCCGCGCTGGGCGCCACGCTGTCGGCCGCCGGTCTGCTGTTCGTGCGCGACTACGGCGCGGTCGCCTTCTGCGTGGCGCTGCTGTTCCTGGCCAACGGCGGCGTCGTGCCGCTGTCCGAAGCCTCGCTGGCCGCCCACCTGGCGCGCAGCGGCCACATGGACATGGGCCGCTACGGCCGCGTCCGCATGTGGGGGTCGATGGGCTTCATCGTCACCGTGGTGGTGGCGGGCGCCCTGCTGCAGGCGGCCGGCATCGGCCTCTTCCCGTGGCTGGTGACGGCGATGTTCGGGCTGCTGCTGGCGGTGTCGTTCCGGCTGCCCGACCGGCGCGACGACCACGGCACGCATGCCGAGCTGCCTTCGGTCGCAAGCGTGCTGCGCCGCCCGGAGGTGGCGTGGTTCTTCGCCTCCGTCTTCTTCACCGTGCTGGCGCACACCAGCCTGTACGGCTTCTTCTCGCTCTACCTGGACTCGCTGGCCTACCCCAAGAGCGCGGTGGGCGCGCTGTGGGCGGTGTCGGTGGCGGTGGAGATCGTGTTCTTCTGGTTCCAGGGCCCGCTGTTCGGCCGCTTCGAGCCGCAGCGCTGGCTGCAGTGGGCGGCGGTGCTGTCGGTGCTGCGCTTCGCGCTCGTGGCCGCCTTCGGCCAGTCGGTGGTCGCGCTGGTGGTGGCGCAGCTGCTGCACGCGGTGACCTTCGCGGCCCAGCACGCGGCCTGCATCGCGCTGCTCAGCCGCTGGTTCCCGGGCCCGCTGCGCGGCCGCGGCCAGGCGCTGTACACCACGCTGGGCTACGGCGCCTCGGGCGTGCTGGGCGGCCTGGGCGGGGGCTGGCTGTCGGCCCGTTTCGGATTCGCCGCCGTGTTCTGGGCCGCCGCCGCGACCGCCCTGGTGGCCTGGGCCTGCACGCGTGCGATGCAGCGGCTGGATCGCACGGTGGACCGAGTTGGGAAGAGCTGACGGCCTTTGCAGCCGCTGATCGGGCTCAAGTCGCGCCGCCGCCTTCCGAGAATGCAGAGGGCCCTTCTTCGAGGAGGGCGGTCCTGCTTCGAGCGAAGGACACGTCGATGACCAAGATGTCCAGCCACCCGGTGGGCGACGACCGGGGACTGACCCATTTCTTCCGCGACCACGGCCCCTGGGCGCCGGGGGTGCGGCCGTTCCGCCTCCTGGGCTTTCGCGCCAGGGCGCTCGTGATCGCCTTCTCGTCGAAGGAGCGCCTGGGCGTGGACCATGCGCGCGCGCTGGTGCCGCAGGCCGCCGTGCGCGACGCCGCGACGCTGGGCACCGCCAAGGCCTGCGCCGCCTTCGACGCCGCCGCCTTTGGCGCCGCGGCCGTGGCCGCCAACGCGGCGATGTTCGAGCAGACGGCTGCCGCCGCCCACTCGCTGCGCGAGCAGGCGCACCCGCTGGCCGAAGAGGTGTCGCGATTCCGACTCCCGGCGGCGGCCTGAACGCTCCCGGCCCCGCGGAGGGCGACGCCACGGCGCACCAGCGGGTGCGCCGTGCGATGTACCTCGCCTTCGCGGCGCTCGCCGCGCTGGCGCTGTTCCAGGCCCTGTACGCGCAGCGCTTCGAGCGCGTGCGCGCGGCCGACGCCGACGTCATCAACTTCGCCGCCGCCCAGCGCGCCTTCACGCAGCAGATGGCGCGCATGGCGGCGCTCGCCGGCGGCGACGAGCGCGTCACGCAGGTCCACGCCGACCTGCTGGCCGAGGCGCTGGACCGTTCGCGCACCGAGGCGCTCATCGTCGAGGCGCTGCTGGCCGGGCAGTCGCGCCTGGCCGACGCCTCCGAGCCCGAGATCGAGGCCGCGCTCGCCGACTGGCAGGCGGCGCGCGAAAGGCTCTGGTACCGCAGCGAGGCGCTGCTGCGCCACCTGGACGCCGGCAACGCGGTCGAGGTGCAGCGCGCCGCGATCGCGGTGCAGACCGAGGCCGACCCTGCGCTCGGCGCCGCCGACCGCCTGACCGAGACGCTGCAGGCGGCGGCGCGCCGGCACAGCCAGGGCCAGCTGCGGCTGCTCGAAGGCGGCTTCGCGCTCACGCTGGCGGTGCTGGGGCTGCTGGCGCTGTTCGTCGTCGAGCCGACGGCGCACGACGTGAAGCGCCAGCTGCGCCAGCTGGCCGAGCAGGCGCAGCAGCTCGAACGCCTGGCGCTGGTGGCCGCCAGCACCGACAACATGGTGGCGGTGACCGGCGTCGACGGCCGCATCACCTGGGTCAACGACGCCTTCGTGCGCGGCAGCGGCCACGAGGCCGCGGAAGCCATCGGCCGCGAGCCGGCGCGCCTGCTGCGCTGCGACGCGCCCGAGCGCGGCACGATGCGCGGCCTGCGGCGTGCGCTGGCGCGCGGCGAGGGCGCGCGCGCCGAGCTGCGCATCACCACGCGCGAAGGGGAGCGGCGCTGGGTCGACCTGGACATGCGGCCGCTGGGCGGCGGCGGCACGGTGGCACACGGCCACGTGATGGTGGCCAGCGACATCACCGAGCGGCGCGGCCTGCAGGAGCAGCTGGCGCGCTCGGCACGCATCGACGCGCTCACCGGGCTGCCCAACCGCGCCGCCGTCGTCGAGCGCGTGCAGCGCGCGCTGGACCACGCGGCGCGCCACCCGGGCTACGGCTTCGCGGTGCTGTTCATGGACTTCGACCGCTTCAAGCAGGTCAACGACACGCTGGGCCACGCCGCCGGCGACGAGCTGCTGCGCCAGGTGGCGCGCCGCGTCGAGGAGGCGCTGCGCCCGGGCGACGCGATCGGCCGTGTCGAGTCGCAGCTGCAGACGGCGGCGCGCATCGGCGGCGACGAGTTCGTCGTCGTGCTCGAAGGCATCCGCCAGGTCGAGGACGCGCGCCTGGTGGCCGAGCGGCTGCTCGTGGCGCTGTCCGAGCCCTACCTGCTCGGCAGCCAGATGGTGCAGAGCTCGGCCAGCATCGGCATCGTCTGCCTCGACGGCGCCGACGGTGCCGACGGCGCGCTCGCCAGTGCCGACGAGGTGCTGCGCGACGCCGACACCGCCATGTACGAGGCCAAGCGCGCCGGCCGCGGGCGCGCGGTGCTGTTCGACCGCTCGATGCGCGAACGCCTGATGCAGGCGCTGGCGATCGAGCACGACCTGCGGCGCGCGCTGCGCGAGAACGAGCTGTTCGCCGTCTACCAGCCGGTGGTGGACCTGCAGAGCGGCGCCATGGTCGGCGTGGAGGCGCTGGTGCGCTGGCGCCACCCCGAGCAGGGCGTGGTGCCGCCGGGCCGCTTCATCACCGTGGCCGAGGAGACCGGCCTCATCGACGCCATCGGCCAGCAGGTGATGCGCTCGGCCTGCGCGCAGTTCGCGCAGTGGCGCGCCGAGCTGGGCGCGCTGGCGCCGGCGCGGCTGGCGGTGAACCTCTCGCGCGCGCAGCTCCAGCAGCCGGCGCTGCCCGCCACCGTGCAGGCGGTGCTGGCTGAACACCGCATGAGCCCGGCCGAGCTGGAGCTGGAGGTGACCGAATCGCTGGCGGCGCAGGACGAGCGCGTGCAGACCACGCTGCGCGAGCTGAAGGCGATGGGCGTGGCGCTGGCGCTGGACGACTTCGGCACCGGCTATTCGTCGCTCGCCTGCCTGCACCTGCTGCCGGTGGACACGGTGAAGATCGACCGCAGCTTCGTCGCCCACGCCGAGACGGTGGAATACCACCGCGTGCTGATCGAGGCCACGATCCGCGTCGCCCAGACGCTGGGCATGCAGACGGTGGCCGAGGGCATCGAGACCAGCGGCCAGGCGACGCTGATGCGCCGGCTGCGCTGCGACCGCGGCCAGGGTTACCTGTTCGCGCGCCCGCTGCCGGCCGCCGAACTGGTGGCCTGGGCGCGCGAGATCGCGAGCCCCGACACCGTCACCTGAAGCGGCCGGCGGCCGGCCGCGCCTGTCGGCGCGACCTGCAGTCCGTCGCCCCCTTCCCGCGCTTCGTCGCAACGGCGCGGCCGCCGCCGACCCCCCTTCCTACACTCCGCCCGCCCCGCCACAAGCGGACCGCAACGGACGTGGAGGATGCGCGATGCGCAGGAAATGGCTGGTCGGAGGGATCGTGGTGCTGCTCGCGGCGGGCGCCGTGGGCGCCTGGATGGCCGGCTGGGGCGGGCCGCGCTCCTTCGCCGCGCCGGGGCTGCAGGCGGGTACCAAGGCCGAGCCGGCGCTCGAGTTCGTCGGCCACGAGGTGGTGCAGCCGGCGCTGGCGCGGCTGCCGGCGCGCATCGAGTTCTCCGGGCCGCTGGTGGCACCGCAGACCGCCACCGTGCGCGCGCGCACCGGCGGCACGCTGGTGGCGCTGTCCGTCGGTGAAGGCAGCCGCGTCGCGGCCGGCCAGCTGGTGGGGCGCATCGACGCTTCCGAGCTGAGCAGCCGGGTGGCCGAACGCAGCGCCAACGTCGAGTCGGCGCGCGCCACGCTGGCGCAGGCCGAGCGCACCCACGCCAGCAACGAGCGGCTGGCGGCGCAGCAGTTCATCTCGCCGAGCGCGCTCGACAACTCGCGCGCGGCGGTCGAGACCGCACGCGCCGCGCTCGACGCCGCGCAGGCGGCGCTGGAGACCAGCCGCGTCGGCCTGCGCGACAGCACGCTGGTCGCGCCGATCGACGGCATCGTCGCCAGGCGGCTGGCGCTGCCGGGCGAGAAGCTGGCCGCCGAGCAGCCGGTGCTCACCATCGTCGACCTGCGCCGGCTCGAACTGGCCGGCAGCGTGGGCACGCACGAGGTGGCGCGGCTGGCGCCCGGCATGGCGGTGCAGGTGGCGGTGGAAGGCGTGGCGCAGCCGGTGGCCGGGCGCATCGCGCGCATCGCGCCGGCGGCCGAGCCGGGCACGCGCTCGATCGGCGTCACGATCGAGCTCGCGAATCCGAAGGAGACGCTGCGCGCCGGCCAGTACGCGGTGGCGCGCGCGCAGCTGGAAGACGACGCCGAGCGCCTGACGGTGCCGCTGGCCGCGGTGGGCAACACGAGCGGCCAGGACCATGTCTGGGTGATCCAGGACGGCCTGCTGGCGCGGCGCGCCGTCACGCTGGGGCGGCGCGACGACCGCGAAGGCCGCGTCGAGGTGCTGAGCGGCCTGGCGCCGGGCGCGCAGGTGCTGGCGGCGCGCTTCGACAACCTGCGCGAAGGCGCGAAGGCGCTCGTGGTGGCGGGCAAGTCCTCGCCCGTGGCGTCCGCCGCCGCCTCCACGCCGACGAGCCTGAAGTAGGCCAGGGAAGGGCGCCGCCATGTGGATCACCCGCGTCTCGATCAACAACCCGGTCTTCGCCACCATGGTGATGGTGGCGCTGTGCGTGCTGGGGCTGTTCTCGCTCGCCCGCCTGGGCGTGGAGCAGATGCCCGACATCATCTTCCCCGGCGCCTGGATCGAGGTGGCCTACCCCGGCGCCAGCCCGGAAGCGGTGGAGCGCGAGATCACCGAGCCGCTGGAAGAGGCGGTCAACAGCGTGGCCGGCGTCAAGCGCATCACCTCGCGCAGCCTGGAAGGCAAGGCGCAGGCGAGCGTCGAGTTCGGCCTCGACACCGACATGGCGCGCTCGATGCAGGAGGTGCGCGACCGCGTCGCCGCCGTGCAGCCGGACTTCCCGAAGGACGCGAAGGCGCCGCTGGTCGCGCGCTGGAACAACGACAACGCCCAGCCGGTGGTGAACCTGGCGCTGATGAGCAAGACGCGCAGCGCGCGCGAGCTCTCGATCCTGGGCGACCAGCTGGTGGGCAAGCGGCTGCAGCGTGTCGAAGGCGTGGCGCGCGTCGATGTGAGCGGCCTCACGGTGCGCGAGGTGCGCATCGACCTCGACCCGCAGCGCCTGCGCGCCTACGGCATCACGCCAGCGGAGATCTCGGCGGCGCTGAAGGACGCCAACGCCGACCAGCCGGTGGGCCTGATCAGCGACCCCGTGCGCGACGCGCTGCTGCGCGTGGAAGGGCGCGTGCGGGACCCGCGGCAGTTCGGGCAGCTGGTGGTGGCCCGCCGCGGCAGCCTGGCGCTCACGCTGGACGACCTGGGCACGCTGGTGGAACGCGAGAAGGAACCCGACTCGGCGGCCCGCATCAACGGCCAGCCGGCGATCAACTTCAACGTCTTCAAGCAGCAGGACGCCAACGTCGTGGCCACCGGCGACGCGGTGAAGAAGGCGATGGACGAACTGCGCAAGCAGCTGCCGCCCGACGTGGAGCTGCGCCTCATCTACGCCACCAGCGACTGGGTCAAGGGCTCGCTCACCGGGCTGGAGCACACGCTGGTGGAAGGCGCGCTGCTCACGATCGTCATCGTCTTCCTGTTCCTGCACAGCTGGCGCAGCACCATCATCACCGGGCTCACGCTGCCGATCGCGGTGATCTCCAGCTTCATCGCCGTCTACGCCTTCGGCTTCACGCTGAACTTCATGACGATGATGGCGCTCTCGCTGTGCATCGGCCTGCTGATCGACGACGCCATCGTGGTGCGCGAGAACATCGTGCGCCACGTGCAGATGGGCAAGGACCATCTCACCGCGGCGCGCCAGGGCACCGAGGAGATCGGGCTGGCGGTGATGGCCACCACCTTCGCCATCTGCGCCGTCTTCGTGCCGGTGGCCTTCATGGGCGGCATCATCGGCAAGTTCTTCTACCCCTTCGGCGTGACCGTCGTCGTCGCGGTGCTGGTGAGCCTGTTCGTGAGCTTCACGCTCGACCCCATGCTCTCCAGCCGCTGGAAGGACCCGCCCTCGGCACGGCTGAAGCAGCTGCCCGTGATCGGCCATGCGATCTTCGCCACCGACCGCATGCTCGACGCCCTGCACGCGGTCTACGAGCGGCTCATCCGCTGGGCCTTCTCGGCGCGCCGCTACCGGCTCTGGCTGCCCGCGTACGGCCACGGCTTCGGCGCCGACGCCCGGCGCGACAAGGCCAGCGCGCGCCGGTGGCGCTTGGCGACGATCACGCCGCGCGGCGTGATCCTGGCGGTGGGCGGGCTCAGCTTCGTCGCCGCGCTCGCGCTGGCGCCGCTGGTGGGCAGCGAGTTCGTGCCGCAGACCGACCAGAGCTACACCCAGCTGCAGCTCACGATGCCGGTGGGCGCCAGCCTGGAGCGCACCAACGCCAAGGTGCGCCAGGTGGAGGAGATCCTGGCCGCGATGCCCGAGGTGGACACCGTCTCCACCGCGGTCGGCGGTGCCGGCCAGCGCAACCAGGCCTGGCTCAACATCGTGCTGAAGCCGCGCAATGAACGCACCCGCAGCCAGAAGGAAGTGGAAGACGCGATCCGCGAGGCCATCGCCAAGGTGCCGGGCACCAGTGCCGCGCTCGGCTTCGAGCGCCCGATCTACGTCGCCATCCTCGGCAGCGACCCCGACGGCCTGGCGCGCGTGGCCGACGAGTTCGCCGCCAAGGTGAAGCGGATCCCGGGCGCGGTCGACGTCGAGTCCTCGGTCAAGCCCGGCCTGCCGGCCTACGCGGTGAGGCTCAAGCCTGCCGCGGTGCGCGAGATCGGCCTCACCGCGCCGCAGCTCGCTTCCAGCCTGCGCGCCTACGTCAACGGCGAGACCGCGACCTGGTGGACCACGCCCGACGGCGACCAGGTGGAGGTGGTGCTGCGCCTCAACGAGGCCCAGCGCGAGCGGCTGGAGCAGATGCGCAACCTGCCGGTGGCCTTCGCGAAGGACGGCACGCCGATCGCGCTCGACAGCGTGGCCACCATCGAGCCGGTGTTCAACCCGGAGATCATCCGCCGCCAGAACCTGCAGCGGCGCGAGGCGGTGTTCGCCGGCGTGAAGGACCGCAGCCCGGGCGACGTCGGCGCCGACGTGCAGAAGCTCATCAAGGAGACGAACCTGCCGCCCGGCTTCAGCTTCGACGTCGGCGGCCAGATGCAGCAGCAGGCCGAGGCCTTCAACGGCCTGCTGGGCGCGATGGCGCTGGCGGTGATCTTCATCTACATCGTGCTCGCCAGCCAGTTCGGCAGCTTCCTGCAGCCGATCGCCATCATGGCCAGCCTGCCGCTGGCGCTGATCGGCGTCATGCTGGCGCTGCTGGTCTGGCGCAGCACGCTCAACGTCTTCAGCATGATCGGCCTCGTGATGCTGATGGGCCTGGTGACGAAGAACGCGATCCTGCTCGTGGACTTCGCGAACCACGCGCGCCGCGCCGGCGCCACCGTGGCCGAAGCGCTGCTGCAGGCCGGGCTGATCCGCATGCGGCCGATCGTGATGACGACCGCGGCGATGGTCTTCGGCATGCTGCCGCTGGCGCTGGCGCTCAACGACGGCGGCGAG
>CAYVXO010000050.1:0-6900 GCA_964454485.1 uncultured Rubrivivax sp.
CACCAGCGCGCGCAGCCGCTCGGCGCTGCCGCTCTCGCGCACGCGGTGCTCGAGCGCGAGCGCGCGCACGCCGTGCACGATCGGGAAGGTGCCCAGCTTCTTGATGTCGAGCGCGCGCTCGTCGCGCGGCGTCTTCAGCCGCGTGAACCAGCCGCCGGGCGCCTGGAACTGGTCGGCCGCGGCGGCGAAGCGCGCGAGGAAGGTGTCGGCGCCCGACAGCACCTGGTCCAGATGGTCGCGCAACTGCGTCAGCAGCGCCGCGTCGCCGGCCACCGCGGCCGCGTCGCAGAAGATGGCCAGGTGCATCGGGCCCTCGGCGTCGTGGCCGTGGACCCAGCCGCGGATCGTCTCGCGCCACTCGGCCAGCGGGCGGCACCACGCGGGGCGGCTCAGCATGATGCCGCCCGGGCACGGCGGCCAGCCGAGCTCGCCCAGCGCCGCCGAGAAGCGCGCCGCGGCACCGGCCACGTCGAGCGCCTCGTGGTCGAGCCCGTCGCGCAGCACCAGCGCGTTGTCCTGGTCGGTCTTGACGAGTTGCTCGCCGCGGCCCTCGCTGCCCATCACCAGCAGGCACGAGTCGGCCACCAGCGCCGGCGGCGCCACCAGCGACCACAGCCGCGCCACCAGGCGCCGGTTGAGCTCGCTCACGAGCTGCGCCATGCGCTCGATGCGGATGCCGCTGACGTGCAGCAGCCGCACCATCTCGTCGACGCGCGCGGCCGCCGCCGCCAGCTCGGCGACCGAGCCGGCCTCGTCGATCTGCACGCCGATCAGGTGCGAGTGGTTGGCGACGAAGTTCAGCAGGTCGAGCTGGCCGAGCACGCCCAGCACGCGCTCGCCGTCGCGCACCACGAGGCGGTGCACGCGATGGCGCAGCATGGCCCACAGCGCCTCGAAGATCTGGGTCTCGGCCTGCACCTCGTGCACCGGGAAACGCGCCACCTCGCGCACCGCCAGCCGCGCCGGCGGCGTCGCGCGCAGCAGCGCGTCGCGCAGGTCGGTGGTGGTGAAGATGCCCAGACGCTCGGCGCCTGCATCCGCTGTATCGGCATCGCGCACCAGCGCCGTCGTCGCGCCCTGCGCCGCCAGCGCACGGCACACCGAGACCAGGTCCTGCGCGCCGTCGACGTAGAGCGGCGGCCGCACGAAGGCGTCGCGCACGCGCGCCGTCGCCAGCGACAGCAACTCGGGCTGCGGGTCGACGTCGGTCGCCTTCGGGCTGCTGCTCATTGGCCGCTGCTCATGGGTCGCTCGCTGTCATCGCGTGAACCGTTCCGTTCCTCCGTCCGCGCGCCGGCGCGCGGCAGTCGCTCCCGCGCGATTGTCGGCGGCGCAACGACGAAGGGCCGCAGACGTCGCGCCTGCGGCCCCCTGTTCACCCGGGCGTGCTCAGTGCCCGGACGCGCCGGACGCGCCGATGCCCGTCTCCGAGCGCACCTGCTGCGCCAGGAAGCCGTCCTTGTCGATCTGCGCGCGCTTGCTGCCGTCGAGCACCGAGAACAGCCAGATGCCGACGAAGCCGATCACCATGCTGAACAGGGCCGGCGACGTGTACGGGAACCAGGCCGAGCCCTTCGGGTTGCCGAGCGTGGCCTCCCACACCGCCGGCGACACCACCGTCAGCACGACCGAGCTGATGAGCCCGAGGAAACCGCCGATCACCGCGCCGCGCGTCGTGCAGCCCTTCCACAGCACGCTCATCAGGAGCACCGGGAAGTTGGCCGACGCCGCGATGGCAAACGCCAGACTCACCATGAAGGCGATGTTCTGCTTCTCGAAAGCGATGCCCAGCACCACGGCGACGATGCCGAGCACGACGGTGGTGATGCGCGAGACGCGCAGCTCGTCCTTGCTGTCGGCCTTGCCGGCCTTGATGACGGTGGAGTACAGGTCGTGCGACACCGCCGAGGCGCCCGACAGCGTGAGCCCGGCGACCACCGCGAGGATGGTGGCGAAGGCCACCGCCGAGATGAAGCCCAGGAACACGTTGCCGCCCACCGCGTTGGCCAGGTGCACCGCCGCCATGTTGCCGCCGCCGATCAGGCCGCCCTTGGCGTCCAGGAACTGCGGGTTGGTCAGCACGTAGGTGATGGCGCCGAAGCCGATGATGAAGGTCAGCAGGTAGAAGTAGCCGATCCAGCCGGTGGCCCACATCACGCTCTTGCGCGCTTCCTTGGCCGAGGGCACGGTGAAGAAGCGCATCAGGATGTGCGGCAGGCCGGCGGTGCCGAACATCAGCGCCATGCCGAAGCTGATGGTGGAGATCGGGTCCTTCACGAAGTTGCCCGGGCCCATGATGGACTGGCCGATCTTCGCCGCTTCCTCGGCCGGCTTGCCGCCCTTGGCCGCGAGGTCGGTCTTGATCTTCACCGCGTCGGCGAACATCGCCTCGGGGCTGAAGCCGTAGCGCGACATCACCATGAAGGCCATGAACGACGCGCCGCCCAGCAGCAGGCAGGCCTTGATGATCTGCACCCAGGTGGTGGCGGTCATGCCGCCGAACAGCACGTAGACCATCATCAGCACGCCGACGATGACCACCGCGTACATGTACTCCAGGCCGAACAGCAGCTTGATCAACTGGCCGGCGCCCACCATCTGCGCGATCAGGTAGAAGGCCACCACCACCAGCGTGCCGCTGGCCGCGAAGATGCGGATCGGCTTCTGCTCGAAGCGGAAGGCCGCCACGTCGGCGAAGGTGAACTTGCCCAGGTTGCGCAGGCGCTCGGCCATCAGGAAGGTGATGACGGGCCAGCCGACGAGAAAGCCGATCGAGTAGATCAGGCCGTCGAAGCCGGTGGCCATGACCGCCGCGCTGATGCCCAGGAACGAGGCGGCGCTCATGTAGTCGCCCGCGATCGCCAGACCGTTCTGGAAGCCGGTGATGCCGCCGCCGGCGGTGTAGAAGTCGGCCGCGCTCTTGGTGCGCGCCGCCGCCCACTTGGTGATGAACAGCGTCATCACGACGAAGACGACGAACATGCCGATGGCGGTCCAGTTGGTCGCCTGCTTCTGGGTCTGGCCGACGTCGCCGCCGGCCGCGAACGCGGCGCCGGCCAGCAGGGCGAGGGACGCCAGGACGAGGGTGTTGCGCGCCTTCACTTGAGCACCGCCTTCTGGATCTTGTCGGCCAGTTCGTCGAACTCGCGGTTCGCGCGCTGCACGTAGTAGGCCGTGATGATGATGGTGAACACGATGACGCCGAAGCCGAGCGGAATGCCCAGCGTCATGACGCCGTCGCCCAGCCGTTGCGAGACCAGCGGCTTGTAGAAGGCCACCAGCACGATGAAGCCGTAGTACACGACCATCATCGCGGCGGTGAGCCACCAGCCGAAGCGGCTGCGCCGCGACTTGAGTTCCTGATACTGCGGATGCGCTGCGATCCGCTGCGCCAAGGTGGCGTCCATGCTTGTCTCCTTTGATCCGTGAAGGATTCCTCCCGATCATTGGAGAAGGCACTGACCCCCCTCTGACGCGACGCCAACGGGGGCTGACGCGGGGCTGATCGCTGGCTTACGGCACGGGCGGCTCAGCGGCGCACGACGCCGGCGCGCGGCGCGCCTTCGCGGTCCCACGCCGGGCCCGCGAACCAGGGGTCGCCGGCGAGTGCGCCGGCCACCATCGGCAGCGCGTCCAGCCCCCAGAAGAGCCGGCCTTCCAGTTCCAGCGTCGGCACGCCGAACACGCCCCGGGCCAGCGCCGCTTCGGTGTTGGCGCGCAGCGCGGCCTTCACTTCGTCGCTCTCGGGGTCGAGCGCCGGCGCCAGCGCCTCGCGCAGCGCGGCCAGGCGCGCGGGGTCGTTGGCGCTGGCGCCTTCGCCGCGCCACACGTGGCGGAACACCGCTTCGCAGCTGCGCCGGTTCGGCCCCGCGGCCAGCAGCAGGCGCTGCAGCGCCAGCGGGTTGAACGGGTGCTCGGCCGGCGTGGCGATGGGAATGCCCATCCGGTGCGCCAGCCAGTGCACCTGGCGGAAGGTCCAGGCGCGCTTGGGTTCGATCTCGGCCGGGCCCTTCTGGCCCCACTGCTTGAGCAGGCCGGCGAACAGGATCGGCTTGTATTCGACTTCGTGGCTCAGCCCTTCCAGCGCCTGCGGCAGCCGTTCGAAGGCGAGGTAGGCGTAGGGCGAGACGACGTCGAGCCAGAAGGTGATGCGCTTCATGTGGGGGTGCCTCCTTGCGCGCGCGCGGCCAGCAGGCGCTGCCACTGCCCGCGGCGCTGCTGCAGCACGGCCTTCACCGCGCGCTTCTCCTCGTCGGTGAGCACCGACCAGCAGGCGATCTCGTCGAGCGTGCGCAGGCAGCCTTCGCACCAGCCGGTGGCGGCGTCCATGCGGCAGACGTCGATGCAGGGGGAAGGTTCGCCGGCCATCAGAGCTTCACCACGTCGGCCACCGGCGCGCCGGTGAGCTGTTCCAGTTGCTGCGGCGACAGCTTGAAGACGCCGTTCGGATGTCCCGCCGCGGCCCAGATCTCGCCGAAGCGGAACAGCTCGCGGTCGATCAGCGTCACCGGCGGCGTGCTGTGCGCCAGCGGTGCCACGCCACCGATCGAAAAGCCGGTCGCGGCCTTCACGAAGTCGGCGTCGGCACGCGCCAGCGCACCGGTGACGGCGGCGACGCGCTTCTCGTCCACCCGCCTGTCGCCCGAGGTGATGACCAGCACCGCGGCGTCGTCGGCCACGCGGCGGAAGATCACGCTCTTGGCGATCTGCCCCACGCCCACGCCCAGCGCGTCGGCCGCCTCCTGCGAGGTGCGCGCGGCCACCTCCAGCCAGACCGGCTCGTGCGGATGCCCGCGTTCGGCCAGCGCGGCGGCGACGCGCTGGAATCCTTCGGGACGATTCATGGGGCGACAGCCACCGCCACGCCGCGCCTGGACAGCAGCGCCTTGCCGGCACGCGAGACCGGCGCGCGCCCCAGCACGCCGGAGATGAAGGCCCCGGCGTCGACCAGCTTCGCCAGGTCGATGCCGGTCTCGATGCCCAGCCCGTCGAGCATGAAGACCACGTCCTCGGTCGCCACGTTGCCGGTGGCGCCCTTCGCGTAGGGGCAGCCGCCGAGGCCGGCGACGCTGGCGTCGAAGTGGTGGATGCCCATCTCCAGGCAGGCGTAGATGTTGGCCAGCGCCTGGCCGTAGGTGTCGTGGAAATGGCCGCTCACCTCGGCCAGCGGGTAGTGCTTGAGCGCGCGCTCCATCGCCCGCTGCACCTTGCCCGGCGTGCCGGTGCCGATGGTGTCGGCCACGCCGCAGTGCTGCACGCCGATGCCCTTCATCAGGCGCACCACCTCTTCCACCGCGTCGGCCGTGACCTCGCCCTGGTAGGGGCAGCCCAGCGCGCAGCTGATGGCACCGCGCACCTTGACGCCGGCCTCGCGCGCTGCCGCCACGACCGGCGCGAAGCGCTCGATGCTCTCGGCGATGCTGCAGTTGATGTTGCGCCGGCTGAAGGCCTCGCTGGCGGCGCCGAAGACCACCACCTCGTCGGGCTTCGAGGCCAGTGCCGCTTCGAGCCCCTTCAGGTTCGGCGTGAGCACCGAGTAGCGCACGCCGGGGCGGCGGGCGATGCCGGCCATCACCTCGGCGTTGTCGGCCATCTGCGGCACCCACTTCGGGCTCACGAAGCTGGTGACCTCGATCTCGCGGCAGCCGGCGTCCTGCAGCCGGTGCACGAGCTCGATCTTGTCGGCGGCCGAGACCGGAGCGGCCTCGTTCTGCAGGCCGTCGCGCGGGCCGACCTCGACCAGGGTGACATGGGTGGGCTTCATGCGGACTCTCCCAGCGTGAGCAGCTCGCCGCCTTCGACCACCTGGTCGCCCGGCGCGTAGAGCAGCGCGTCGACCGTGCCGTCGCGCGGCGCGTGGATGGTGTGCTCCATCTTCATCGCCTCCATCACCGCCAGCGGCTGGCCACGCTTGACCTTGTCGCCCGGCTTGGCGAGGAAGGCGATCACCTTGCCCGGCATCGGCGCGGTCAGGCGGCCGGCTTCGCCGGCGTGGTCGCCGCCATGCGCCACGGGGTCGAGCTCGAGCGCGAAGGCGCTGCCGCCGGGCGCGAAGACGGCGCGGCGCTCGCCTTCGGCGTAGACCGCAAGCGTGGTGCGCTCGCTGCCCAGGCGCACGTCGTGGCGCGGGCCGCCCTGCGGCTTCGATTCGAAGGGCCAGCGCTGGCCGCCGAGCTCGATGACGGTGGCGCCGTCGTGCAAGCGTTGCACGATGAGCGCCTGCCGTTCGCCGCCCAGTTCGAGGTCGAAGCGCCGGCGCGCGCCGCCGGCCAGGCGCCAGCCGTCGCGCCGGCTCCAGGGGTCGGGGCCTTCGGTGGCGGCCTCGGCCGCCAGCGCATGCGCCACCACGCCGGCGGCCACCCAGTGCGGCGGCAGCGGCGCCGCGTTGAACAGCGCCTCGCGCTCGCGTTCGATGAGCGCGGTGTCCAGTTCGGCGGTGGAGAACGAGCGCGACTGCACCACGCGGCGCAGGAAGGCCACGTTGGTGGCGGGGCCCACGATGTGCGTCTCGCGCAGCGCCGCGTCCAGCCGCGCCAGCGCCTGCGCGCGGTCGGCGCCCCAGACGATCAGCTTGGCGATCATCGAGTCGTAGTACGGCGTCACCGCGTCGCCTTCGCCGAAGCCGCTGTCCACGCGCGGCAGCGTGTCGTGGCGTTCGAAGGCCACGTGCTCGGGCCAGCGCGCCACGTGCAGCGTGCCGGTGGCGGGCAGGAAGTTGCTGTCCGGGTTCTCGGCGCAGATGCGCGCCTCGATCGCATGGCCGCGGATCGCCAGCTCGTCCTGCCGCTTCGGCAGCCGTTCGCCGGCGGCCACGCGCAGCTGCCATTCGACCAGGTCGAGCCCGGTGATCGCTTCCGTCACCGGGTGCTCCACCTGCAGCCGGGTGTTCATCTCCATGAA
>CAYVXO010000050.1:6910-28636 GCA_964454485.1 uncultured Rubrivivax sp.
CGTCGCTCCCGGTCACGAAGACGAGGTCCTTCGCGTCGCGCAGGTCGCCGTCGTCCAGCTCCTCGGCGATGAACTCCACCGTGCCGGCGCCCACGTAACCCACCGCCTTGGCAGCAGCAACGGCTGCTGCCCCCATCTCCGCCCTGCGGGCTTCGCTCATGCCGGGCGCGGGTGCTTCCTCCAGCACCTTCTGGTGACGGCGCTGCACCGAGCAGTCGCGTTCGAAGAGGTGGATCACCTCGCCGTGCGAATCGCCGAAGACCTGGATCTCGATGTGGCGCGGCTTCGTCACGTAGCGCTCGACCAGCACGTGGTCGTCGCCGAAGCTGGCCTTGGCCTCGCGCTGGCACGAAGCGAGCGCGGCGGCGAAGTCCTCGGCCTTGTCGACGCGCCGCATGCCTTTGCCGCCGCCGCCGGCGCTGGCCTTGATGAGCACCGGCCAGCCGATCGCCGCCGCTTCGCGCGCCAGCAGCGCGGGGTCGTTGTCGGCGCCGTGGTAGCCGGGCACGAGCGGCACGCCGGCCTTCGCCATCAGCGCCTTCGCGGCCGACTTGCTGCCCATCGCGCGGATGGCAGAGGCCGGCGGGCCGATGAAGACGATGCCGTGGGCGGCGCAGGCCTCGGCGAAGTCCTCGTTCTCGCTCATGAAGCCGTAACCCGGGTGCACCGCCTGCGCGCCGGTGGCCTGGGCGGCGGCGATGATGCGCGCCGCCTGCAGGTAGCTGTCGCGCGGGGCGCTGGCGCCGATGTGCACCGCCTCGTCGCAGGCGCGCACGTGGCGCGCATCGGCGTCGGCGTCGGAGTAGACGGCCACGGTGCGGATGCCCAGCCGGCGCGCGGTGCGCGCGACGCGGCACGCGATCTCGCCTCGATTGGCAATCAGGATCTTGTTGAACATGCCAGCCTCAGGAAGTGGACGGGCGCGGCCATATCAAGCGAATGAGGGGGCCGAACACCGCGCGCAGGAAGCGGAAGAAGAAGACGATGAGCCCGACGCCGACGGCCAGCGCCAGCGCCAGCACGACGAAGAAGCCGACCGGGTGCGCCCACGACAGCCACAGCATCGAAGGCACGGCAGCGTCGCCCAGGAACGACAGGCCGATGTTCGAGAACGGCTCGGGCGAGGTGTTCGCGGCCGCGCGCGTGGTCGCCTTCGCGGCATGCGCGGTGGCCGCCAGCGTGCCGCCCAGCAGCGCGGCCACGGTGGTCCAGGTGGCGTTGTCGCCGCCGAACACCGCCGCCGCCAGCGCCGCGCCGGCGGGAATGCGCACCACGGTGTGCAGCGCGTCCCACAGCGTGTCGACGCCGGGGATCTTGTCGGCGAAGAACTCCACCGCCAGCATCAGCCCGCTGCCCACCAGCATGGGCGGGCTCTGCAGGATGTGCAGGCCCGGCGGCAGCGTCACCCAGCCCAGCCAGCCGGCCATGCCGGTGATGAACAGCACCGCGTACAGGCGCAGCCCGCTCGCCCAGCCCAGCGCGGCGGCGATGGCGACGAGGTGCGTGGTGTCCAGGGTGTTCATTTCCACGCCGGGTCGCGCTTCTCCAGGAACGACGAGACGCCTTCGCGCCCTTCGGCGCTGGCGCGGATGTCGGCGATGCGGCGCGCCGTCTCGCGCCGCAGGTCGGCGTCCACCGGGCGGCCGGCAACGTCCTTCACCAGCTGCTTGCAGGCCTTGACCGCGGCCGGGCCGTTGGCGACCAGCAGCTTCACGATCTCGTCGACCCTGGCGTCCAGCGCTTCCAGCGGCACCACCTCGTGCACGAAGCCCATCGCCTTGGCCTCGCGCGCGCCGAAGCGTTCGGCGGTGACGAACCAGCGCCGCGCGGCCTGCTCGCCCATCGCCTTCACCACGTAGGGCGCGATGGTGGCCGGCAGCAGGCCCAGGCGCGCCTCGCTCAGGCAGAAGTGCATGCCTTCGGCGGCCACCAGCACGTCGCACACCGCGGCCAGGCCCACGCCGCCGGCGTAGCAGTCGCCCTGCAGGCGGCCCACCACCGGCAGCGGGCAGCTGTAGATCGTGAACAGCATGTGCGCCAGCCGTTCGGCGTCGGCGCGGTTCTCTTCCCAGCCGTAACCGGCCATCGCGCGCATCCACGAAAGGTCGGCGCCGGCGCAGAAGGCCTTGCCGCGGCCGCCGAGCACGACGACGCGCAGCTCGCGGTCGGCGCCCAGCGTGGCGAAGGCCTCGGCCAGCTCGGCGACGACGCCGTCGTTGAAGGCGTTGCGCACCTCGGGCCGGTTGAGCCAGACCTCGGCGACATGCGGGCCGGGGCGAAGGATCTCGAGCGTGGTCGTCATTTCGGCTTCGCCTCTTCCTGCAGCATGTAGACCATGTCCAGTTCCGGGCAGGGCCGGCCCAGCGCGGTGATCGCGGCGGTGAGCTGGCCGCGGTGGTGCGTGCCGTGGTTGAACACGTGCGCCAGCGCGGCGGCGAACGGCAGCGACACCTCTTCGCCGTTCATGCGCCGGTATTCCAGCCGGCCGCCCAGGCGCGATTCGGGCCACACGTCCAGCAGCGGCAGCCAGGCCTGCGCGCCTTCCTCCAGGCGCTGGCGCAGGCGCGCGCGGTCGGGCTCGGCTTCGGTGTCCAGCGCCAGCGCGGGCGACACGGCTTCGGCGAAGCGGCGGAACCACAGCAGCTGCGTGGTCACCAGCAGGTGGTTCAGCGTGCCGTGCACGCTCCTGAAGAACAGGCCCAGGTCGCGCCGGTAGTCGTCTTCGGGCAGCGCCTGCACGTGGTCGAGCAGGCGACGCGTGGCCCAGAGGTTGTAGCGCGCGAGCATCTGCAGATGCTCGCGCAGCGGCGAACGGTCCGGCGACTTCAGCATGATGACGCTGCGGCAGGCCTTGCCATCCCGCTGCACGCTGCCCACGTCGGCGCAGCCCATGCGTGCGCGGCGAAGGGGCGGATCTCGATGTGTTCCATCTGTTGCCTAGTAGCGCTTGGCGGCTTCGTCCAGCATCACCTCGGTGGCGCCGCCGCCGATGGCGAGGATGCGCGCGTCGCGCCAGAGCCGCTCGACCGGCGTGCCGCGCATGTAGCCCATGCCGCCGTGGATCTGCTGGCAGCCGGCGGTGACCTCGTTGACCAGCTCGCCGGTGAGCGCCTTCAGCATCGACACGTCCTGCACGATCTCGTGGCCCTGCGTCACACGCCAGGCGCAGTGGTAGAGGAAGGCGCGCGCGGCGCGGGTCTTCGCGTCGAGCATGGCGATCCTGTGCCGCACCGCCTGCTTGTCCCACAGCGGCGCGCCGAAGGCCTGGCGCGTGCGCGCGTGCTCCAGCGCCAGCTTCAGCGCCTGCGTGCAGTGGCCCACCGCCATCGCGCCGAGCGCGATGCGTTCGGTCTGGAAGTTCTTCATCACCGCGTGGAAGCCCTTGCCTTCCTCGCCCAGCAGGTGGCCGGCCGGGATGCGGCAGTCGTCGAAGTGCAGTTCGGCGGTGTCGCTGCAGCGCCAGCCGGTCTTGTCGAGCGAACGGCCGACCGTGAAGCCGGGCGTGCCTTTCTCCACCGCGAACATCGAGATCGCGTGCCGGCCGCTACCCGTGCGCGCGGCGACGAAGTAGAGGTCGGCATGCACGCCGTTGGTGATGAAGAGCTTGCTGCCGTTCAGCACCCAGTGGTCGCCGTCCCGCCGGGCCGTGGTGCGCAGGCCGGCGACGTCGGAGCCGGCGCCGGGTTCGGTGATGGCGACCGCGGTGACGGTCTCGCCCTTCGTCACGCCGGGCATCCAGCGCGCCTTCTGCGCAGCGTTGCCGGCGTGGTGCAGGTGCGGGCCGGCCATGTCGGTGTGCACGAGCACGGTGACGACGAAGCCGCCGAAGGTGGACTGCGACAGCGCCTCGGCGAACACCAGGTTCGTCAGCGCGTCGGCGCCGCCGCCGCCGTATTCGGGCTCGAACATCAGGCCCAGCAGGCCGGCGGCGCCCATCTTGCGCAGGACCTCGCGCGGGACCTGGCCTTCGGTCTCCCAGCGTTCCGCGTGCGGCTCGACTTCGCGCGCCAGGAAGCGCGCCACCTGCTCGCGCAGCAGCTCGTGGTCGGGGGTGAGGTAGGCGTTCTCCACGGCCGGGCTCACATCCGGAAGATGCCGAACTTCGGGCTTTCGGGGATGGGCGCGTTGAGCGCGGCGGAAAGGCCCAGCGCCAGCACGCGCCGCGTGTCGGCGGGGTCGATCACGCCGTCGTCCCACAGGCGGGCGCTGGCGTAGTACGGGTGGCCCTGGTGTTCGTACTGCTCGAGGATGGGCTTGCGGAACGCGGCCTCTTCCTCGGCGCTCCACTGGCCGCCGCGGTATTCGATGGCGTCGCGCTTCACGGTGGCCAGCACGCTGGCGGCCTGCTCGCCGCCCATCACGCTGATGCGCGCGTTCGGCCACATCCACAGGAAGCGCGGGCTGTAGGCGCGGCCGCACATGCCGTAGTTGCCGGCGCCGAAGCTGCCGCCGATGATGATGGTGAATTTGGGCACGTTGACGGTGGACACCGCCGTGACCATCTTCGCGCCGTTCTTGGCGATGCCTTCGTTCTCGTACTTGCGGCCGACCATGAAGCCGGTGATGTTCTGCAGGAAGACGAGCGGAATGCGCCGCTGGCAGCACAGTTCGATGAAGTGGGCGCCCTTCTGCGCGCTCTCGCTGAACAGGATGCCGTTGTTGGCGACGATGCCGATCGGCATGCCCTCCACGTGCGCGAAGCCGGTGACGAGCGTGGTGCCGAAGCGGGCCTTGAACTCGTCGAAGTCGCTGCCGTCGACGATGCGGGCGATGACCTCGCGCACGTCGTACGGCTTGCGCGCGTCGGTGGGGATGACGCCGTGCAGCTCTTCGGCGTCGAAGAGCGGCGCGCGCGGCGGCTGCAGCAGGAGCGGCTGCGGTTTCTTCCAGTTCAGGTTGGCGACGATGCCGCGCGCCAGCGCGAGCGCGTGCAGGTCGTTGTCGGCCAGGTGGTCGGCCACGCCGGAAAGCCGCGTGTGCACGTCGCCGCCGCCCAGGTCTTCGGCGCTCACCACCTCGCCGATGGCGGCCTTCACCAGCGGCGGGCCGCCGAGGAAGATGGTGCCCTGGTTGCGCACGATGATGGTCTCGTCGCTCATCGCCGGCACGTAGGCGCCGCCGGCGGTGCACGAGCCCATGACGACCGCGATCTGCGGGATGCCCTGCGCCGAGAGGTTGGCCTGGTTGAAGAAGATCCGGCCGAAGTGCTCGCGGTCGGGGAACACGTCGTCCTGCGTCGGCAGGTTGGCGCCGCCGGAATCGACCAGGTAGATGCAGGGCAGGCGGTTCTGCATCGCGATCTCCTGCGCGCGCAGGTGCTTCTTCACCGTGATGGGGAAGTAGCTGCCGCCCTTCACGGTGGCGTCGTTGCAGACCACCATGCATTCGACGCCGCTCACGCGGCCGATGCCGGCGACGATGCCGCCGCCGGGCGCGTCGCCGTCGTACATGTTCAGCCCCGCGAGCGCGCCGATCTCCAGGAACGGCGTGTCGGGGTCGAGCAGCATCTCCACCCGCTCGCGCGGCAGCAGCTTGCCGCGCGCGGTGTGCTTGGCGCGCGCCGCCTCGCCGCCGCCTTCGGCCACCTTCTGGAACTGGGCGTTCAGGTCGCCCACCATCTGGCGCATCGCCAGCGTGCTGGCCTTGAACTCCTCCGAACGCGGATTGAGCTTGGAGCTGAGGACGGGCATCTTGTCTCCTGGCGCGGGCCGGTGGCTTCGCAGCCCCGGCATCGATTGACGTTTACGTTAACGTCAATTCTACGGGCCGTAAATCGGGGCTTCCTGCCACCCCAGCGCCGCCATCTCGGCCTGGCGGAAGCGGGCGTCGGTGGGCATCAGGAATTCGTCGAGCTGCGGCGGCGGGACGGCCGTCGACGACAGCATCGCGTGCGCCTGGCCGCGGTGGTGGGTCTGGTGCATGAACAGGTGCGCCAGCACGTGCGCGGCGCGGTCGCGCTGCACGTGGTCGCGGCGCGGCATGTCGACCACGGCTTCGCAGCCGGCGGCGTCGAGCCGGTCGCAGAAGGCGATAAGGCGCTCGTCGCTCGCGGCCTGGCGCGCGGCCAGTTCGGCCACCGTGGCCGCCGGGCGGAAGCGGTCGTACAGGCCCATGAGGTCGGCGTCGCCGTGCAGCGCGCCGATGTAGTACAGATCGACCACGAGCACGTGGTTCAGCGTGCCGGCCAGGCTGGGGAAGAAGCCGGTGCGCGGCGCGCCGAACGCCTCGGGCGCCAGCGCCGCCATCGCGCCGTGCAGGCGGAAGTTCGCCAGCCGGTTGGCACGCGCCTGGATGCGCAGCTGGCCGGCCAGGTCCATGGCGATCAGAACGGACCGCTGGCGAGCCAGCGCTCGATCTGCGGCCGGCGGTCGTTGCCCCAGAAGGGCTCGCCGTCGACGACGAAGAACGGGCCGCCGAAGACACCGGCCGCGATGGCCTCTTCGTTGGCGCGCTTCAGGCGCGCCTTCCAGAGCGGATCGTTCCAGACCGCCTCGGCCTCGGTCGCGTCCAGGCCATGCTCGGCGGCCAGCGCCTTCAGCGCCGCCGGATCGTCCAGCCGCACGCCGCGCGCGAAGTAGGCGCGCAGGCCGGCGGTGGCCCAGGCGGCCGCGGCGTCGGCGCCGCGGGTGTCGGCCAGCCACCAGAACACGCGCGCCGCGTTCTGGGTGGCGATCGGGAAGACCGCCGGCTGAAGGTAGGGCACGCCTTCGAAGCGCGCCGAGCGCGCGAAGTCGCGCAGCGAGTATTCGCGCTTGATCGGGTAGGACACCGGCGACTTCAGCTCGGCGGCCTGGAAGGTGGCGCCCAGCAGGATGGCGTGGCGGCGCACCACGCGCGCATGGCGCGCCGCCACCGCGTCGACCCATTCGTTGGCGATGTACGAATAGGGCGACGAGAAATCGAACCAGAAGTCGATGACCTTCATCGGGCCTCGCTCGGCCGCCCGGAGAGGCCTGATCCCCCGCGGGGGGACCACGCCGGAGGCGTGTAGGGGGTCGTCATGACCCATTATGGGCGCCGGGCGCTACAGTGTGCCCATGCTGTGGTTGGAGTTGCTGCTGGCCTTCGCCGCCATCGCCGTCGCGCTGTCGCTGCGGCCGTGGCGCGCGCTCGGCCCCGAAGGCCCGCCCTGGCCCTGGCTGGCCTGGTGCGCGCTGCTGCCGCTGGCCTGGGGCGCCGACCGCTACGTGGCCACGCCGGTGGCGCAGCCGCTGGCCGGCGCCTGCCTGCTGATGCTGATGGCCGGCTGGCCGCTGGCCGTGCTGGCGCTGGTGCCGGTGGCCGCGCTCACCGCCTTCCTGGCCGGGCTGGGCGCGGCCGAGATGCTGGCGCGCTACGTCTGGCTCGGCCTCATGCCCGCCACCGCCGCGCTGGCGCTGGGCTGGGCGGTGCGGCGCTGGCTGCCGCACCACCTGTTCGTCTACATCCTCGGGCGCGGCTTCTTCGCCACCGCCATCGCCACCACGCTGGCCGGCGCCGGCGCCACGCTCACGCACCCGCTGCCCGGCGGGCTGAACGCCGGCGACCTGATGCTGGGCCGCGGCCTCGCGGCCTGGGGCGACGCCTGGCTCACCGGCATGCTGGTGGCCATCTTCGTGGCCTTCCGCCCCGAATGGCTGGCCACCTACACCGACCGCCTCTACCTGCCCACCGGAGACAAGAAACGATGAGCAACCCGCTCGGCTGCAGCGAAGCGGAATGGAAGGCGCGCCAGGACCTGGCCGCCTGCTACCGCATCTTCCATCTGATGGGCTGGACCGAGCTCATCTACAACCACATCTCGCTGCGCGTGCCCGACACGGGGGCCGACAAGCATTTCCTCATCAACCCCTTCGGCCTGCACTACAGCGAGGTGCGCGCCTCCAACCTGGTGAAGGTGGACCTGCAGGGCCAGGTCATCGGCGACAGCTCCTTCGGTTTCAACGCCGCCGGCTTCGCGCCCCACTCGGCGCTGCACGCGAACGCGAACGGCGCCCACTGCGTGATGCACACCCACACCACCAGCGGCATGGCGGTGGCGAGTTCGGCGCAGGGCCTGTCGATCAGCAACTTCTACGCCGCGCAGCTGGGCGGCCGCGTGGCCTACCACGACTTCGAAGGCATCACCGTGCACGGCGACGAAGGCGCGCGGCTGGTGCAGCACATCGGCGACAAGCCGGCCGTCATCCTGCGCAACCACGGCCTGCTGGCCTGGGGGCCGACGATCGCCTCCACCTTCTACACGCTGTGGATCCTGCAGCGCGCCTGCGACATCCAGGTCGCCGGCGCGGCGCTGGGCCCGGTGCTGGAGATCCCGCGCGAGATCCAGCTCAAGTGCCAGCGCGACGCCGCGGTCGTCAACACCCACCCCGACTTCGGGCGCGAGAACTTCGACGCCATGGTGCGGCTGGTGGACCGGCAGGACCGGAGCTGGCGCGACTAGGGCAGCAGGTCGAACACGCTGCGCCCGAGCAGCACGACGAAGCGCCCGTCGCGCACGACGACGAGGCCGAGCGAGGAACCGACCTGCCGCAGCGCTGCGCCCGGCGTCGCCTGGTAGCGCTTCGAACCATTGCTGAAGAGCACGGTGCCGTCGGTGCCGATGGCGTCGATGCGGCTCGTGCTGCCGAAGAAGCTGAGCTGCTCGGTGCCTGACGGCGACCGGCGCCAGACCTGCGGCGTGTTCGCGGCGTCCACGGCCTGGTAGGCGATGTGGCCACCGGCCACGGCGTAGCCGCTGCCGGGCTCCGGGCGGAAGCCCGAGAACGGTGTCAGCGGGGTCTCGACGCCGCTGTCGACGTCGAACCGCGCGAGCCGGTAGGTCGTGTTGACGCAGCAGGGCGTGGCGACGAGGTAGACGATCTCGATGCCGTCGGTGAGCGGGTAGACGTACCAGAACGCGGGGTCGGACCCCGATGCCGGCAGCGTCACGCCATCGCGCCAGCGGAAGACCCGGTAGCTCGGCGACCAGTAGGCCACGTCGCCGTTCGGGGCGACGTCGTTCTGGGTGTTGCTCGCCTGCCGGGTCACGGCCACCGTGCTGCCGTCGGTCAGGTCGCGCCGCACCAGCGTCACGACCCCGTTGTCGTTCTGGCCGTAGAGGGCCCAGCGGCCATCGAACCTGAAGTCCGACGGCGAATCGATCTCGGCAATCTGGCTGGCAACGCCGGCGCGCCATTCGAAGAGCGCCGAGGTGTCCGCGCGGCGGACCCATGCGGCTCCCGCCGGCCCGAGGAACCCCGAGGCCGACGACGAGTCGGCCAGGGCGGCGTTCACGTCCAGGGTCTGTGTCGTCGCGGAAGCACTGTCGAACAGCTTGAGCGCCGGCGTCGACCCGTCCGTGCCGAGGTACAGCACCCGGGTGCCCTGCGCATCCCAGACTTTGCCCGCGGTCTCGACACGCTGCACCAGGCGCGGACTCGATTCGACGTAGACCTGGCGCGACAGGCGCGTCACCTGGCCGATCGAGTCGGTGGCGCTGATGTCCAGCGTGACGCTCTGGCCTTCATGGGCCGAGAGGTCAACAGTGGCGTTGATGGCGGAGGTGCCGCTCGCCAGCACGGTGCGATCGACGCCGACGCTGAGCGCGACGCAGCCGGTGGCCGTGTCGTCGTCGCTGCAGTCCAGCGCGAGCGCGAGCCCCGGGCGCGCGACCGTGCCGTCCAGCGGGGCGCCGATGGCCACCGACGGTGCACGGTCCAGCGTCACCGACACCACGGCGTCGGTGGCATGGCCGAAGACATCGCTCGCGGTGACCACCAGCACGGCCGGGCCGCGCGGCCGGCTGCCGAGCGCCAGCACGCCGTTCCAGGCCGGGATCCCGTTGCGCCCGAACGGACCCAGGGCCAGCGCGACCGACTGGCCCTCCACCGAAGCGGTCACCGAAGCAATCTGGTAGATGGACGCGACGTTGGCGGCCACGGTCACCGCCTCGCCGACCACCTGCGCGCCCTGCGGGGTCACCATCGAGACCTGCAGGTCCGCCGAAACCACCGCCGCGGTCGCCGTGAACGTCACCGCGGCCAGCCCTTCGACACTCGCGCTCAGGACGTTCGGGCCCTTCGCCGCCCCCAGCGTCCAGCCCCCGCTGGAGGCACGCCCTTCGGCGTCGGTGGTCGCCAGCGTGCTGACCACGCCGCCGCCGCCTTGCGTCACCTCGAACCGCACCGCGACACCGGCGACCGGCGCGCCGCCGCCGTCCCGCACGACGACTTCGGGCGCCACCGCGACGGCAGTTCCCGGCGCCGCCGTCTGACCATCGCCCGCCAGCCGGGCCAAGGTCAGCACCACGGGCGACGGCGAGGGCGAAGGCGAGATCGATGGCGAAGGCGAAGGCGCGGCGTCGTCGGCGGCCGGCCCGCCGCCGCCCCCGCACGCCGCCAGCAGTGCGACCAACAAGACGCAGCCCAGCCTGCTGGTGATGGCGACGAACCGATGACCGCGCATGCGCACTCCTGACCTCCGCAACCGCCTTGCGGATCGGACCCCCATGGTCGCAGGATCGTTCCGGCAGATGCCAGCGCATCCTGGCCCCGGCTTGAGGCCGGTCAAACCCCTGCAGCCGCAGCAGCCTATCAGCGCAGAAGCGCCGCCGCCCGCGAGATCTCGAAGACCGCAACCGGCTACACGGTCGCCGTGCGCTGATCCGGCCAGGTGCCGGGATAGAGCGATTCCAGCACCGCGGCCGCGGCATCGCGCAGCGCGCCCGCCGCCACCGCGCCGCCTTCGCCGAACGCATCGCGCCGCGCCTGCGCCGCCTGCGCCACCACCTCGCGCCAGTGCGGCGGCGCCTCGCCTTCGCGCCACTGGCCGCGACCGCGCCCGAAGTGCGCCACCGCCAGGTAGCGCAGCAGCGCCGCTTCGGCGAAGGCCGGCATGGCCTCGGCGCGCCAGCCGGCATGGCTGCGCTCGGTGCCGCGCACCACGTTCAGCCCGCGCGCCAACCCGGCTGCGCCCAGCGCGCCGAGCAGGCCGCCGGCGACCATGCCGCCACCCAGCGTGAGGCCGCCGGTCGCGAGGTCGGCCTTCAGCCCCGCGAGCGCGCCGGTGACGACGCCGCCCACCAGCGCCGCGCGCCCTTCGTCGACGCGCGACTTCAGGTCCACCAGCGTGCCCACGCGCTCGAGGATCTCGCCGCCGGCGCTGCCTTCCAGGCCGTGCAGCGCCAGCAGGCGGCCGGTGCTGGCGCGCACCTCCTCGTCCAGCAGCGCGAGCAGCTTCGACTGCGCGGCCTCGGCTTCGCGGCCCTTCAGCAGGCGCAGCTGGTCGGCGATCCAGCCGCGGTCGGCCAGCTCGACGCGCATCGCGCCGATGCGCGCCAGGCTGGCCGCCAGTTCCTCCATCGCGGCGTCGAAGGTGGCGAGCCGGCGGCGCGCCCATTCGCGCTGCAGCGGCGCCAGCCGTTCGGCCCCCAGCGCCACCGCCACCGCGTCGAGCAGCACGCCTTCCTGCACCCAGC
This sequence comes from uncultured Rubrivivax sp., assembly GCA_964454485.1. GTDB lineage: Bacteria > Pseudomonadota > Gammaproteobacteria > Burkholderiales > Burkholderiaceae_C > Rubrivivax. The sequence goes on from CAYVXO010000050.1 coordinate 18,348, forward strand.
AGCGCGCGAAGGCGTCCAGCGGCAGCACCGCCTTCACCAGCGGCTGCGCGGCCAGCTGCGTGCGCCAGCGCGCCACCTCGGCGGCTTCCTCCTCGGGCGCGCGCGGCGCGCCCAGCTGGTTGAGCAGCACCACCACCGGCTTGCCGATCCAGCCCAGCAGCTGCAGTTCGGCCGCCACGCTGCCGGCGCCCGGCGGTTCGGCGGCGTTGACGAGATAGAGCACGAGGTCGCTCTCGTCGCGCACGTGGCGCAGCGCCTGCTGGCTGGCCCAGAAGCCGCGGTCGCGCCAGCGGTCCCACACCTGCGAGAGGAACCAGCCGATCGGCGAGGCGCTGCCGGCCAGGCGGCGCGCCAGGCGCGCGCTGTCGGCGAAGCCGGGGGTGTCCCACAGCAGCAGCTCGTCGCCTTCGGGCGTGGCCAGCAGCGTGTGGACCTCGGCGAACTCGGTCACGTGCGGCGCGTCGCGCACCTCGCCGACGTCGCGGCCCAGCAGCGTGCGCGCGAGCGCGGTCTTGCCCACGTTGGTGTGGGCGACGAGCGAGAGCGCGACGCGGTTCATCGGGCCGGCGCGCGCTGCAGCGCCTGGGCCGCGGCGGCGAAGTCGTGGCCTTCCAGGTCCACCGCGACCAGCGGCACGCCTTGTTCGCCGGCCCAGCGCTGCCAGGCCGCGCGCCGTTCGGCCACGCGTTCGGGCAGGTGGGCGAAGCGGCGCGCGAAGCCGGCCTCGTCGCACACCACGAGGCGCGGCCGCCCCGCCAGCGCCGCCAGCAGCCGGCCCTGGGCCTCGGCCTCGGGCGTGCTGGCCAGGTCGCACAGCAGCAGCTGCCAGGCGCCGGGCGCCGGCTGCACGCGCTCTTCGTCGCCCGGGGCCACGGCGGGGGCGAAGCGCAGCGCCACCTCGTCGCCGAAGGCCGCGGTCAGCAAGGTGCGCAGTCCCAGCGTGGCCTGCGGCGTGGGCGCCTGGCCGTGCGGCCACACCTGCACCGCCATCGCACCCTGGCCCTGCTGCGCGCGCAGGCGGTCGAAGTAGGCGCCTTCCATCGCGAGCGGGAAGCGGCGTGCGAGGCGCCATGCGCGCGCGGCCGCCACCAGGGCCAGCAGCGCGCGCGGCACGATCACGAACAGCGCCAGCGTGGCCGCGTAGAGATGGATCCAGGGTGCCGCGCTGGCGCTCGCGGCCTGCCCCGGCCCCACGCGCAGCGGCGCCACGTCGGGCAGCGGGAGGCCCGTGAGCGCGCGCGCCGGCGCCAGCAGCACGCCCAGCAGCGCCTGCACCGCGCCGGGATCGAGGAAGGTGCTCTGCCAGCCGGCCCTGTAGTCGAGCACCAGGCCGCGCAGGTACATGCCGGCGACCAGGCCCAGCGCCAGGCCAGCCGCGGCGGCGTGCAGCAGCACCGTGGCGCGATGGCCCGCCACCGGCGCGGCGGCGCGCACCCACAGGCGGGCACCGTCGGACCCGCCTTCGAGCCAGCGTGCAACGAGCCGGCCGCGCAGCCCGCCGCCGCCATGCGGCAGCAGCAGCCAGGCGTAGACGGCCAGGTTCCAGGCCACCAGCGCCCAGACCCAGGGCGCCAGCAGGTCCACGCGCGAGGGCGCGCCCAGGTGGTCGGCCAGCGCGCCGGCCACGAGCGCCAGCCCGAAGGCCGCCGAGAGCACGCCCGCGCCCCCGCCGCGGCGCTGCAGCCAGCGGCGCGCGCCGGCGTCGCGCGGCAGCAGGCGTTGCATCGCGTGCTGCGCACGCGCGGCGACGAAGCGCTCGAAGTCGGCGCCGCCTTCGTCCTGGCGCGCCGCGCGCGTGGCCCAGCGGCGGTCGTCCTCGGTCCACAGCGGCGTCTCGGCGCCGCTCTCGAAGGACTGCAGCAGCACGACGGCGCGCGCCTGGGCTTCGTTCATGCGGCGCAATGTAGCGCCGCGCGAAGGCTCAACGCGCCGGCGCCACGTGGCGCTGGAAGAAGTCCAGCACCTGGCGGTTCACCGCCGCCATCGCGGCGCGGTCGAATCCGGGCGGGTCGTTCAGCAGACGACCCACCTTGCCTTCGAAGCCCGCCGGCAGCGGCGACAGGTACGCGCCGTGGCCGGCCAGCGGCGGCGCCTCGAAGTGCTCGCAGCTGCGGCAGACTTCCAGCACGCGGCCGGCATGGAGTGCGGGCCTGAGCCAGCGGTCACCCTCGGCGGTGGCCAGCGCCAGCGGCACGCGCGGCTGGCGCAGGCTCTCGAAGTCGAAGTCGGCCGCGAAGGGCACGGCGGCGACGACGGCCGCCACGCGCGGGTCGGCATCGTCGCGCAGCCGGTCGTCGCTGCCGAAGCGCCAGCCGATCACGGTGCGTGCCAGCCCTTGCTTGAAACCGTCGAGCGCGCCGCCCTTGAGTTCGGTGATGAGACCCACGCAGGCCGGGAAGTCCTCGGCCACGTGCGCCTCGCAATGGCGCGCGAACAGCGCCGGCGACCAGCGCCCGCCGGCCAGCGTGAGCGCGGTGTGGCCGCCTGCCGACATGCCGTAGACGCCCACGCGGTCCAGCAGCAGGTGCGGGCCGAAGCGCGGGTCGGCGGCCACGGCGTCGATGCCGCGGCTGATCTCGGCCGGCCGGCGGTCCCAGCTCACCGGGCCGGGCTCGCCGTCGTCCTTGTAGTTGTCGCCGCGGTGGCTGGCCACCGCCACCGTGTAGCCGGCACCGGCCAGCACGCGCGCCAGGTCGGCATGCACCCAGGGGGAACCGCCGGAACCGTGCGAGACCATCACCAGCCGGCCGTTGGCGGCCGCCGGTGCGGCGTCGCGCGCCAGCGAGAGCTGCAGCGCCTTGCCCAGCCGGAAGGGCTGTTCGGGCGCTCCGGCGGGGTAGAAGACGGTCACCGGGCCGTCGTCGCCGCGCGGCGCCAGTTCGGTCACGCCCAGCGACGGGGCGGCCTGGGCGCCGAAAGCCAGGGCAACGGCCAGTGCGGCCAGCAGACGCCGCAGCGTGCGGCGGGGGGTCGGGGAATCGATCATCGGGAACCTCCTGGGTTGGGGGAGCCCGACCATGCCCAGCGGCCCCGCGCCGGTCGCGCCGGAAGCGCCGGCTTGCAGGTTTCGGCCAGCCGGATTCAGCGTTTGCCGGTTTCGGCCAGCGCGCGGGCGCGGAATTCGGTCGGCGTGAGGCCGGTGTCGGCCTTGAAGGCGCGGTTGAAGGGCCCGATGGAGCCGAAGCCGGCGTCCAGCGCCAGCGTGAGCACCGGCGTCCCGGCCTGCGCCGGGTCGGCCAGCCAGCGCCGCGCGTCGGCCAGGCGGAAGCTGTTGACGTAGGCGCTGAAGTTGCGGAAGCCCAGGCGCTGGTTGATGTGGCGGCGCAGCCGGTATTCGGGCACCGCCAGCCGGTCGGCCAGGGCGGCCAGCGAGAGCTCGGCGGCGCGGTAGGCGCGGTCTTCCTTCATCGCCCGGTCCAGCGCTTCGGCGAGCGCCGGGTCGGCGGCGGTGGGCTCGGCGTCGGGTTCGGCGTCGGGTTCGGCGGCGGGTACGGCAGCGGGTGGCTCCGGCGCCGCCGGGGCCGGTTCGGACTCGACCGGCCGCGCCGCCGGCGCCAGCAGCAGCGCGTCGGGCTCCAGGCGCAGCACGGCCAGCGCCCAGGCCGCCAGCACGGCCAGCACCATCGCCACGTCCAGCAGGCCCAGCGCCGGCGTCATGACGCCGCGGTCGGTGGACAGGCGCGCCGCCAGCTGCACCAGCGTGTAGACCCCGCCGCCGGCCACGAGCCACAGGCGCAGCTGGCGCCGCCGCTCGACCAGGTCGTCGCGCCAGTGGCGCAGCGCCGCCACCAGCACCGCCGCCACGCACAGCAGCGGAATGGCGCGCAGCACCACGCGCGCGGCCAGCAGCACCGGCCCCGGCCCCAGCCCCACCGCGAGCGGGCACTGCAAGGCGCCGACGAACACGGCCGCGGCCCAGGCCGCGCCATGCCAGGGGCGCCAGCGGAACTCGTCGTCGAAGAGCGTCGCGGTGAAGAGCCAGAACAGCACCGCGTTGCCGACCGAGAGGCCGATCAGCGGCGTCAGCACCGTGCAGTCGGCGCTGTTCTCCAGCCAGGGCGCGCTGCCCGGCACCTGCACCGCGAGTCCCGCGCAGATGAAGAGCGCCGCCAGCGCCGCCGGCGGCCAGGGCCGCGGCCGGCGCGCGAGGTCCAGCGCCACCAGCGCCGCCAGCAGCAGCGCCAGCGCCACCACCATGCCGCGCAGGCCGGTGTCGGCCAGCAGCAGCGGCGCCGCCGGCATTCAGGCGCCGCGCTTGGCCACCAGGGTCAGGATCTCGTAGCTGGCCACCACCTCGCCGTCCTGGTTGGTGACCGCCACGTCCCAGGCCACCACGCCCTGCGGCGGCTGGCCCTTGCGCGCCGGCTTGTCGATCTTGCGCTTGGCGGTGAGCCGCGCCTGGATGGTGTCGCCGATGCCGACCGGCTTCACGAAGCGCAGCGTCTCCAGCCCGTAGTTCGCCAGCACCGGGCCCGGCGCGGGGCTGACGAAGAGGCCCGCCGCCGCCGAGAGCACGAAGTAGCCGTGCGCGATGCGCTTGCCGAAGGCCGACTCCCGGGCCGCGATCTCGTCGAAGTGCATGTAGAAGTAGTCGCCGCTGATGCCGCCGAAGGCCACGATGTCGGCTTCGCTGACGGTGCGCCGGTGGGTGAGCAGCGAGTCGCCGATCTGCAGGTCCTCGAAGTGCTTGCGGAACGGGTGCAGGTCGCTTTCGGTGACCTTGGCGCCGCGCACATATTCGCCGGTGACGGCCATCAGCATCGAAGGCGAGCCCTGCACCGCCGTGCGCTGCAGGTAATGCTTCACCGCGCGCACGCCGCCCAGTTCCTCGCCGCCGCCGGCGCGGCCCGGGCCGCCGTGCTTGAGCACCGGCAGCGGCGAGCCGTGGCCGGTGGATTCGGGTGCCGCCTCGCGGTCCAGCACCAGCAGGCGGCCGTGCCAGGCGGCGGCGTAGGGAACGGCATGCGCCGCCACCTTCGGGTCGCGCGTGACCAGCGTGCCGACCAGGCTGCCCTTGCCGCGCGCGGCGATGGCGAGCGCCTCGTCCAGCTCGTCGTAGGGCATGAGCGTGCTCACGGGGCCGAAGGCTTCGACGTCGTGCACGCTGGTGTTCGACAGCGGCTTCTCGCACAGCAGCAGCGTGGGCGCGAAGAAGGCGCCTTCGGCCACGCCCTCGCCCCTGGGCGCGAAGCCGTCGGCTTCGCCGAAGACGATGCGGTTGCCACGCGCCAGTTCGGCCACGCGCTCGGCCACGTCGCGCTGCTGCGCCTTCGAGGCCAGCGCGCCCATGCGCACGCCTTCCAGCGCGGGGTCGCCGACCACGGTCTTGGCGAGGCGCTCGCGCAGCTTCGCGGCCACCGTATCGAGATGCTTCCTCGGCACGATGGCGCGCCGGATCGCGGTGCACTTCTGGCCCGCCTTCACCGTCATCTCGCGGTGCACCTCCTTCACGAAGAGGTCGAGCTCCTCGTCGTCGGGGTTCACGTCGGGGGCCAGGATGGCGCAGTTGAGCGAGTCGGCCTCGGCGTTGAACGGGATGCCCTGGCGCAGCACGTTGGGGTGCGCGCGCAGCTTCGCGGCGGTGTCGGCGCTGCCGGTGAAGGTGACCACGTCCTGGCCGTCCAGGCGGTCCAGCAGGTCGCCGGTGCCGCCGATGATCAACTGCAGGCTGCCTTCGGGCAGCAGGCCGCTTTCCAGCATCAGGCGCACCACGGCTTCGGTGAGGTAGCTCGTGGCGGTGGCGGGCTTGGCGATGCAGGGCATGCCGGCCAGGAAGGTCGGCGCGAACTTCTCCAGCAGGCCCCAGACGGGGAAGTTGAACGCGTTGATGTGCACCGCCACGCCGCGGCGCGGCACCAGGATGTGGGTGCCCATGAAGGCGCCGGTCTTGCCCAGCGCCACCGGCGGGCCTTCGTGCACCACGTTGCCCGAAGGCAGGTCGGCGGCGCCCACGGCCGAGTAGGCGAACAGCGTGCCGCTGCCGCCTTCGATGTCGATCCAGCCGTCGTTGCGCGTGGCGCCGGTGTGGCGCGAGATCTCGTACAGCGTCTCCTTGCGTTCCGACAGGAACGAGGCCAGCGCGCGCAGGCGCGCGGCGCGCTGCTGGAAGTCCAGCTTCAGCAGCGCCGGCACGCCGACGCGGCGCGCGTGGTCGACTGCCGAGCCGAAGTCAATCGCCTCGGCATGGGTGGCGGCGACGACGCGGCCGTCGATGGCGCTCTTCAGTTCGGCGGCGGGCTGGCGGCCGAGCCACTGGCCGGCGATGTGGCTTTGCAGGGTGGTGGTCATCGCGATGGGCAACGTGGGGACGCGCGATTGTCCACCGGGCCTCGAAGGATTCGGCACCCGCGGCAGACTCCCGCCCTTTTCGACGCAGTACCCCCATGACCCGAACCCTTCCCGCTTCACCCTCGCGCCGCCGCTGGCTGGCCGCCGCGGCCGGCGCGCCGCTCGCCGCCACTCTGGCCGGCTGCGGCACGCCGCTGCCGCTGGGCATGACCGGGCCCGCCGCCGGCCCCGCGCCCGACCGCGACGCCGAAGCCCTGCTGGCCGCCACTGCCGAAGCGCATGGTTGGACCGCGCTGCAAGGGCTGCGCGACATCGCGGTGCGCTACGAAGGCGAATGGCAGCCCTTCATCGACGCCATCCAGCCCGAGGTGGTCGACGCCGGCTTCCGCGGCGCTTCCGAAGAACGGCTGCTGCTGCGCGAGGCCATCAACGCCCAGGCCTACACCGGACCGAAAGGCCGCAAGTTCGTGCACTGGCAGCGCGGTGCCGACGCCGCTTCGGGCCGCGTGGCGGTGTGGTTCAACGGCCAGCCCGCCAGCGGCCCGGCGCTGCCGGCGGCGGCGCTGGTGGCCGAAGGCTGCGGCCTCTTCCTGCTCGGGCCGCTGTGGCTGAAGCTGCGCGGCGCGGTGCCGCTGGCGCGCGCCGGCCGCGAGCGGGTCGACGGCCGCAGCTGCGACGTGCTGCAGGCCTGGCTGCGACCCGGCCTGGGCCGCTCGGCGCTGGACCGGGTGGAGCTGTGCATCGACCGCGACGACGCCACCACGCGCCGCGTGCGCTTCACGCTCGAAGGCTTCGAGCGCACGCAGGGCGCCGTCGCCGAGGTCGACACCTTCGCCCACGAGCGCCGCTTCGGCGTGCTGTGGCCGCGGCGCAGCTTCGAGCGCGTGGTGCACCCGCTGCGGCTGCCGGCGCACGACTGGCGGCTCGCCGGCCTGGACGTGAACCGCGGCATGACGGCGGCCGACGTGGCCGGGCCGGCGTTCACCGGTGCGGCGGCGGCGCCGGCACGAACGCTCTGAACGCGCGCCGGGCCGCGAACGCGAGCGCGGCGGTCACGGCCAGCATCGCCGCGGCGTGCACGAACACCGCGGCCAGTGCCAGGGGCCAGGAACCTGCGGCGGTGATCTCGCGCGCCGGCGAGTCGCCGAGACACAACGGTACCAGCGCCGGCACCAGCATCGTCCCGCTGCCCGACGCGGCCGCAGCGGCGAACGAGGCCAGCGCGAGCCCGCCGCCAGCGCGTCTTCGCCAGGCCCGGACGACGAGCGCGAGGCCGAGCGCCAGCGCGCCGGCCTTCAAGGGCAGGCCGGCGGCCGAAGGCTCGAACGCCACCACCGCCGCCACCATGCCGACGGCGCCGAAGTGCCCCGCCGCCAATGCCGGCAGCGCTGCCCGCGCGGCCCCGGGGCGCCACGCCATCAGCGCCCAGCCGCCGCAAGGATTGAGCCCGTGCAGCGCACCGGCGCCGGCCAGCGCCAGCCAGGGCCAGAGGCTCGTCGTCACGGCCGTTGCGCTCAGCCCGCGGTGCGGCAGCAGGCCGCCGCGGGCGCCGCCTCGTAGCGGTCGTGGTGGCGCACCCAGGCCATCGGGTGCGGCAGGCCGTCCTCGTCGCGGCCGCGCGGCGTGAGGTCGATCAGCGCGTAGGTGCCCATCATCACCTCCACGCCGCGGCCGTAGGTAGAGTAGGCGTGGAACACGGCGCCGGTGTCGTCGCGGCAGAAGACGCTGATGCCCGGCGCCTCGGTCGCCGGGAAGGCGGTCATGTGGTAGTTGTAGTAGACCTCGCCGCGCGCCTGCTCCTCGGGGGTGAAGCTGACGTGGAAGTCGCGGTTGAAGTCGCTGCCGTGCGACGAGACCCACGTGAACTGCCAGCCCATGCGGCGGCGGAACGCCTCGATCTCCGCCAGCGGCGCGCGCGAGACGACGAGCAGCGTGATGTCGCGCTGCGCCAGGTGCACGCGCATGCCCTCCAGGTGGTCGGCCATGTACGAGCAGCTCGGGCACCCCTGCGGCCAGCCGGGCCCGAGCATGAAGTGCTGCACCAGCAGCTGGCGCCGGCCTTCGAACAGATCGGACATCCTGCGCGGGCCGGCGGGCGTGTCGAACCGGTAGTCCTGCTCCAGCCGCACCCAGGGCAGCGCGCGGCGTTCGCGCGCGACCTCGTCGCGCAGGCGGGTCAGCTCCTTCTCGCGCGCCAGCAGGCGCCGGCGTTCGGCGAGCCAGTCGTCGCGCGTGACGACGGCCGGCGGCACCAGGGCGGCGGCAGGTCGGGCCAGGGTCTCGGTGTTCATCGTGATCTCCAATCAGGGTGGACGGGCGGGCGAAGGCATGCAGCGGCGCCACCCGCGACAGCGGGCGTTGCGCTGCACCAGGGAAACTCAGCTGCGGCGGCGCTTCGGGCGGCGCACGGCGCGGACCTTGCCGCTGCCACCGCCGCCGGCGTAGAACAGGCCGGCGCCGTCGGACTCGAGGCCGCTCACGAACACGCCGGGCGGCAACTGCAGGCGTTCGAGCACGGCGCCGCTGGCGGGGTCGACGCGGCGGATGTCGCTGCGCTCGTCTTCCCAGGTGCCGTGCCACAGCTCGCCTTCGGCCCAGGTGACGCCGGTGACGAAGCGGTCGGACTCGATGGTGCGCAACACGGCCCCGGTGGCGGGGTCGACCTGGTGGATGCGGCGGCCGCGGTACTGCCCGACCCACAGGCAGCCTTCGGCCCAGGCAAGGCCGGAGTCGCCGCCCTGCCCCGGCGCCGGAATCGACGCCACGACTTCGCCGCTGACGGGATCGATCTTGTCGATGCGCGCTTCGGCGATCTGGTAGAGGTGGCGGCCGTCCCAGGCGGTGCCGGCGTCGCAGGCGCGGTCGATGCGGCGCTGCGCCTCGCCGCTGGCGGGGTCGAAGGCGAGCAGCGCGCCGCCGGTGGCGGCCCAGACGTGGCGGCCGTCGTGGGTCACGCCGGCGACACGGTCGGTGCCCGGGAAGGGCCCGTACTCGCGCACGATCTCGGCGGCATCGGCCAGATCGTCGGTGTCGCGGTCATCGCTCATGTGCAGGCTCCTTCGGGTCGCGCCGCGGTGCAGCGCATGGCGCCAATCTAGCCAGACGGCGGCGCGGCGGGGAGTAACAAGATCGTCGTGAATCCGACCAGCGGCGGCGCCAGCCAGCGCCGTGCGCGCGCCTGCCCCACCGCGCGCACCTGGCCGGCGGCTTCGAGTTCGGCCATCGAACGCTGCACCGCGCGCTGGCTGGCACCGAGCGCGAGCGCCAGCGCCGAGGTGGACCAGGCCGCGCCGTCGGCCAGCAGCGCCAGCAGTTCGGCCGCCTCGCCTTCGACCGGCGGCGCCAGCAGCGCGACGGGCCGCGCGCCGTGTGCCTGCAGCCGGAACCCGCGCGCGCTGGCCTCGACCGTGGCGTGCGCCGCGACGAGGCGGCGCAGGCGGCCGATCTCGACCCGCAGGCGCGCGCGGTGCGTCTCGTCGGGCACCTGCTGGCGGAAGGCGCGCGCGATGAGGCTTTCGCGGTCGGCTTCGTGCGGCCAGGCTTCGGCGAGCACGCGCAGCAGCGTGAAGAGCACCGGCCGGCGTGCCAGCGACAGCCCCTCCGGTCCGGCGTGCAGGCCGCGCCGGCAGGCGTCGACGACGAGCGCGCCCGACGCGTGCAGCGCCGCCACCTCGTCCAGCCGCAACGGCCGCCATCCGCTGCCGGCGCGCCGCCGTGCCGCCGGCCTTTCGAGCCTGGCGGCCGCCTCGGCCACCTCGGCCTGCAGCGCGCCGATGCCGGCGCGGACCGCGGCCGCGTGCGCCAACGCCAGCGCGGCGCGGGCGTCGGCCACTCGCAGCGAGCGTGCCGCCGCCTCGGCGCCCACCAGCGCTCCTGGTGGGAAGAGCACGACCCGGACGAGTCCCCCAATCCCGGATTGATCGACCACCTCCGCAACTTCGAGGAAGAGATCCGCAGCCACTACCGCGTGGAGACGCCCCTCCGCGAGCAGCATGTACGGC
>CAYVXO010000051.1:0-28313 GCA_964454485.1 uncultured Rubrivivax sp.
TTCGCTTCGGGCCCGGGCCAGACTTCGCCGGTGCCGACGTCTACGCCCGACTTCAGCTGGGCGGCGCGCTTGGCTTTCACCTCGGCCAAGAAGAAGCCGCCCATCTGGTCGACGAGCTGTTGGGCCTTGCGATCCACCTCCGGGCTAACCGGGGTGAAGGGATTGAGAAACGCCTTCAGCTTGCCGGATGCATAGACCCGCTGCGCGACGTCGACCTTGGCGATCGCCTTGTCCAGCTGCCAGGGCGCCATGATGGCGCCGATGGAGCCGACGAACGAGTACTTGGCCGCGATGATCTTGTCGGCGTTCAGCGCGATCATGTAGGCGGCGCTGGCACCGATGTTGTTGATGACGGCCACGACTTCCTGCTTGTGTTTGGCCTTCAGCGTGTTGATCGCGGTCGAGATGCGCTCTGCTTCCACGGGCGCTCCCCCAGGGCTGTCGATGTGAAGCACCACGCCCTTCACGTTCGGGTTGCTGAAGGCCTTCTCGAGCACCGGGATGATGTTCTCGGCTGAGGCGCGTTCGCTCGATCCGATCGCACCTTCGATGCGAACCACGCCGACCACGTTGCCGAAGGGGCCCCAGCGGAAGCCGGCCGTGTTGAGGAAGAAGAGGAAGTACAGGATGCCGAGGACCACCGGCGCGCCGAAGAACATCGCCTGGAAGAAGGTGCGCCAGCGCCGCTCGGACTTACGCTCCTTGGCGGCGAGGTCGGCCGACCGCTCGAACGCATTGCGCTGTTCGCGCATCTCGCGAAGAACCTCGAGAACGACACCGGGATAACCGGCCTGGTCAGAAGATCGGGGTGGTGCGCTTGGGGTGAGCTCGGGCGGCTCGGTTGGGGCGGTGGTGGACATCGCGATCTCCTTGCATGAGGCCTACGCTGAGGCCAAGACAATAGATCGCGAGGTGCGTGGACCGCCAACGGAAAGGCGGGCGCTACGACCCCCCGAAAGTTCCGGTCGACTTGCGACGAAGATGCTGCTGGTGCGAGCCAGTGGCGCGAGAGCTACTTGCAGCTGCCGCCGCCGAACAGGGTGCCCAACGTCACCTTGCCGCAATCCTTCTTGGCGACTCCGTTCGGACCGGAGGGAGCGGATCCTTCGGCCCTCTTCACCGCCTCGAACATGCGGCTTTTCAGGCTCTCCATCGGATCGGTCTTCTCGAGCTCGTTCAGTCTGGAGACGAGTTCGTCATGCTTCAGGATTGTGCAGCGAAGGTCAAAGGCGGGAAGTGCGCGATCTCCGAATGGAATGCTTGTTTCGGTCCGCGTGATCGAGGCGACGGCACAGGATGCCTCCGCCACAGCAGTCAATGACCGGACATCGGTGTTACTCGACGATGAGCCCTGCAGCATCAGGATCTGACCGTTGCGGCACTTGGTTGCAACGAATTCGCCCGCGAGCCGGAAGAAGGCATCGATCTGATCCTTGCTCGAAGCGACAGCGGGGACGAGGGTCCTCTGTCCAAGAACGTAGTTGGTGTCGTGCGTAAGATCGCACACGGAGTCATCCGTCGCCTTGTTGAGACGCAAGGCCACCGCGTGCGCCGCTTGAGCGAAAGACATGACCAAGAAGGCCAGAACGGTTGCTGCGCGCAGGTTCATCGACTGGGCCCTTGACTAAACGACTGAAGTAGTATAACTACCGAGCATTCTCAGGATCGATTGAAGCTTGATGCCATGAAACCATTGATCGCAGCTGGCGCTGTCGCCTTGGCGCAAGGCGTGATTGCCGTTGCGGACGGTCGCACGGTTGGTACCGCGATCGGCGCCGGCATCTTCTTCTTCGTGCTGACCTGGGCCATCGCGAGTTGGATGGGCGCGGCCAAGAAGGGTGGATCGTCCGGCCGCAAGCTAGCGCGAGAGGACATACCCCTCTGGCGTGGCACCCACGACACCCCATTGCGGGACCGGTAGAAGATTCCGGCCCTCGCTAGTTGCCTCGGGGTCGGCTTCGACCCTTCGGTAGCATGTTCGGCACTTCTGGGGTCGCCTTGATGGCTTGCTCCCGCGGGCTCGTGCCGTCAGGCGCCTTCGTCGTAGTGGCCTTCCTCACAGCTGCCTCGGCTTGCGCGGCGGTGTCGTAGACATCGGCGCCGAACATTGCGCCGGACCGGCCAACCAGGCTGTAGTCGACGATCAGGTGCCCATTGCTGTCTCGCTTGAGATGCTGGCGCTTTTCAAAGCCACCGATCCAATCGTCGTTGTTCTTGTGATGCGCATCGCCGCGCTCAGTGACGTGATCGCGAAACTGTTGGGGAGTTCGACCATCAGCGCCCGGCAGAGGGCCGGGCGACCCTGGCATGGGCGCCAGGCCCGGCGACGAGGGGCTCGGCGGCGCTCCCGGCTCTCCCAGTCGCTGGGAGCGGATCTTCCCGTCGTTGGCTGCCTTGAGGGAATAGAGGTCGGGGTTGACTTCCGAGTCCTTGGACTGGCGTAGGAACGTTTCCTGCACGTCGGAGAAGCCACTGGGAAGACCGGCGCCCGTCGTCGGGCGCGCCGGGTTCGTGGAGAAGTTTCCAAGGTGCGATGCCATGTGCGCAGCCAAGGCCTGCGGGCTGCCACGGAACTGAGCAGCAACGCGCTCGCTCTCGAGCACAGCTGACGAGTTGACCGGGTCGGCTGCGAGATCTCGCGAATAGCCGTAGCCGAGCTGATAGGCCTGGCGGACCTCCTGCAACCGAGAAACCGCCTCTGCATAGCGGCGTTCGGCCACGTCGCTCCGTTGCCCAGCAGTGGACAAGTCCGACGCGAGGGAAGATCCGGCCTTGCCTTCTGAAGAAAGCGTGTTGAGGAAGCTTCGGTCGTGGGTCAACTTGTCACCAAAGGACTTGGACACCTTGCCGGTGTCTTGGTTGGCGTGGTCAAGAACCTTGCTGTCGGTATCGGAAACGGAGACGTTGTAGCGCTTCCCGACTGCGACGCCGCCGCCCATGCCGAACGCCTCCGGCATCATGGAAAACCGGAGCATCGTGTCAGCCACTTGCCCCGCGTCGACGCCGGTGGCCTTCGAGATTCGATTGGCCTCGGACCAGAACTGATCGAAGCTCCTTCCCACCTCTTCGTAACCTGCGAGACCTTGGCCGGCATTGGACCGAGCGGCATTCACCCGCTGCCGCACTTTGTCCATACCCTCCCTCAGCGACGCAGCCTGCGTCGTACCTGCGCTGATGACCTCGCCTTTGGCCGCGGAGGCGGTCTTGCTCGCAGCCTCGACGTCGTCCTGGGTCACGCGAGCCGTCACAACCTGCGCCGTGATTCCTTCGTTCTTCAGCAACGAAATGGCGGTGCGACCGTGGTTGTCGTGCGTCTTCCAATTCGCGAAATCGTCCTGCTCCCTGGTGACATACGGATTCGAACTCGTCGGAGTCACGTTCCGTTGATCCATCGTCACGTTGCCGAGATTGCTGTTGCCGATTGCGGCAGCGGCAGATGCGCTCCCGGAAAGCGACGATGACGACAGGCCCTGCAAGCCTCCCATGACCGCGGACCCGAAGTTGACCAGCCGGTTCGCGAGCGAGTACGCCAGCATCGGAATGCCGATGATCAGGTAGGACACGACAGCCTGCGCGGAGACGGCATTGGAGTAGATGGGCGACGCGGTCTGCAGAGAGAGCGCCTTCACCCCACCGCCGATCTCCGCGGCCGCGGCCTGGTCGATCTGCGCGTACAGCGTGGCCATGTAGTTGAGGATCGCGAAGAGCGGCGGCCAGAGCTGAATCGAGATCAGCGCAATGGCATAGCCGGAGATGATCATCAGCGTGGTTCTGCCGCTGGAGAGAAACAGCAAGAGAACCACGAGAGGGAAGACCGCGTAGCACATCGACTCGGCGACATTACGGACGACCGGCAGAGCCTGCTCTGCGATCTTTGCGCCATTGATCCACGCCGCGTTCTGGGAAGCGACGGCCGAAGCGCGGCCAGTGGCCATCATCATGCAGGACGGGTCGTTGATCTTCTGACAACCGAGCTCGCCAGCGTCGTTGATCGCGTTGATGAGGGCGTTCTGGCGGATGATGTCGGCGGCCGTCGACGCCGCGCTCGAGATCTGAGAGCGGATAAAGGCCTGGGGAACTTGGTTCACGAACGCGGCTTGTGCCGCGAGACTGGTGAGCGAAGGGTTCAGACGCGACGAGAGTCGCTGGGTCAACGTGTTGACCTGCGCAGGGATCCGCGCGCCGATCGACGCGTAGACCGCATCGCACGTGTTGGTGGTCACACCAGCGGCGCTCGTGATAGTGCTGAACCGGGCGGGATTGGTGAAGGCCATCATCGACCACAGATCAGATGACTCCGAGAAGGCAGTCGGCGAGATGGTCCCGTCGGCGATGTCGAAAGCGGTGCAGTTGTTGACGAAGTTGATGAGGTCGGTTCGGACACCGGGATCAGGCAGCGAGGTGCGCCGCAACTCTTGAATCAGCCTGCTGCCGAACATCAGCCCGTTCTGCTGATACGCCAGCTCCGGGGGAAGCGCGCCCGGACCCGGCAAGGTCTGAAAGGCGGTCTCGAAGAGCTCGGTGATCGAGTTGCCGATCGAACTCGTGAGACCGCCGAGAGCCGCCATTCCGAAGGGCACGTTGGCGATGATGCGGTTCGGCGTGCCGCCCGTCTTGTCGACAACGGCAACGGTCACGCGCGGCACGAACAGCACGCCATAGATCAGGACGACGGATCCGATCCACTTCCAGCCCTGAAGCTTCTCCGGCTGGAACATGTAGGCCACCATCGCGGCGACGAAGCCGCAGAAGGCCACGGCCGCCACCGCGCTCAGGTAGGTGCCTGAGGCCATGATCGCGGCAATCGCGTTGAAGATCCCCGCGAGTGCCTCGGAGTTGTGGTAGGCGAAGATCTCCCACATGGCGTGTTCTCCAGCTCGTTCTTGAGGGCTACTTCAGCGACGCGTAGCCGAGCATGTCCAGCGCATGATTCGAGAGGTTCGAGCGGATGTTTCGCTCCAGCCGCTCGAGGTCGGTTGCCACGGTCGAGACTGCCGTGACCTTCTTGTACATGGTGGCCTGTTCTTGTTGCAGCTGGCTCATGAACTTCTGAACGTCGCTTCGCTGAAGTTGAGCCAGTTCGGTCTGCCGTGGCGTGAGGCGATAGCGCTTCGTGAGCGCCGAGACGGCGACGTTGGCGAACTGGTTGAGGAAGGTGAACGCGTAGTCCGCCGCCACGACCTCGCGGTAGTTGCCGATCATCATCTCGGCCAGGCCGGAACCAGGGATCGTGTTGCCGATGGCCAGCATCCGCCACACCGGGATGCTCGTGCTGTTCACGAAGCCGACGGCGGCCGAGTTGTTCGGAATGGCGGTCCGAGTGCGGATGTTGTCCGAGATGAGCTGCATGATGTCCGACACCTTCTTGGTGAGCGGCTCGTGCACATAGGTGTTGGAACGGGTCACCACATCGCAGTCGGTGTAGTTGTTGCAACGAAGAACTTGGAGATTGACGTTGCCCCCGCCCGCATCGGATTGCCCATAGAGCAGCTGCGCGACTGTGGTGATGCTCGGGCCGATGTACTCAGGGTCTCGATTCGCAGACTCGGGCTGGAAGATCACTGCGCCCACGATGCTCATGACGAGCTCTCGCGCAGGATCATCGAGCGTGTCGATCGACTTCAGCGCTTGCCAAGTGAAGTTGCCGACGAACGGCGCCTGCGCGACCAGGTTGGGGTCGCCGCTGGTGCGAGCCGACGCAAGGATCGATGCGCTGTCGGAAGCGCACCGCCGCATCGCTGAGTCGATGTCGGTTTCCAGGCCCATCTGCATCGCGAGCTTGGCGCACGCCCGCTGGGAGTCATAGCCGACAGCCTCAGCCGCGGAGGCGACAAGAGCGGTCGCCGTCTCGCACGAGTTGATGCGAGAGTTGTTGATCCAAGTCTCGAGGCCCTTCGCCCACTTCGTCAGGCCACCCAGCAGAGGGGAGACCGCCTCGAGCGCCAGCTGGAACGCGATGCCTGGCAGCGCGGCCGTGATGTTTCGCAGCATGTTGCGGAACTCGGTGGCCGAAATGTGCGAGAACGATCCACCGAAGAGGTCGATTCCGCCGCAGCCGCCCTTGGCCGACGGGAACTGGATGGCTGCGAGCTGGTAGGTCTTGTTCGGGGACCGCAGGTAGAGGTTGCCGCCCGTGTAGGTGTTGAAGGTCTGGCCCTTGAACGCGCCGGGTGCGGTGTAGTTGCCGATGGCGCCGAGGCTGTTGAACATGTTGTTCACCTCGCCGTTGAGGTCGGCGGCGTAGGCAAGGGGCGCAGCGAAGGCGATCGAGTAGGCCGTGACGAGCGCAATCAGCCTGCCGAAGATGGATCGAACGGACATAGGGCCTCCTATTGCAGGTTGACGCGGCGCGTGACGGACGGGGCGTAGGCCTCTGCGCCAGGCGAAGCCACCGTAGCGATGCGCTCGAGGAGCTGGGACTCGCTGAGCACACCGAAGCCAATGGGTGTGATCTTTCCGGTGAAGGGCTCGGCCAGGTAGACGGCGGGAACCTGCGTCACCTGCAGCGTTCGGGCAATGCCGTTGTCGCGGCGGAAGTTCGGGAAGTTGGGCAGGCCCTTGCCGTCGACGCTGACGGGCACGATCTGGATCCCGTAGCGCGCCTGGAAGGCTTCCAACGTGGGCGCGAACGCGTGGCAGTAGGGGCAGTCCGAGCGGAAGAAGAAGAACAGCACGTGCGAGCGCGACAGGTCGGCCAGGGACTGCACGCGGGACGTGGTTTGCTCGCGGTCGAAGACCTCGATGGCGCGCGAGTTGACGGGACGCCCCTGCAAGGTCATGTCGAGGTCGGGGGTGGCCCACGCGACGCGCTGGGCGACGTCGGAGAAGTAGCTGGCCTGGCGCACCACCTGCGCCTCCAGCTGCATGTACCGGCGCACGTTGTCTTCGGTGGGGCGGATGATCGCGATGTTGCGGTACTCCTCGAGGCGCTTCTGCAACTGCTCGAACTCGATCAGCTCGGGAGCTCGCGTGTCGCGGCGCTTCGCCTCGGGCTTCTGTGGGATGGGCTTGGGCGGAGGCGCCGGCGCGGGCTGAACCTCGACCTCCGGGTCCTCGTAGAAGTGCCATCCGCGGCGGAAGTCATCCCAGAAGAGATACCGGGGCGCGGTCGATGCGGCAGAGGCGACGGCCGCTGCGGGCGCATCGGGTGATGTCTGGCCGAAGGCCGGAGCGACCAGGCCGACCAGGAGGGCAAGGCGGACAAGCAGCGTTCGCATGATCAGATCCTCACGAGAGGGACTTCGGGGGCTTGCCGTCGCGGCAGATGTTGATGCCGAAGGCAACGGCCTTGCGGGTAGGGGCAGCCTTCTCGGACGCGTGGACACCGTCCTGGCTGAACGCAACGCGCAGGCGACTGCAGCCCGCCTCGGCATAGCGCTTGACCGTGGTGACGTCGATCAGGATGGGGCCCGTGGCCTGGAAGAACCGGGTGATGTTCTCAGCGTCCTTTCCGGCGAGGATCCCGCGCGCGGTGCCGTCGTTGGAGTCGATGGCAGCGGCCATGAGCACGCGCACGTCCGCGACCGGGACGCGGCCGGCGTCACTGGATTGAGCGTGGACGCTCGCTGCCGCCGCGAGGGCGAGAGCTGGAACGACGAGAGGGCGCTTCATGGTCAGCACTTTCCTTGGCCGTAGTAGCAGGCAGGAATCTTCGAGGCGCTGTTGTTCTGCAGCGTCGTGAGGTTCGGGCTCTTGGCGACCAGCGACGCATAGAACTCGGTGAAGTCCATGCGCGCGAAGTCGAGGGACTGCAACTGAGCGATCGTGAAGCCAGAGCAGTCGGGGTTCTGCGCTGAGCCCCATCCCTTTGCGACCTGGGACCGGCCCTGTTCGTTGACGATGCGGGCCAGCAGCGAGTTGAAGCAGCACTTGCCGGTGGTGTGCTCGATGCAAGAGACGCAACTGCCAAGGATCCGGATGCAGCTCGAGCACCAGTTGCCCAAGCTGTGGCACAGGTGGGCGCCTTCGCTGAGCGCGGTGACAGCTTCGTCCGAGTTGCACGACATGGCCGAGAGCACGACCGTGATCACCACGGCGATCGCCAGGGTCCACGGGTCAAAGGCGACGACCATCCCCGTCGATTCGGAGATGGCGCCTGAGTAGAGGATATTGCCCGTGGTGGTCACGACGGCATCGCCGGTGAAGAACTCGACGGTGATGCCGTAGGCGCCGATGCCGGCGCTCGCGGTGAAAGAGGTCTCCGCGGTCAGGAAGGCGATCAAGCCCTGCCGCACGTAGTCGAAGTTGCGGCCGCTCATCAGCGCGTCGAACACCAGCCTCGAGCCGACGCCGAACATGCTCTGATTGCTCATGCCGCCGCCGGTGCCATCCGAGGCGCAGCAGTTCTTCAGCAGGCGATCGCGGCAGAAGCGAGCCTCGCCGTTGAACACGGTCATCTTGTCGGTGTCGAGGTAGACGCCGGCCTCGCGCGCGGCTTCGAGCATCGACATCGAGCGGCCGAAGTCGGCGTCGCCGGTGTAGGAGATGTTGAAACAGTTGCCTTGCAGGCAGAACACGTTGCTGGGGCAGTTGCTGGCCTGGGTGACGGTCTCGTTGGGCACGGTGCAGGAGTACTGGTCTTGGTACGCCTCGCAGTTGCCGGTGGCGGCGTTCGTGCGGGTGCAAGTCGAAGAAATGGGCGTGCAGCCGGACGCCACCAGCGGGGCGCACTGGTCGGCCGTGTAGGTGCTGCTGCAGGTCATCGTGCTCTGGTACTGCCAGCAGTCGCGCGTCACCGGAACGCCATCGACCATCTTCGTGGCCGGGCCGTCCACGCACACCGGCGTGGTGGCCACCGAGCAGCGACCGTCGCCGGCGAGCGTGGGGCACTGGTTGTTCCAGCTGTCGGCGGTCGTGCTGGTGGTGGCTGGCTTCGTGTAGGTCAGCCGCATTTGCGGGATCGGGCCGTAGGCAGGGTTAGGGGCCCAGCCCACGATGGCTCGCGTTGAGCTCGCGTTCCAGTAGAGCGAGGCGTACGTGCCCGTGGTGTCGGTCGCCTCGGTGCCGGAGAAGGTGGCGCTGGGCGCGTAGCACGTGGACGTGGTCAGCGGGCTGCTAGTGCAGGACATGCTGTCGCCGCCCCCAGAGCACGTCGTGCTCACCAGGTTGTCGCCGCTTTGCGTACCCGCGGGGCAGGCGGCGTAGACGTCCAGGAAAGGGTGGATCGTCACGCACGTCATGTCCTCCCAGCCGCCGGTGCAGGACACGGAAGGATCGTTCGCGATCATGGCCGTGAGGCTGCAGGTGTCGCCGGTGCAGCTCCTGTCGGCCACGAAGACGGCGGTCTCCGTCGGCGTGAAGCTCGGGAAGCTGTAGGACGTGCCGATGACGGCGACCTTCTGCGGCGTGATGACCGGCCGCGTCATGTCGACGTCGAAGAACGCGAGCGGATTGCCGTTGCTGGTGACCCGGAAGTGCTGTTGGGTGTCGGCGCGATCAGGGAGGCACTGGGCGGCCACGGCGGTAGAGCCGGACGTCGCCTGGGCGAACCAGTCGCCCGGCGTGCAGTTGGCCGACCGCGTCACCGCGACGTTCAGCGAGTTTGAGCAGCTGTAGCTGCCAGCGGCGACGTAGCGCGCGCACGTGCGCGTCTCGGTGTGCGCTGCGATGGTCGAATTCGTGGTCGTGCAGCCGCTGTAGTAGGCAGACAGATCGCCGAGGTTCAGCGATGGGTTGCGCGCGATCTGCGAGGCAGCCGCCACCGATGGGTCGCTTGGCGAGATCGTGGGGCGCGGCGTGTTCGCAGAATTGATGGCCGTCCTGAGCGCCTGGCACGTCTGGTCGTTCGGCGTCGCGGCGCAGGCGGCGAGCTTCGCGTTGATGTCCGAGCCCAGGGCGGGGCGGCCCGCCAGCGATGCCTCTGGGGGCGTCGTGGTGTACCCGGGCACGACGCTGTTCGCCGAAGGTTGGTTGACCAGCCCGCGGATCGTGGTGTTTGCCGACTGCCCGGCGGACACGCCTTGGTCGTGGGACGACTGCGCGAAGGCGGTGGTCTGGACGATCAGGAGGGCTTGGACCATGATCCAGACGATCACGCGCTTGAAGAGCATGCTCAGCCTCCCTTGAGCTTCGAGAGATAGGTTTCCGCCTCGCGAGAGAACCTCGGTGCGGTCCGCTGGATGAAGCGCAGGGCGTAGTCCACGCTGACGTCGCCGGCAGCCAAGGCGTAGCTCGAGGTGTCGAAGCAGGTCCCGGCAGCGCAGGGGGCAGGCACGGCGCCATCCTTGATCAGCACGAACGAGGGGGTGGCCGTGATCGAGAAGCGATCGAAGGCCTGCGGATCGATCTGGAAGCCCACCTTGCGCGTTCCGATGACGCGCTGCACCCGGCTCACGGTCTTCTGCAGCGAGTCCTCGACGAAGCCGCGCAGAACGAGCGTTGCGCCGGTGCGAGCCGCCTGGTCGACGAGGCGACCGAGCGAGGTTTCCGGCATCGAGAAGCTGACGAAGACGAGCAGCGTGGGCCCGACAGGCAGCGAACCCTTTGCCGGGTCCGGTTGTCCCATGGCGTCGTACCCGCCGGCGATAGCGCCCAGGTCGATCTTCCGCTGAGACTGGGGTTGCGGCAGCGCGTCGATGCGCGGGGTCACTGGAACAGGCACGCGCGCGAGTTCGGCCTCGGTGGGCATGCGGTTCTTGCGCGCCGCGGCATCGATGTCCTTGTCGGTGATGACCGGCTGGCTGCGCGCCGCGCGGGCGATGTCGGCCTCGGTCACCGGGCTCTTCTGGGCTTGGGCACTCGCCGGCGGCGAGCCGGCCAGGCCCATGCAGAGCGCGACTGCCGTGAGCAGGCGAAGACGATGTTCAGTAGCCAACACAGCAGTTCCGCTTTCGAAAGAGCATGAAGGCGAAGTCCTCGCCGCGGACCGGGTACTCCTTCCCGGCGCCCCACAGCACAGTCGTTCGACCGAACGGCTGACAGCACTTCCCGTCGAGCTTGTCCGTCGAGGGGATGGGGTAGGTGAGGTTGGTCTTGTAGGCCGTCTTGTCCATCACCGGCTCGAAGTACGGCCCGCACAGTCCTTTGCTGCCGTGCCACCCCCAGGCGATGAGTTCGCGGTGCATCTTGGCAGTGAGCCGATGGGCCAGCAGCGCCGCGGTGCGCACGCCGCCCATGTGGTACTGGACCTGGCCGTCGAGCGGGTAGATGCCACCCTGGCAACCCGAGCACCAGAACAGCGAGTTAAGGCCGAAGCCGGTCGTGGCCGCCACGCAGTCCGCCGCACAGGCGGCGATGGCGATGGGGTTTGCGAACAGGACGGCATCCGGGTTCAGCAGCAGGGTGAGCTCGTCGTCGTTCCACAGGGGATCGACTTCGGTCATGTAGGCGACGTCGAAGCTGCCCTTCTCGAGGCACGGGAAGTCGGCGACCACCTCCATCCAGTACAGGACGGGGTTCGTGTAGAAGTGGGCTTGGTAGAAGGAGCCACCATCGCCATCACCCTCCGCGCGCGTGAAGCGCGCGGCCTCGGGCGCCGGGATGCCCGGGTCGAGGTTGAGACCGCCGAGCGAGGGCAGACAGAAGGGCTTGCGCACGGCTTCGACGTGGCGCGCGGGCTCCCAGAAGCCGATGGTCAGACCGACCACCGGATTGACGCCGCAGGTGCACACCGGGCTGCCCGGGTTCCCGTCGTTGTCCTCCTGGCCACCGAAGTTGCCGATCGTCGTGGTGCCGATCGTGATGGGCAGGATGCAGGACCAGCAAATGTCCGTGATGGGGTTCGGGAACTTGCCGGTACACGTGGCCATGCCGGCCGCGAACGCGGAATGCGATGCCGCCAGCACGGCGAGGGCGAAGAAGAAGCGACGCAGCAGCATCATTTGGCGGGCACCTCGTCGATGCGAAGGCGTTGGCCTTCCTGAGACACGATGGCCGGGACCGCGGTGATGCCGAACTTGCGCACCAGCGTGCCGTCCTGGTCGTAGAACACCTGCTTGTTCCAGCGCTTCATGAGGTCCATGTAGCTGCCGCCCACGAGGATCGGCTTCACCTTGCCCTGGTAGTGATCGATCAGCTCGCGAGCTCGCGCAACCTGGCGCGGGTCGCGCGCGTCGAAGAACAGCAGGTGCTTCGACAGGGAAACCACCTCGAGCGGGTTCTTCCGAGTGCCGGCTGGAAAGAGGACCGCACCACGCTCGTCCACGACGTTGGTATGCAACGTGAAGCTGGGGTCGAAGTAGAAGGTGCGGGGCGCTTCGGCGCGGCGGAGGCCGGAGACGGGCTTCGGGTTGTTCACTGCGAACGCCGCGCGATCGCGCGCCTCCTGCTCGAGCTTCTTCAGCTCGCCGCTGGCTTCCTTGGCGCGCAGACGCGCCATGATGACCTCGAGCAGGCTCTTCTCGGCGATCGGGTAGGTCGGCCCGATGGTGCCGAGGTTCTCAGCGCGGGTGAGCGGCGTCAGGCCGAGCACGGCGACGAACAGAACGCAGAGCCTGGGGAAGCGCATGTCACTTGCCCGGGCAGGAGATCGAGCCGCCCAGGCGTTGGATCGCCGCCGTGTCTCGCTCGTGAGAGGCGCGGATCATGCCCATCAGCACCGGGTCGCCGTTGCCCTCAGCGAGGGCGCGCCGCAGCTCGACGGCGCGCAGGGATCGGCCGCACCGGGAGCGGAACGCCGCCATGTACGCCTCGGCACCATCGCGCGCCGGCGGCGCCACCTGGGCCAGCAGGGCCAGGTAGGTGTCGATCGGAACGTCGTCCTGGAACTCGACGCGCCCGCCTTGGGCCTGGGCGAAGGCAGAACCACACAGGGAGATGAGAAGCAGCAGGGGGTAGCGGCGCATGTCGAACCTCAGAGGATGGGGATGACCTTGGCCCGGACGTCCTGCACGCGCACGAGGCCGCTGAGGCTGTAGCGCGAGTCGAAGCTGTCGATGCTCGTCCCCTGAACGTAGAGCTGGCCAGCCGGAATGACCGTTGGCGCGATCGGCTCGAGCGGGCGGCGATCGAACGCATGGGTCTTGGCGCGGCCGACGAGCGCGCCGTTCACGAACACGTCGCGCCCCTGAACGGTCACCACATCGCCGGCGACGCCGGCGACACGCTTGAACAGGGCCTGATGACGCAGGCCCGGATAGGCGCCCTGGCCGGCCGGACCATCGAAGGAGTAGACGACCAGGTCGCCGCGCGCAAGCAGGGCCGAACCGTAGTCCACCACCGCCACCTTGTAGGGCAGGCTCGGCGTCCAGTTGAAGAGGATCGGCAGGACCGGCACGTGGTGAACGAAGAGCCGCACGAGGGCGAGAGCCCAGACCAGGCCGACGACAGCGAAGACGAACCAGCGGCGCCGGAGGTCGGCGCGCATCTGGCGGACGCCGTACATCAGCCACGGGCCGAGGCTGAGGCGGGTCGGCGTGACGGTAGACGTGCTCACGACTTGGCACCCACCTTGGCCTTGAGCGCGGCGGTCAGGTCCACGGCGTTCGACCAGCTACCCGCCACGGCCGACTTCACAACGACCATGCAGCGGCATTCGGCGGGCATCTCGCGAAGGGCGCGGTCCAGGCGCTCGCCGAAGGACTGCGCCTGCGCGTAGGCGCGCTGCCGATCCTCGTCGGACTTGCTGGCGGTGAGCAGCGCCGCGAACTCCGCTTCCTTGCTGCGATAGACATCGGCGATGTCGACGATGCCGATGACCTGCCCGGGCTTGACTACAAGGCGGTCGTAGGCCAGCAGCGCGGCCGCGGTGACGAAGATCGAGACGATCAGCGTGGTGATGACGGCCTTCATACGGCATGCCCCCGGCGGCGCAGCAGTTCGGTGATGGCGTCGTCGATGGACAGGCCCTGCTTGCGCAAAGCATCCAGCGGCGCGTTGTCGTCGAGCTTGTTGCTGAAGAGAAGGTGCGAGAACGGGTCCAGGATGGTCCTGGCGACGCCCTCGCCGATGGGCGAGGTGATGTAGCACTCGGAGAAGACGCCCGGCTCCATGCGCAGCGAGTTCAGCAGCCGCTTCTTCGGCTCGTCCATCGAGAAGCGGCCCGTGCGCGCGAGCAGTTCGATCGACTCGGGCTTCTGGCGCAGCAGGAAGGTCCAGTCCGAGCACTTCAGTGCGGACTCCATCTGTGCCGAGGTGAAGTAGTCGTCGCCGTTCTGGGTCGCCGTCACGAGGCTGCCGCCGTACTTGCGGGCGCGCCGCGCCGCCTCGTCGATCGCCGCGGCCATCACCACGTCGTTCTCGCTCGAGTCGCCCAACTGCTGCTTGAGCTCGTCGATGAACCAGACCTTCTTGCGGTTGCGCGTCAGGTACATCTCGCGGGTGATCGCGTGGAACAGGATGATGTTGACCACCGCCTGCAGGTCGGGCTTGCGCTTGAGCTCCTCGCTCTCGATGACCACGAAGTCGTTGGAGAAGTCGATCGTGTTGCGGCCGCTGAAGAAGCGCGCGTACTGGCCGCCCTTGGCGTAGGGGTTGAGCATGACGGCCAGGTCGCGCACGCGCTGGTCTTCCTTGATGCCCAGCTCCTCGATCGTCCCGGGGACGAAGGCGTCGCGCAGGATCGTCATGTCCAGGTCCTGGCCGTACCTGGCCCAGAGCTTGAGCAACATCGCCGAGATCGCCTTCATCTGGACCTCGTCGAGCTGCTTCATCGAGGCCATCTTGGCGATGGCCGGCAGCAGCATGTCGATGTCCTCGTTGATGTCGGTGACCAGCGGGAACGGGTTCAGCGAGATCTCGACGTCGGGCCGGAACTCGATGAAGGTGCCTTCCGCCTTGCGGCAGAGCTTCTCGAACGAGCGCCCCAGGTCCTGCATCCAGATCTTGGCGCCGATGGCCCGGTAGGACCAGGCCAGCTCGTTGAGCAGGACCGACTTGCCCGAGCCCGGCGAGCCGATGACGGCGGCGTTGTAGTTGCCGTCGTTGTCGTAGAGGTCGAGCGTGAGCAGCTGGCCGCGGCGGCCGGCGAACACCAGGGTGGGCGTCTTGGTGCCGCGCCACTCGGCGAGCACTGGCGCGAGGTGGATGGCGTTGGCCATCGTCTTGCGCGTGACCCGCTTCATCTTCTTCAGGTCGCCGTGGAAGGCCGGCGACAGCGTCATCGGCAGGCTGGCGATCAGCGCCTGGCGGTGCTTGTAGACGTCGGCGTTGAGCTCGAAGCCGCGCGCGCGCCAGATCGCCTTGGCGGTCTCCTGCGTCTGAGCGACCTTGTTCGGGTGGCAGAACAGGCCCAGCTGGTGGTACATGCTGACCAGCGCGCCGCCGGTGTCGATCGCGTCGGCGGCCGCGGACCAGTCGCGCGCCTTCTTGGCGACATCTGGCATGACCACCGCCATCTTGCTGCCGGCGTTCTGCGTTGCGCGCACGTGGTTGGCCGTCACGACGGTCTTCGTGCTGTTGGGGTCCAGGATGTAGACGCCCATCGTCAGCAGGAACGGCGAGCTGTACTGGAGCGCGGGCTGCATCAGGTCGCCGACCAGCGCGCCCATCTGCCACAGGCCGAAACGCTCAGGGAACGACTTGATGGAGTAGAAGCGGACGTCGAGGCCGTCGCCGGCGCCTTCCTTCCACAGATGCAGGCCGTTCGAGCGGGCGTCCTGGATCGTGTCGTGATCGACGATCTGGTCGCGCAGCTCGCGGCCGTCGTCGTAGTGAAGGTCGGGAGCGGTGGCAGCGTCGATGCGATCGGGATTGACGAACAGCGAGCACCAGTTGATCAGGTCGGCCGCGTCGCACACCTTGTTCGGAAGCGACGCCGAGCGCAGCGTGGTGCCCATCCCGTCGCGCAGGCCGATGATCCGCTCGCGATCGGAGAGGTTGTTCGGGTCGGCTTTGACCGTGACGCTCACCATCAGGCGGAAGTCGCGGATGGTGTAGTGGAAGCCCTGCGTGAGCGAGTGGTGCGCGCCGTGCGCCAGGTGGGAGAAGCGGCGGCGCGCGAGCTTGCGGTAGAGGTTCTCGTTGCGCGCCGGGCGCCCGTACTCCTGCGCCTTCTGGATCTGGTCGGGATCCTCCATGCGCAGGTTGGCGTACTTGCGCAGCGGCGGGCAGACGTGCGGCGAGGCGAAGAGGTGGAACTGCACGCCGGTGTCGGGAGGGCAGTTCGAGTACAGCGACACCAGTACGTCGACCATGCGGTCATCGGCACCGCTTTGGGGCATGACTTCCAGCATGAAGCCCATGCCATCCTTGTTGACGAACAACTGCTCTTCGTCGAGGTAGGAGATGTAGGGCAGCCAGCTGGCGAACTGGTCGGCCGGGGACTCGTCCTTGTCGCCGAACGAGAAGAGGCCGCCACCGGCCTTTTCGCTGCCGGGGGAGGAGTCGTTGCCGAAGAGGTTGAGGCGGAAGGACTGAAGCATGGGGCGGCCCTCGGAGGTCACTGGTCCTGGTTCGCCTGCGCGCGGCCTTGGAGCGCACGCAGGGCCTGGGTGATGGAAGTCGAGTCGTCGCCGGGGTTGGGCACCTGGCCGGCCGGGCCAGCGGGCGTCGCCGCGGCGGACTTGGCGCCGCCGCCGCCGGTGGGCACCTTGGGTGCGCGCACGGGGGCGAAGGCGTCGCGCTGCTGGCGCTGGACGTGATCGACCAGCCAGCGGCCGTTGTCGACCTGGACGTAGACCAGGCTCTCGCCCACCAGATCGCGATCGGCGTCCTCCCAGGACTTGACCCAGAGGCGAAGCACGCGCGGGGCCGCGCGCAGCGGCGCGGCGTTGTACGGCGTGCCTTCTTCCGTTGGCGCAGTGCGCGCGGCGGTGTTCAGCATCACCGGTGCGCTGCGCGCCGCGGCACCGGGCGGGGCGGGCTGCGGCGCCAGGTCGGCCGCCGGCGCCGATGGCGCGCGTCGTTGCGACGGCAGGTTGTTCTGGATCGCGTTGTAGTAGGTGCCCGACACGGAATCGCAGTGCACGCCCTCGGGTGCCTTGCACGAATACTTCGAGCCGCCGTCGAGGCCGGTGATCGCGCAGCCCTGGACCAGGACGGCGATCGGCGCGAGGACGAGCAGCTTGGAGATGGCGATGCGGCTCATTGCGGGTTCTCCTTGCCGGTGATGCGAGACACGATCTCGGACAGCAAGACCGACTTGCCCGAGCCGGAGCGGCCGAGCACCATCGTGTTGAAGTTGCGGCCGGCGCCGAAGTCGAAGTAGGAGGTCGCCGCTTCCAGCGGGGCTTGCGGCTGTCGCGTCGACGCATGGCGCCGGACCTTGGCCTTGAGGCTCGCGAGCTTGTCCGGCTGCGACTGGCGGCGCGGCTGAATTGCGTTGCGGCGGTTCATTGCGCCTTCTCCTGCGTTGACGTCTTCGCCTTGGCGACGGGCACGCCGGGCGCGGAGACCGAGGCCAAGCGGCGCTCGATCTCGCTGAGCGGCACGTAGCCCGTCGTGCGCGTGCCGTCGGCGTAGAACACCGTGGGGGTTCCGTTCACGCCCAGTTGGCGGGCGAGGGCGGTGTTGCGATCCAGCGGCGTGGCGCAATCCGCCTGCGTGTTCAGCCCGGTGGTGTCGGCGCTCAGCATCACGGCTTGCCAGCTCTTCACCGGGTCGGCCGAGCACATCACGGCCTGCGGGAGCTGGCGGCCCTGGAAGGGCAGCACGAACGTGTAGATCGTGACGTCGGGCAGCTTGGCCAGATCGGGCTCGAGGCGGCGGCAGAACGAGCACGCGGGGTCGCTGAAGCTGAAGAGGGTGCGGGCGCCCGTGCCGTGCACCACCTTCAGCGCGTCCTGCAGCGGCAGCTTGCTCGTGTCGATCGGCTTGTCCGGGCTCTCGGAGGTCTCCGTGACGACGCGCGCGGACTGCTGCGCGCGCGCGAGCTTCGGGCCGGTGACGTCGGTCGCGGTCTGCGCGTCGAGCAGGCGCCCCATGATGAAGTAGCGCGGGTTCTTCGGCGACACGAAGGCGACGTTCGGCCCCATCCAGACCTCGTAGATGCCGGGCACCTCGCTGGCCGACACCGACGTGAAGTTGGTGGCGGGATAGGCCTTCTTCAGCGCGGCCAGCAGCTTCGCCTCTTCCTGGCTCGGAGCCGCATGGACACCATGGAAGGCGGCAGCCAGCAGCGCGGCCGCCAGAAGACGTTCACTCTTCATCGTTGGACACCTTCATGTAGCGCTCCGAGGGCTCGGAGCGGGAGGGGTAGGAGGTCGGAGACGCAGCGGCGGCGTCGGGCGCGCCGCCGTCGATGCGAACGCCCTTGGTCAGAACCACGTCGATCTCGCGGCCGGCGTCGACCTCGATGATCGGGAAGGTCTGCTCGGCGAGCTTGATGTAGTACTGAGCCAACCTATCCAAAGCCTTGCCCACGCCCGAGCCGATGCCGGCGCGATAGGCATCGCCACCCGAAGCCGTCGCGACGGAGCCGAGGGCCGACGTGCTGTAGGTGGTATTGGCCTGCGAGAAGCCTTGGCCGATGCCGCTGACCACGCCGGCGAGAAGCGCGTTGGCCAGCATCTGCCCCTGCTTGGTCACCAGCCTCCCGCGCATGCCGACCTTGCCGTCTTCGCCGAAGATGGAGCCCTGGATCTTCACTTCGAGCGGATCGCCGTTGGTGCGGATGCACGACAGCAGCTCGGTGCGGATGTAGGCGCGCTCGGAACTGATGTCGCCGTACCCTGCGCCGATGACAAAGCACTCGCGGTACTCCGCGCGATAGCGGTTGGGCAGCACGGAGTTGTCCGACAGGCGGATCAGTACCGGATGTGGGTTGCTCTGCGACTGGCCGCCAGTGGGCGCATCGAGGCCGCCGATCAATTGGCCCCGCGTGAAGCTGATCGGCAGGAAGCTGTCGAGCGTGTCGCGAGGCTTCTTGCCAGCGTCAGGCCCTTCGCCGGCCTTGGTTGGCGTGGAGAGCGTGACCCGCATCAGTTGCGGCTGCGGCGGTGTCGCGGCGACGTCGATGCCGCTGGGCGACGCATTGGCAGGCACGCCAGGTGGCATGGCGCCGCGCGGATAGGCCACCGGCGGGGGCGGCGCCGGCGGCAGAGATGCAGTCGCCCGGGGCAGCGCGGTCTCGGGCGGAGGCGTCTGCGGCGTAGCAGCCGGGCCCATTGACGGCGACGAAGCGGCCTGCGGTCCGCCCTTCAGCCGACTCTCCATCTCGGCCAGCCGGCGCAGGACTTCCTGCTGGCGTTCGCTGACCTCGCGGTTGAGCTTCTTCTGCTCTTCCTTGTCGGCCTTGTACGCCTCGAGGTCCTTGCCGGCCTTGCCGATCCAGACCTCGGAGTCCTTGACCTGAGCCCCGGGGGCCATCATGTCGACGTTGGTGGGCTTGACGTCGCTCTTGGCCGAGGCCGCCGCGGCGCGCTGGGCGCTGTCGCCCGAGCCCGCGCTGAAGACGGCCCACAGAAGGGCGACGCCGCCGCCGCACACCAGGCCGGCGACGGTCCATTGCTTCGCGCGCGGCGACATGCGCTCGGCGATGGCCGACGCGCGATCGCGCAGGTTGTCGGTGAACTTGGACATGCTCAGGACCCCCGGCGAATGACGTAGACGGTGGTGCTTTCACCGGGCCGCAGGTTGTGGTTCTCCACCGAAACACCCACGACGTCACCGCGCTCGCGATCGAATTCCTGCTCGGCGAGGACCATGTCCTGGTTGGAGACGTTGGTCAGGATGTAGCGCTCGCCGATGAGGCCGCGGCCTTCGTACAGCCGGATGAGCGAGAACTTCGCCTCCTGCCACAGCTGGATGGGCCGGTTCACTTCCTCGACGCGCACGTCGGTGGGCGGGCGGTCCGACGCCATCGCCACCAGCATCCCCTTGAGCGCGCGGACGTGCTGCGGCGTGCGTGCGGTGGGCGATCCCGCGTTCGCGTCAGCGCGCGCGAAGCGCGGTGTCTTGTCGCGGATGACGATCGTGTCGGCCGGGGTGTCCGATCGCTTCAGCAGCAGCGTGTAGGTCGCGTGCTGCGAGGAGATGAAAAGGTTGACCGGTTTGCCCGGGCCCCCCACCGGGCGAACGTAGATCTCGCCCTTCTCGGTGTCGCACTCGAGGATGATCTCGCCGGCGGGATTGATGCCGCCGGCGGCCGCATTCGAGCTCGAGCTCGCGCCGGGCTGCGGAGGCGCGCTGCTCGTCATCGACGAGCCACAGTTGGTCGAGTAGATGTTGCCGAAGACGTTGGTGATCGGCGAGCCGTCGATGCGGATGCGCGTCGGCTCCTTGAGCGACAGCACCGCGTCGACGGAGACCCCGTCGGTCGCCTCAACGAGCTGCAGCGCGTGCGCCGGTGTGGCGCTAGCGAGCAGCAGCGTCGCGGGAATCAGCAGCGCCGAGGCGAACTTGTTGGCCAGGTTGCGCATACGGGATCTCCTTGAAGGACTGGATGTGGACGCGGCCGCCCGCGTACTGGAACTGGGCGAGGTAGGAGCGGGTTTCCGGGTCGCTCACGTCGGCGCCGTTGATCTGGCGGCGAAGCCGGCCGGTGATGACGACGGACTGCTTGGCCTCGTCGGCGGCGAGCTGCTGGACGAGGAAGAAGGTGGAGGCGTTGTTGCCGCGCAGACGCTCAGCCTCCAGGTCCATCTTGGTCTTCATCGCCGCGTGCTGGTCGGGTGCGACCCAGTTCAGCAGGAGGTTCTTCTTCCAGTCGATGGTGGTGGGCGTCACGTCGAGCATCAGCCAGGCGACGTAGCCCCCCATCTCTTCGAGGTACTCGCGGCTCGCCTTCTCCTTCGTCACCCAGAAGGTCTTGTCGATGTTGGGCGGGACGATGACGGTGCGGTCGGAGCCGACGATGCTCACGATGACGCCAAGGCAGAGCAGGATCGTCAGCGACTGCACGCCGACGATCGCTCCGAGGATTCGGTTCGACCGACGCTGTGCGCGAAGGTCGTTCTGGTGTTGGGAGAAGTCCATGAGTGGGTGTTCCCTCGACGGTTCAACCGACCATTCGGCGGATGTGCGAAGGCGGGGTGGCACGCAACGCGGTGATCGGGTTCGTCGGCAGGGCCCAGTAGGCCCAGTGCATCGCGAACGCCGGGTGCTTGTCTGCCTTGGTGCGCGAGATCCAGCGGCTCAGGAAGAAGCCGGCAGCTGCGCAGAGCACGAAGCCCCACTTGGTGCCGGACATCCAGCCGAGGAACAGGAAGAAGACGAAGGGGAACGCGACATCGGCATCCCAGAAGCCGATCTTCCATTGGTCATCGAGCCGCCGAGGGATGTAGGTGTCCGACTGCATCGCGTTCCCCTTGTCTTAGCCGTTGCCAGCGGAACGGCTCAGATGACCGCGCCGAGGATCGCGCCGGCGATCGTCAGGCCGACGGCGCCGAAGATGGCCATGCCCAGGTAGAACAGGACGGGGCCGAAGTTGCGCAGGGCGGCCAGGCTGATGAAGGCGACCACGAAGCCGACGAAGGCGACGAGCGCCTTGACGCCCGGGCCCAGCGCGGCCAGCTGGGTCAGCGCGGACACCAGCGGGCCGGTGATGCCGGTGAAGGCCACCAGGTCCAGCGCGTAGCTGGGCGCGGCGACCATCAGGCTGGCGATGAACGCGAGGAAGATGCCCGCGCCCATCATCACCTTGCGGGACGGCAGGGACAGGGTCGGGGTGAAGGCTGCAGCTTGCATTGCACTCTCTCCAAGAGGTTGGTTTCAGTCAGGTGGTGGTTCGAGCCGTGCCCAACGAGGCAATGGCCCGCTTCACGATCTGGTCCGCACCGATCTCGAGGGCCAACTCGACGCACGCGTCGGCGAGGTAGCTGAGATCGATGACGGGGTCGTTCGTGGATTTCTGGATGCGCCGCAGCTCGGCGAAGCTCTGACTCCGGACGATCGTTGCCGTCCATCCGGGTCGGGGCTTGCGCCTACGCTGCGGGGATGCAGCCGACATCTCGGCGGGCACGGCCGGGGTCGTGCCCTTCGAGGTGTCGGCGGATTGGGGCCGCGAAGGGCGCGCGATGGGCCTGTCCATCACATCACCCCCGTGGAAAGGAAGACGACCTCGACGCGCCGGTTCTTGCTTCGGCCGCCCTCGTTGTCGTTCGGGGCGATGAAGCAGCAGCGCCCCTTGGCGTCGATCGATATGACGTTGGGCAGGTCCGGCACCGCGTCGCGCATGTAGTTGCGCACGGCCAATGCGCGGGCCAGCGCGAGCTTCTGGTTGACTTCGTCGGAGCCCACGCTGTCGGTGCGCCCCGAGATCACGATGCGGTCGGATTCGCGCGCGGTGGGCAGGGCGCGGCGCAGGGTGTCCTTGGCGGTGTCGGTGAGCGCTGCGGAGGCGAAGGGAAACGTGAGCAGGATGTGGATCTCTTCGACCTTCGGCCGCGCCGGCTTGGCGGCCGGTGCCGGTGCAGGTGGCGGCGCGGGAGACGACTCGACCACCGCGGGTTCGGGCCGCACGGGCGCAACGAGAGCGACCGTTTGGCGCAGCTCAGCCTGGGGCAGGGTCTTCTGCGTCACGGACGGGCAGGCGGGCTCGGCGCACGCGGCGAAGTAGGCGTCGCGCCCGAAGTTCATCTGGACCACGCGCAGCTGTGCGGGACGTGAGGCCACGGAAGGCGCCGCCTGATCGTCGGCAGCACGCGGAAGCAGGGAACACGAGGCGGTGGACAGGACCAAGGCGCCGGAGAAGCCGAGAGCGACGGCCAGGCGCGTGAGGCGCATGTTCATGGAGACACCTTCGCGGACAAGATGAAGCGGGTCGGCTGTACGGCCGACTGAGGGGCGGCGGCGACCTGCTGAACTGGCGGCGCCTTCGCCTGGCGCGCCGGCTGCATGCCGGGCAGGCGCCGATAGACGCGCCACGCATACTTCGCGCGTGCTGCGCGACATTCCGCACCCTTGAGTTGCGAGCAGGCCGCGTTGTAGGCGCCGACAGAGTCCCAGCTGACGCCCTGCCGCGCAAAGTAGCCGGCGAGCAGCCAGGCGCCGACCATGATGTTCGTGCAGGGCTGGTAAAGATCGCGCTCGGTGATCCCGTAGCGCGAGAGGTTTGGAAGGTGCGAGCTGTTGATCTGCATGAGCCCGATGTCGTACGTGCCCGTGCGCTTGCGGTGATCGAGGTTCACGGCGGCCGGGTTGAGATCCGACTCGGCACGCGCCACCGCGTACAGCAGTTGGGCCGAGACTCCGTAGCGCGACGCGGCCTCTTCCCAGCACGCGCTTGCAGTCGACGGTGCGACCGCAGCCACGGTGAGCAGGGTGAGCAGAAGCGGGCGAAGCAGCATCGCGTCAGCTCAGTTGGTGATCCACGCTTGCGCGCGCGGCGACGTTGAGGCGCGCCTGGCGCAGCGTCCGTGCGATGGGCTCGGCGCTCGAGCGGACCACCGCCACGCAGCCGCTGGCGATCGCATCGAGGTCGAACTTCGGATTCGGATGCGAGTTCCAGGGTGCGCGGTGCTCCTTGAGCAAGTCGTCGAACTGCGTCTGCCAGAGGTGGCAGGTGCGGCGCGGGGACTTGGGATCGCGCGTGCTGAGCTCGGTGATCAGGAAACGCTGCAGGCGGGCAATGCCCTCCGAATCGGCCAGCGTCAACGCGACGCACGCGGACAGCAGATCCGGGAACCGAAAGGTGGGCGCCTGGTTCTCGCTGCAGGCGAACACCGTGTGGAGCCACTCGTGTTCCGGGAGCCACACGCGCGTCATGACGATGGCGGGCTGAGCAGCGACGAAGGGTTGCCGCATCGTCGAACCTCGCAAGAAAGCTTCGTGGTGGGTGTGCATCTGGTGCCTCAGAGAGGCCAGCCCGATGCATGACCTCGAAGCCCGAGCGTAGAAAGTTGCATCGAATCGCGCCAACGGAAAGGCGGGTGCTACGACCCCC
Source organism: uncultured Rubrivivax sp. (assembly GCA_964454485.1). Taxonomy (GTDB): domain Bacteria; phylum Pseudomonadota; class Gammaproteobacteria; order Burkholderiales; family Burkholderiaceae_C; genus Rubrivivax. The sequence goes on from CAYVXO010000051.1 coordinate 23,699, forward strand.
CGAAAGTTCCGGTCGATTCGATTCCGCCGTTGATTCCTACGTGCGAAAGAGACACGGCCCGCACATGGCGGGCCGCGTACTTGACGAGATAGGCAGGACGCTCAATGGATGAGGTGGTAGTTAGAGATTGCCCGGCTCAGCACGAAGAGCATCAGGAGCAAGGCGCCGATCGTGTAGAGCGGGCTGAGGGTGAACGGCAGGAAGACGCCCACCAGCACCAGGGCCAGAAGTGCGATGCCGACCGTGGCGCTGGCGGTGAAGACCTCGGCGCTGTGCGCGACGAACTCGCGCGCCCGAACACTGCGCACCGCGAACCCGTCGACGGCGCAGATGAGCAGGAACACGAGCAGCAGCGGCAGCACGTGCAGCAGGGTCGAGGCGCGGAACGCGGCCAAGCCGAAAAGCGCATCGACCGACTTGAAGTAGGGCGACGAGAACAGGCGCATGCTCATTTGTCCAACCTCGGCGGCCATCGCCGTGTTGACGCCGGGCCCAGCGACCTGCACGGTTGCCGCCGGCGGCGTGGAGACGGCGGCGCCGGAGGCTTGGAAGTCGAGCATGCGTTCGAGGATCTTGCCCGCGGCCGCATCGCCCCAGAGTCGCGTGTTGATCTCGTGCTCTGCACGCACGGTCTGCATGAGCTGGTCGGGCGAGAAGGCAGAGGGCACGTACAGCACCAGGCACAGCACGCAGCACAGGGCTGCGATCCAGACGATCCGGATCATGCTGGCGCCCCTTCGCGCCGGCTCGGCGCCACGTCGAAGTCGGGGTCCAGGATGGCAAAGCGGCCCTTGATCAGCCGACCACCGGACACCTGGGCGAAGTACTGCAGGTTGGGGAGCTTGCCCAGCATGTCCGCAGGGATGCGCTCTTCCATGCTGTCGGTGATCTGCACGGAGTTGCCCGTGCTCCAGTCCCCGAGGTGAGTGTCGGCACCTTGGTTGCGACCCACGCGCATGGTGTGAATGCCGGTCTTGCCGAAGGTCTCAACCACGAAGTCCTGCGTCGGCCGATCCTTGGTCCTCAGGGCGATGAGGTTGTTCAAGTTGCCCAGTGCCATGCGCGCGGCGTCCTCGCTGCCCAGGCGTTTGGCGAGGTCGGCCAGTGTCTGCATAGCGCAGGTGGCGTAGATGCCGCCCTCGGCGCCCTTGTTCAAGATCTCGATCAGCGGCTGGTTCATGACGTTCGAGGTCTCGTCGACGAACAGCGAGATGCGTCCCTTGATGCCGAGGTTGTAGCGCATGCCCGCGCGGGCCGAGAGGTCCGCGAGCGCGAGCGCGCCGATGGCCGAGGCGACGGCGGGATCGGGCAGCGAGTCCAGACACATGTACAGCACGTGGCCACCGCGCTCGATCTTCTCGAAGTTCATGATCGGGCGGTTGTCCTCGAGGTCGAACGGGTCGGGCGACAGGCTCTTGCCCAGCGAACCCGAGGTGAGCATCGAGAGGATCGGCAGCAGGCTGGCGGTGATCTTGGCGTAGTGCTCCCGGTTGTGGCGGAAGACGCGGATCTGGTCATCGATCACCCGCTCGTGCTGGTTCGGGGGCACCTGCTGCTCGTAGTACGTGACGTAGGCAATCAGTTGCGCGCTGGTCACCTCGGACGGTCGCTTCAATTGGCCGCGGCCGGCCTCCTGCAGCAGCTTGCGCATCTCGACCGAATCGCGCCAGCCGCGGGGCAGCGTGCGGTCGAAGAAGTGGGCGAGCGTGGCCTCGAGCACCGGTTCGACGCCGCCGGCGATGTACTTGATGAGCTTGACCAGGTTGGGCCGGTCCTCGAGGCTCACGAGGCCTTGCACGACGACGTTGACGGCGTCCCAACCGAAGGCGGTGAACGTCCCGTCCTTGTCGGCTGGCATGATCGACTGCAGGCGCGACGCGATTTCGGTCGGCTTCTGCCAGTTGAAAGTGAAGTCCAGGCGCACGCCCTGCTCGGGGAAGGCGGGGTGAAACTCGAGGAAGGTGTCGGGCTGACGGTAGTCGGCGCAGGCCCGTTGGACGATGCGCTTCATGCGCCGGCTGTTCTTGGGGTCGATGATGATCACGACGTCCTGCCGGCGGACCGCCTGCGTGATGAGATTGGCCAGTGCCACGCCTTTGCCAGCCTGGGTGGTGCCGACCAGCAACGTGCCCCCCTCGAAGTTCTGCAGCGGCCGATACAGGGCCTCTTCCTTCGGCTCGACGCCGTGGATGAACGGCATGCCGATCTCGCCGTCCGGCTGTGGGTCTACCGTGTAGCCGAGCATGCGCAGCAGCTTCGGCGAGACGGAGAAGTCCTTGTAGTTGATCTTCGCGAGCTCGTAGAGGCGCTGGGAATGGATGGGCTGCCACTCGAAGCCGAAGCCGAGGAAGACCTTGGCCGGGTCCGGCGTCAACTGCGCAAGGCGCCTCGTCGTGATGACCTGCATCGCGCGGCCCGAGAGCGACGCGCGGACTGTGAGCACGCGCAGAGACTGCCGCACGCGCAACAGCATCATCACCAGCGCGAAGCCTGCCAGCGTCAACGCGATCGGCATCGCGACGAGGCGCGCGCCGGTCATGTAGACGAAGTAGAAAAGGCCGATCAACCAGGCCGCGGCGGCCCACAGCTCGTAGGCCGGGCGCCAGGGCATTTCGTAGGGACGGACAAGCATCGCGATACCTCTACTCGCTGGTTCGGAAGTCGGCCGGGTCGAGACCGGCAACGTGGATGGGCTTGACGATGACGCCGGCCTGTTCCTGGCCGCGCATGTCGTGCTGGTAGGTCCGCGGGCGCCGATCCTTGGTGCCGACGAGCATGTCGACCTCGGCGAGCGAGCGCAGCGCGACGCTCACGTCAACCTTCTGCAACTTGAAGTGCTCGATCGGCACGAAGACCCCGGTGGCCACGGTCACCGCTGTTGCCTGGCCGGCCTCTCCATTCAGGGAGTCGATCGCGAGGGCGAGCGCCTGGCGGACCTGCGGGACGAGGCGCATGGGCGCCTTCAGGGCGAAGCGGATTGGCGGAAGCCGCTCTTGATCGCCGCTGGCTGATGGCGGCGTCGACGGCTCGATGGCCCCGGGTGCTTCGTCGCCGACTTGAGTGATGACCGCCATCTGGGCATCAGGCGCAAAGTCGAGCGCCCCCTGCGCTGCGCCAGGACTTGGCTCGGCGGCCTCTTGCGGCGGAGCTGCGACTGCAGCGGGGCGAGACGGGCGGCCGGCGGAAGCGGCAGCGGGGTCCGGCGGCGCGGGTGTGGTGTTGGTCTTGGCAGGTTGCGCCGAGCCAGGCCGAACAATGAGTGCCTGCTGGAGTGGCTCGACGGGCCGCGTTTGGCCGGCCAGCAGGATGTCCGGTGACGCGAGGCGAACCGCTTCGATGGTGGACGACGTGCCGGGCGGCTGGATGGACCAGGCCGTCTGGCTGCCGGGCGGTGACTGCAGGACGCCGGCGGCGGTAAGGATCTCGACGATGGTTTCGGGTGACTTCGGGATGCCGCGCAGCTCGTCGTCTTCCAGGACCTTGCGAATCTCGGCTGAGGCGTTGGGCCAGACGATGAAGAGGCCATCCTCGCCGAACCACACCCGCGATCGTTCCGTGTTCGGCGACCAGGCTGCATGCGAAGCGACGAGGCGCCGCATCGCGTCGAGCAGATAGCGCTCGATGTGCGCGCCGAGGATGGGCTTGCCGTATCGGTGCGCGCTGGCCACCAGGTCGCGGTCGATGACAAGTGCAGCCGATCGCTTTACGAGCTCGATGAGGATGCTCTGCTCGTGCAGAAGCGGCAAGCCGGTGATGGACGCCAGCATCTGCGGCACCACCGTGTTGTTCCCGGTGGCCAGGTGCTGCATCGTCTCCGGCGGCACGATGTGCGGCAGCGGGAAGAGGCTCAGCCCGCGGCTCTCCGGCGCGTTCGCAATCCAGCGCACGAAGAAGCGTCGCGCCTTGCGCTGCTGAAGCCACTTCGACAGCGGCATCAGGTAGGCTGGCCACTCGTTGCCGTGCTCGTCGGTCACTGCGGCGTGGCTCAGCGTGCGATGCAGCTCGCTGCACAGGCCAGCGAGGAATGTGGCCTGGCGCCAGCGCGGCTCGAGTTCCTTCCGCACAGAGATGGTCGCGCGACCGGAGACGATGTGCGCATCGGTGCCTTGCAGCGCGTAGAAGGCGACCTCGAGCCCGAGACGGAAGAGCCCGCCGGCGCCGCAGAAGAAGTTGTCGGCGGTGGCGGGGAGCAGGTTGACGTAGGAGGCGTAGGCGCGGATGGGGGCGACGATGTCGCGCTCGAACGTCGGGTTGTCGCAGCCGTAGCAGTACTTGAATCGCTTGAGGAGTTCGTCCTCGGCGGCGAGCAGTTCATCGACCGATGCGGCCGCGATCCCAGGGTCCACCGAAGGGTAGGGCGATTCGCCGGGAGCCGGCAACACGCCGGCCGGCTCATGGCGCGGCGCCGCCGGCGCTGATGCCTTGCGGAAGGAAAGCAGGTCGATGAGGGACATGCGCAGTTCGCACTTGGACGAACCTGCATGATCCTGTTCGCGTCGAGCGGCGACAAACGGAAATGCCGGCGCTGCGACCCCCCGAAAGTTCCGGTCGATCCGCCGCTGTTCCGACCAATTAGTGTCGTGAACAGGTCATTAGTGTCGTGAACAGACCAATA
>CAYVXO010000052.1:0-28126 GCA_964454485.1 uncultured Rubrivivax sp.
CCGCGGCGGCACGAAGGTGAACGCCTCGCTCGTCGGCGGCACCAGCTACGTCGACAGCGGCCTCGCGGCGGCCACCACCTATTCGTGGACCGTCGCCGCGGTCGACGCCAACGGCGCCCAGGGCGCGATGTCGGCCGCCGCCAGCGGCACCACCACCGGCACCACGGCCACCTGCTACACCGCCAGCAACTACGCCCACACCACCGCCGGCCGCGCGCACCAGAGCCTGGGCGCCACCTACGCCAACGGCTCGAACCAGAACATGGGCCTGTGGAACGTCTTCGTGACGACGACGCTGAAGCAGACGGGCCCGAACTACTACGTCATCGGGACCTGCCCCTGATGCTGGAAACCAAGGACCTCACCATCCGCTTCGGCGGCCACGTGGCGGTGGACCACGTGAGCTGCCGTTTCGCGCCCGGCACGCTCACCGCCATCGTGGGCCCGAACGGCGCCGGCAAGACGACCTACTTCAACCTCGTCAGCGGCCAGCTGCCGGCGAGCGAAGGCACGGTCTCGCTGGACGGCGAGGACCTCACCGCGCTGCCGGCGCCGCTGCGCACGCGCAAGGGCCTCGGGCGCGCCTTCCAGCTCACGCAGCTGTTCCCCAACCTCACGGTGCAGGAGAACGTGCGCCTGGCGGTGCAGGCGCGCGAGCAGGGGCGCGGCAACGCCGGCCTGGACCTGCTGCGGGTGTGGCTGGACCGCAAGGCCTGGATCGACGAGGCGCGCTCGTTGCTGACCAGCGTTCGCCTGGACGAAAAGCGCGACGCCCACGCCGCCGCCTTGCCGCACGGCGACCAGCGCAAGCTGGAAGTGGCGCTGCTGATGGCGCTGGACCCCAAGGTCTACATGTTCGACGAGCCCACCGCCGGCATGAGCGTCGACGAGGTGCCGGTGGTGCTGGACCTGATCCGCCAATTGAAGAACCGCAAGGACCGCACCATCCTGCTCGTCGAGCACAAGATGGACGTGGTGCGCGAACTCTCCGACCGCATCGTCGTGCTGCACAACGGCGCGATGGTGGCCGACGGCGAACCCGAGAAGGTGATCGCGATGCCGGTCGTCCAGCAGGCCTACCTGGGCATGGCGGCCGAGGAGCCGGCATGAGCAACGTGCTCGAACTGCAGGCGGTGCAGACCCACATCGGCGCGTACCACATCCTGCACGGCGTCGACCTCGAGGTGCCCGAAGGCGAGGTGACGATGCTGCTGGGCCGCAACGGCGCCGGCAAGACGACCACGCTGCGCACGATCATGGGCCTGTGGACGGCTTCGGCCGGCAGCGTCACGTTCAAGGGCCAGCGCATCGAAGGCCGGCCCACGCCCGACATCGCGCACGCCGGCATCGCCTACGTGCCGGAGAGCATGGGCATCTTCGGCGACCTCACGGTGCAGGAGAACCTGGTGCTGGCGGCGCGCCACGCTCGCCGCGCCGCCGAACTGGACACCGGTCGCCTCGAATGGATCTTCACGCTCTTCCCGGCGTTGAAGAAGTTCTGGCTCTACCCGGCGGGCAAGCTCTCCGGCGGGCAGAAACAGATGCTGGCGGTGGCGCGTGCCATCGTCGAGCCACGTGCGCTGATCCTGATCGACGAGCCCAGCAAGGGGCTGGCGCCTTCGATCATCAACAACCTCATCGGCTGCCTGCGCGAACTGAAGAGCCAGCGCACCACCATCCTGCTCGTGGAGCAGAACTTCGGCATGGCCAAGGCGCTGGGCGATTCGGTCGCGGTGATGGACAACGGCCGCGTCGTGCACCGCGGCCGCATGGCCGAGCTGGCCGCCGACGAAGCGCTGCAGCAGCGCCTGCTGGGCTTGTCGCTGGGAGCGCACCAATGAGCGCCGAGAACACGATCCCGAAGGCGCAGTTCGACTGGCGCCCGCTCGCCATCGCGGCGGCCATCGCCGCGCTCGCGCTGCCGGCGGTGGGCTCGCCCTCGACCTGGCTCACGCTCACGGTGGCCGGGCTGGCGATGGGCCTCATCGTCTTCGTCATCGCCAGCGGGCTGACGCTGGTGTTCGGGCTCATGGACGTGCTGAACTTCGGCCACGGCGTGTTCATCGCCTTCGGCGCCTTCGTCGCCACCAGCGTGATGGGCGGCATGGCGGGCTGGGCCAACGCGTCTTCGCTGGCGCTGAACCTGGGCGCCATCTTCACCGCGATGCTGGCCGCGATGGCAGTGGCCGGCGCCATCGGCTGGGCCTTCGAGCGCGTGGTCGTGCGGCCGGTCTACGGCCAGCACCTGAAGCAGATCCTCATCACGATGGGCGGCATGATCGTCGGCGAGGAGATCATCAAGGTGGTCTGGGGCCCGCAGCAGGTGCCGCTGCCGCTGCCGCAGGCGCTTCGCGGGTCCATCCTGGTGGGCGACGCGGCGATCGAGAAGTACCGGCTGCTGGCGGTGCTGGTCGGGCTGGCGGTGTTCGTGGCGCTGCTGTGGGCGCTGAACCGCACCAAGGTCGGCCTGCTCATCCGCGCCGGCGTGCAGGACCGCGAGATGGTCGAGTCGCTCGGCTACCGGATCAAGCGCCTCTTCGTCGGTGTCTTCGTCGCCGGCAGCGCGCTCGCCGGGCTGGGCGGCGTGCTCTGGGGGCTGTACCAGCAGAACGTGATCCCGCAGATCGGCGCCCAGGTGAACGTGCTGATCTTCATCGTCATCATCATCGGCGGGCTGGGCAGCACGCTGGGCTGCTTCGTCGGCGCGCTGCTCGTCGGCCTGATGGCCAACTACACCGGCTTCCTGGCGCCCAAGGTGGCGCTGTTCTCGAACATCGGCCTCATGGTCGCGGTGCTGCTGTGGCGGCCGCGCGGGCTGTACCCGGTGACGAACCGATGATCAACCGCCTGCTCTCCTACGACCCGCCGCGCAGCCGCGTGCTGGGGGTGGTGCTGGTGCTGATGCTCGTGGCGCTGGCGGCGGCGCCCTTCCTCTTTCCCGGCAGCAAGGCGCTGGGCGTGGCGGCGAAGATGCTGGTCTTCGTGCTGCTGGTGGCCAGCTACGACCTGCTGCTGGGCTACACCGGCATCGTCAGCTTCGCCCACACCATGTTCTTCGGCATCGGCGCCTACGGCGTGGCGATCGCCAGCACGCGCATGGGCGCCGGCTTCGGCGCGGTGCTGGTGGGGCTGGCGGTGGCGCTCGTGGTCTCGCTGGTGCTCTCGCTCGTGATCGGCCTCTTCAGCCTGCGCGTGAAGGCGATCTTCTTCGCGATGATCACGCTCGCGGTGGCCTCCGCGTTCCAGACCCTGGCCTCGCAGCTCTCGGACCTGACCGGTGGCGAGGACGGGCTCACGTTCAAGAACCCCGAGGTGCTGTCGCCCTCGTTCGAGTTCGGGAATTACGACGGCCGCCTCATCACCTACTACGTGCTGTTCGTGGTGGTGCTGGTGCTGTTCCTGGCGTTGCTGCGCATCGTCAACTCGCCCTTCGGCCGCGTGCTGCAGGCCATCCGCGAGAACGACTTCCGTGCCGAGGCCATCGGCTTCCGCACCGTGGTCTACCGCACGCTGTCCAACGTGCTCGCGGCCGGCTTCGCCACCGTGGCCGGCGCGCTGCTGGCGCTGTGGCTGCGCTACACGGGGCCGGACACCACGCTCAGCTTCGAGGTGATGCTGGACATCCTGCTCATCGTCGTCATCGGCGGCATGGGCACGCTGTACGGCGCGGTGGTCGGCGCGGTGCTGTTCGTGTTCGCGCAGAACTACCTGCAGGACGGGCTGAAGCTCGCGGCCGGCGCACTGGAAGGCGTGCCTGTCGCCAGCGCCGTGTTCACGCCCGACCGCTGGCTGCTCTGGCTGGGCGTGCTGTTCGTGCTCTCGGTCTACCACTTCCCGACCGGCGTCGTCGGCCGGCTGCGCGCACTGGCGCTGAAGGATCGTTGATGTCCGCCTCCCGCTACCGCGTCTGCGAAGGGCGCGAGATCCACTACACCGAATGGGGCGCCGGCCACGCCGAGACCGTCGTCGCCTGGCACGGGCTGGCGCGCACCGGGCGCGACATGGACGCCATCGCGGCGCACCTGGCGCAACGCTGGCGCGTGATCTGCCCCGACACCCTTGGCCGCGGCCTCAGCCAGTGGAGCCCCGAGCCGGCCACCGAATACTGCCTCGCCTTCTACGAGAAGCTGGCCGTTTCGCTGATGGACCAGCTGGGCATCGAGCAATGCCTCTGGCTGGGCACCTCGATGGGTGGCGCCATCGGCCTGAAGGCGGCGGCGGGTTCGCTGCGCGGCCGCATCCGCCGCCTGGTGCTCAACGACATCGGCCCGCAGCTGGCCGAGCCCGCGGTGGAACGCATCCGCGCCTACGCCGGCAATCCGCCGGCCTTCGCCACCATGGGCGAGCTGGAGACCTTCTTCCGCACCGTCTACGCGCCCTACGGCTGGCTGCCGGAAGAGCAGTGGCGCCAGCTCACCGAGACTTCCATGCGCCGCCTGCCCGACGGCCGCGTGACGCCGCACTACGACCCGGCGATGGTGCAGCAGTTCATCCACCACCCGCAGGACTACCTGCAGTGGGAGGCCTGGGACTCGCTCGCGCTGCCCGTGCTGTGCCTGCGCGGCGAGAACTCCGACCTGCTGCTGACCGAGACCGCCGAAGCGATGCGCCGCCGCGGCCCGCGTGCGGTGGTCGTCACCATCCCCGGCTGCGGCCACGCGCCGGCGCTCAACACGCCGGAGCAGTTCGCGCTGGTCGAACGTTTCTTCGCCGCCTGACCACGACCCCAGAGGAGACCGCACCGATGAACCGATTCACCCGCCGCGCCGCCGCCCTGGCCGCGCTGTTCACCTGCGCTGCCGTGCAGGCTGCCGGCACCGTGGGCAGCACGCTGCCCGAGGGCTTCCCCGCCATCGAGGACGCTTCGCTCACCAAGGTCAACCTCATCGGCTTCGGCGCCGCCGGCGCGGTGACGCGCACGCCGGTGATCCTGGTCCACGGCAACAACGACACGCCCTTCGCGACCGCCTGCAACCCCTACGGCCGCATGCAGGCGCTGGCGCAGAGCCTGGCCGACAAGGGCTATGCCACGAGCGAACTCTGGGGCCTGGGCTACGAAGGCGACCAGTGCGACCTGGCCGACCCGCCGCGCCGCAGCAGCGTCGCCCACAGCAATGCCGCCAACGTGCCCGACCTGCGCCGCTTCGTGCGCGCGGTGCTGGCCTACACCGGCGCGAGGCAGGTGGATATCGTCGCCCACAGCCTGGGCGTGACGATCGCGCGCGAGTGGATGCGCCAGGACGACGCCTACAGGACGGTGCGCCGGCTGGTCGCCATCGACGGCCCCAACCACGGCATCATCAACTGCTCGCCCGACCCGGCCAACTACTGGCAGGCCGACGCGGCCGGCGGCTTCAAGCCTTCGAGCGAGGTCTGCCAGGAACTCGGCTCGCCGGACACGCCGTTCCTGAAGCTGCTCAACGGCGAAGGCGGCAGCCGCGAAAGCCGCGGGCCGACGAAGACGCTGGTCATCCGCAACGCCGACACCAGCTTCGTCTACTTCCCGCTGCAGGACGGTTCGGTCGCGCCGGTACCGGCGGTCGATTCCTTCGGCAAGCCCACCGACTTCAGCCACAGCGCCAGCCTGAAGGGCGCGAAGGAGATCTCGCTCACCGGCCAGGGCGTCTACGACCCCTTCCTGGGCTCCGGGCACCTGGGCATCCTGAACTCGCCGCAGACCTGGGCCGCCACGTTCGACTTCCTGAACGCGAAGTTGCGCGACGAGCACTGAAACAGGGGCCGTGCCGGTGCCGTGCTACCGTCACGGCATGAGCGAGGTCCCGGAGTCCCTGAACCGCCCGCGCCCCATCGTCGAGATGCCGGCGCTGGCGGCACGCGCGGCCGAGATGCTGCGCATGCCCGAGACGCTGCTGCCGCTGGACGAAGCGGAGGCCAAGCAGGTGGTGGCGCGCATGGTCACGATCGGCTTCCGCCCCGGCAGCACGGTGCTGCGCGAAGGCGACGGCCGCCGGTCCGACTACATGCTGCTACTGCTGGAAGGCGAGGTGCAGGTCGACACCCGCGCCGGCCTGGACCGCGACGCGCTGGCGATCGCGGTCGACGGCCCCGGCAGCATCATCGGCGAGATGTCGCTGCTGGACGGGGCGCCGCGTTCGGCCACCTGCACCGCGATGGGCTCGGTGCTGGCCGCCGGGCTGTCGCGCAAGGGGCTGGAGGCGCTCATCGCCGAGCAGCCGCGCACCGCGGCCAAGCTGATGATGGGCGTGGCGCAGCGCATCGCCGACCGGCTGCGCGCGCTTGGCCAGCAGCTGCACATGATGGCCGAGATCACCGGCGGCCCGCGCGGCCGGCCGCGCACCTGAGACGGCGCGCCGGGCCGCTGCCCGCAGCGGCGCGAAACTAGCGCACGAAGCGCCCGTCGGCGCCGATGATCGACAGCTCGGCGTAGTTCAGTCCGGTGTGGTTGGTGGGCGAGTAACCCAGCTTCAACCCACCCAGGTCCACCGACGAGAGCCCGTTGAGCGCTGCCGTCAGGCTTTCGCGCGTGGGCTTCGCGCCCGCGCGCTGCAGCGCTTCCACCAGCACCTTGGCGGCGGCGTAACCTTCCATCATCGACGGCGTGACGCCCGGCAGGCCCTTGGCGCGTGCCAGCTCGGTCGCCTCCTTCACCACCGGGACCGACATCGTGCGCTCGTTGGGGAACACCTGCGAGACGATGACGCCGGTGGCGTTGGCGCCCAGCTGCTTCACGAAGCCGCCCGAGGCGTTGTTCGAGAGGGTCACGATCTGCGCCCTCGAGCCGGCGTCGCGGATCGCCTTCACGCCGTCGGCCACGGTCTGGCCGGTGCCGAAGAACAGCACCGCCTGCGCCTCCTTCTGCGCCGCCTGTTCGGCGATGACGTGGAAGTCGGGCTTGGTGCGGTCGTACCTGGTGACGAACAGCGGCTGCAGCTTCGCGGCGGCGAAGCCCTTGGCGGCGCCGGCGGCCGCGTCGGCGCCGAAGGAGTCGTCGACGTGCACCACGGCCACGCGCGTCATGCCGATCGTCGCCAGGTGCTGCACCGCGCGTTCGGCCTCGCGCTGGTAGGTGGCGCGCACGTTGAAGATGAAGGGGTGCACCGGCTTGTGCAGCACCATCGCGCCGGTGGACGGCGCGATGAGCGGGATGCGGTACTCGTCCAGCAGCGGGCGGATCGCCTCGGTGTGCGGCGTGCCGCGGTTGAGGAACAGCGCCACCACGTTGCGTTCCGTGATCAGCTTCTTCGCGTTCGCGGCCGCCAGCGGCGGCTCGAACTTGTCGTCCATCGAGATCAGCTCGATCTTCTGGCCGTTTACGCCGCCGCGTGCGTTGACGAAGTCGAGCCACAGCCGGGCGCCTTCGGTCGTCTCCTTCACGCCGGCGGCCGCGATGCCGCTGAAGCCGGAGGTCTGGCCGATCAGGATCTGGGCGTGAGCCGTCAGGGTCGTCGCCAGGGCGGCGCCGGTGAGCGCCAGGCGCGCCAGCAGCGCGCGCGAAGTCGGCCAGGAAAAGGGCATCGTCGCTCCTGCCGTCGCATGCGGCTTCGGGGAGAAGCAGTCTGCCCCGGCCCCGGCGCGCTGCCAACCGCGGGCGCGCGCAGTGGGTCACGAACGCGGCGGCTTCAGGCGCCGGCCGCGAGCGCCGCGTCCAGCGCGCCGTGGAAGAAGAAGGTGCCGCCGGCTTCGCTGGTCTCGCCGAAGTGGCCGCCGCCGGCCGGCGCGAGCTGGTAGTCGCCGGCGCGCAGCAGGATGTCGCCGAGGAACATCTCGCCTTCCAGCATCAGGCAGTCCTCGTCGATCGCGTGCCGGTGGTCGGGCACCCCGGCGCCGGGCGCGAAGCGGACCAGCATCGACACCACCGGCCCGGCGCCCCAGAGCAGCAGCGTCTGCACGCCGGGAAAGGCCGCCTGCCAGCGCCGGCGGCCCGCGGCGACCGTGCGCAGCCCCGGCCCGGCCGCCTGCCACCAGGTGGCTTCGGCTGCCGGCGGCGCAGCCAGCAGGTCGCGCACGTACATCTGCGCGGCGCCTTCGCCGGCGTGCGGCGCCTCGGCTCCCGCGCTGCCGCGCAACACGAGCGAACCGCGCTCCAGCCCCTGCGCGGCACCGCCGAGCCGGCCTTCGAGCAGCAGCGCTTCCTGGGCGAGCGCACCGTCGGCCCAGGGCAGCGCGGTGCCCGGCTCCAGCCGCACCAGCCGCGTGGCGCTGCAGGCGCCGCGCGCCAGGGCGGCGTCGGCCCAGCCGGGCGCGCCGATGCGCCAGCGCAGGTCTTCGCGCCGCACGGTCACGAAGTCGCGGTGCCGTTCGACGCTCTCGCGCAGGCGGGCGATCAGGCGGCCGCGCAGTCGGGGCAGGGGTGGGGCGGGCACGTCGGGGTCTCGTTCTCGGGCCTTCCGCCTTTCCGCAGCAAACGGGTCGGCGGATGCAGGCGCGGGCATTGACGAGGCTTCTAGAATGAAAGATTGCCCTCAGCCCGCACCCCTGCCGTAGCCATGTCGTCCGGCGTCATTCGCATCCGTGGTGCCCGCCAGCACAACCTGAAGAACCTGGACCTGGACATCCGCACCGGCGAGATGACGGTCGTCACCGGCCCCAGCGGCTCGGGCAAGTCCAGCCTGGTGTTCGACACCCTGTACGCCGAGGGGCAGCGGCGCTACGTCGAAACCTTCAGCGCCTACGCGCGCCAGTTCCTGGACCGCATGGACCGGCCCGCGGTCGACCGGGTCGACGGCGTGCCGCCGGCCATCGCGATCGACCAGACCAACCCGGTGCGCACCAGCCGCAGCACGGTCGGCACGATGACCGAGCTGAACGACCACCTGAAGCTGCTGTTCGCGCGCGCCGCGCAGCTGTTCGACAAGGCGACCGCGCTGCCGGTGCGGCACGACACGCCGGAGACCATCCACGCCGACCTCGCCGCGCGCGCCGCCGCCGCGGGCGACCCGCGGCTGGTGTTCACCTTCCCGGTCGAGTTGCCGGCCGACACCACGCCCGAACAGCAGGAGCAGTGGCTGGCCGCCAGCGGCTTCACGCGCGTGCAGGCCGAGCGCGTGGACGGCACGCGCAAGATCCTGGACGTGGTGGCGGACCGCTTCCGCTTCGCCGGTACCGAGAAGGTGCGCGTGATGGAAGCCATCGAGCTGGCGTTGAAGCGCGGCAGCGGGCGCCTCAACGTGCACGTGGGCGGAGATGAAGGCAGCGGCACGCAGTGGCGCTACAGCACCGGCCTGCACTGCCCCGAAAGCGACCTGCGCTACGCCGACCCGCAGCCCGCGCTCTTCAGCTTCAACAGCGCCTGGGGCGCCTGCGACACCTGCCGCGGCTTCGGCCGCGTGATCGGCGTCGACTGGGGCCTGGTCATCCCCGACGAACGCAAGACGCTGCGCAACGGCGCCATCAAGCCGCTGCAGACGCCGGCCTGGGCCGAGTGCCAGGACGACCTGATCCGCCACGCCGGCGAGGCGGGCATCCCGCGCGACACGGCCTGGAACCAGCTCACGAAGGCGCAGCGCGACTGGGTCATCGAAGGCTCGCCCAACTGGAAGGGGCAGTGGAACAAACAGTGGTACGGCATCCGCCGCTTCTTCGGCTACCTGGAGAGCAAGGCGTACAAGATGCACATCCGCGTGCTCTTGTCCAAGTACCGCAGCTACACGCCCTGCACGGTGTGCGGCGGCGCGCGGCTCAAGACCGAGGCGCTGCTGTGGCGCCTGGGCGCCAAGGCCGATGCCGATGCGGTGCTGGCCCCCGCGAAGCGCTTCATGCCGGTGGGCGTGCAGTGGTCACGCGAGCAGCTCGAAGCGCTGCCGGGGCTGACGGTGCACGACCTGATGCTGATCCCGATCGAGCGCCTGCGGCGCTTCTTCGATGCGCTCACGCTGCCCTCCAGCATGCTCGACGAGGCGCTGGCGCTGCTGCAGGACGAGATCCGCACGCGGCTCAAATACCTGTGCGACGTCGGCATCGGCTACCTGACGCTGGATCGCCAGAGCCGCACGCTTTCCGGCGGCGAGGTGCAGCGCATCAACCTGACCACGGCGCTGGGCACGTCCCTCGTCAACACCATGTTCGTGCTCGACGAGCCGAGCATCGGATTGCACCCGCGCGACATGAACCGCATCGTCGAGGCCATGCAGCGCCTGCGCGATGCCGGCAACACGCTGGTGGTGGTCGAGCACGACCCGGCGGTGATGCTGGCCGCCGACCGCCTGATCGACATGGGCCCGGGCCCGGGCGAGAAGGGCGGCCGCATCGTCTTCGACGGCACGCCCGAAGCCGCGCGCAGCGCCGACACGCTGACCGGCGCCTACCTGGGCGCGAAGAAGCAGGTCTCGATCGGCCACCGCCGCCCGGTGGACGGCGGCACACCGAAGCTCGTGCTGGAAGGCGCGCGCGAACACAACCTGCAGGGCGTGACGGTGGAACTGCCGCTGCAGCGGCTGGTGGTGGTCACCGGCGTTTCCGGCAGCGGCAAGAGCACGCTGGTGCAGGACGTGCTGTACCCGGCGCTGGCGCGCCACTTCGGCAAGCCGACCGAGACACCCGGCGCGCACGAAAGGCTGCTCGGCATGGACTGGATCGCCGACGCGGTGTTCGTGGACCAGAGCCCGATCGGCAAGACCGCGCGCAGCAACCCGGCCAGCTACGTGGGCGCGTTCGACGAGATCCGCAAGCTCTTCGCCGACGCACCGCTGGCGCGCGAGCGCAGCTACACCGCCGGCATGTTCAGCTTCAACGCCGGCGACGGCCGCTGCCCCACCTGCGGCGGCAGCGGCTTCGAGCACGTGGAGATGCAGTTCCTCTCCGACGTCTACCTGCGCTGCCCGGACTGCGACGGCCGCCGCTACCGGCCGGAGATCCTGGACGTGAAGGTGGTGCGCGGCCCGCGCCAGCTCTCGGTGGCCGACGTGCTGGACCTCACCGTCAGCGAAGCGGTGCAGCTCTTCCACGCCGACCGCGAGGTGGTGGCGCGGCTGCAGCCCATCGTCGACGTCGGCCTGGACTACGTGCGCCTGGGGCAGCCGGTGCCCACGCTGTCCGGCGGCGAGGCGCAGCGCCTCAAGCTCGCCGGCTTCCTGGCCGAGGCGGCGGCGGGCCCGAAGCAGCCGGCGGCCAAGCGCGGCACGCTGTTCCTGTTCGACGAGCCCACCACCGGGCTGCACTTCGACGACATCGCCAAGCTGATGCGCGCGCTGCGCAAGCTGCTCGACGCCGGGCATTCGCTGCTCGTGATCGAGCACAACCTGGACGTGATCCGCGCCGCCGACTGGATCGTCGACCTCGGCCCCGAAGGCGGCGAGGCCGGCGGCCACGTGGTGTGCGTGGGCACGCCGGAGGACGTGAAGGCGCACGGCACTTCGCACACCGGCGCCGCGCTGCGCGACTACGAGGCCGCGCTCGGCCTGGGCGTGGCGCGGGCGGAGGAAGGGCGGCCGCTGCAGACGCTGGTGCGCGCGCGCCGGCAGGCGCAGCAGGTGGTGGAAGACGCCATCCGCATCGTCAACGCGAAGGAGCACAACCTGAAGAACCTGAGCGTGGACATCCCGCGCGGCAGGTTCAACGTGGTCACCGGCGTCAGCGGCAGCGGCAAGAGCACGCTCGCGTTCGACATCCTGTTCAACGAAGGGCAGCGGCGCTACCTGGAATCGCTCAACGCCTACGCGCGCAGCATCGTGCAGCCGGCCGGGCGGCCGGAAGTGGACGCGGTGTGGGGCATTCCGCCCACGGTGGCCATCGAGCAGCGCCTGTCGCGCGGCGGCCGCAAGAGCACGGTGGCCACCACCACCGAGGTCTGGCACTTCCTGCGCCTGCTGTGGGTGAAGCTGGGCCTGCAGCACTGCACGAAGGACGGCGCGCCGGTGCGCGCGCAGAGCGCCGAGAGCATCGCCGCCCAGCTGCTGCGCGACCACAAGGGCCAGCACGTGGGCCTGCTGGCGCCGCTGGTGGTGAACCGCAAGGGCGTCTACACCGACCTCGCCAAGTGGGCGAAGGCGCGTGGCCACACCCACCTGCGCGTGGACGGCGAGTTCCTGCCGCTGGACCCGTTCCCGCGCATCGACCGTTTCAAGGAACACACGCTGGAACTGCCGGTCGGCGACCTCGTCATCGCGCCGGAGAACGAAGCGCAGTTGCGCGAGCTGCTCGCGAAGACGCTGGAGCTGGGCAAGGGCGTGCTGCACCTGCTGCACCCGCTGGACGGCCTGGCCGAGGCGATGTCCGACGGCAGCGACACGCGCATCGGCCAAGTCAAGGTGTTCTCCACCAAGCGCGCCTGCCCGGTCTGCGGCACCAGCTACCCCGAGCTGGACCCGCGCATGTTCAGCTACAACAGCAAGCACGGCTGGTGCACCACCTGCGTCGGCACCGGGCTGGCGCTGACGCGCGAACAGCGCAAGGCCTACGACGATTCGGTGCGTGCCGACGACGAGCAGGGGCGCGAGCAGAGCTTCCCTTCGGAAGAGCCCGAGGTCGAAGGCGTGGTCGACGAACCCTGCCCCGACTGCCACGGCGCACGGCTGAACCCGGCTTCGCGATCGGTCACGTTCGAGACGAAGGCGATCGACGCCATCGCGCGGCTGTCGGTGAGCGACACGCGGCGCTGGATCGAAGGGCTGGCGCTCGTGGGTCGCGACGCCGACATCGCGCGCGACGTCGTCGTCGAGATCAAGAGCCGGCTCGAATTCCTGGAAGAGGTGGGCCTGGGCTACCTCACGCTGGACCGCGCCGCGCCCACGCTTTCCGGCGGCGAGGCGCAGCGCATCCGCCTGGCGGCGCAGCTGGGCAGCAACCTGCAGGGCGTGTGCTACGTGCTCGACGAGCCCACCATCGGCCTGCACCCGCGCGACAACGGCATCCTGCTGGACGCGCTGCACAAGCTGGGCGACAAGGGCAACACGCTGGTGGTGGTGGAGCACGACGAGGACACCATCCGCCGCGCCGACCACATCATCGACATCGGCCCGGGCGCCGGCAAGCGCGGCGGCCGGCTGGTGGCCGAAGGCGACACGGCGACGCTGGCCGCGCATGCGGATTCGATCACCGGCCGCTTCCTGGCCAACCCGATGCGGCATCCGCTCAATGCGCGCCGCGCGGTGGCATCGGGTGGCGAGCAGCTGCTCGTGCGCGGCGCCTCGCTGCACAACCTCAAGACGCTCGACGTGCCCGTGCCGCTGAAGCGCCTGGTTGCCGTGACGGGCGTGAGCGGCTCCGGCAAGAGCACGCTGGCGCGCGACGTGCTGCTGGCCAACCTGCAGTTCATCAACACGCGCGGCGCCAAGCCGAACTGGCAGGGCTGCAGCAGCATCGACGGCTGGCAGCAGATCGACCGCGTGCTTGAAGTCGACCAGACGCCGATCGGCAAGACGCCGCGCTCCTGCCCGGCCACCTACATCGGCTTCTGGGACGCCATCCGCAAGCTCTTCACCGAGACGCTGGAGGCGAAGGCGCGCGGCTACGGCGCGGCGCGCTTCTCGTTCAACACCGGCGAGGGGCGCTGCCCGGGCTGCGAAGGCCAGGGCGTGCGCACCATCGAGATGAACTTCCTGCCCGACGTGAAGGTGCCCTGCGACCTGTGCCACGGCGCGCGCTTCAACCCCGAGACGCTGGCCGTCAGCTGGCGCGGCAAGAGCATCGGCGACGTGCTGCAGATGGAGGTGGACGAGGCCGTGGGCTTCTTCGCCAGCATGCCGGTGGTGGCGCACCCGCTGCAGCTGCTGAAGGACGTGGGCCTGGGCTACCTGACGCTGGGCCAGCCCAGCCCCACCCTCAGCGGCGGCGAGGCGCAGCGCATCAAGCTCGTCACCGAGCTCAGCAAGGTGCGCGACGACGTCACCCGGCGCGGCAACAAGCCGCCGCACACGCTGTACGTGCTGGACGAACCCACGGTGGGTCTGCACATGGCCGACGTCGAGAAGCTGGTGCGCGTGCTGCACCGGCTGGTGGACGGCGGCCACAGCGTGGTCGTCATCGAGCACGACCTGGACGTGGTGGCCGAAGCCGACTGGGTGATCGACCTCGGCCCCGAAGGCGGCGCGCAGGGCGGCCGCGTGGTGGTGGCGGGCACGCCGGAGCAGGTGGTGGCCGCGGGCTCGCACACCGGGCACGCGCTGGCGCCGGTGCTGGCCCGCCGCTGAAGCGGCGCTGAAGCGGCGTTGAGCCTCAGCCCCAGGCGGCGCTGACCGCGCTGCGCACGGCGTCGACCGCCGGTGCGGGCTCGCCTTCGGGCGCCACCCAGCACAGCCAGGTGCGCGAACGCCAGCCCGGCCAGACGCGCAGCTCGCCGTTGCGTTCGGCCTGCTGCGCCTGGTCGGCTCGCAGCAGGCCGGCGCCCAGGCCGCTGGCCACCATCGCCCGCGTGGCGATGTCGTTGTCGGCGCTCTGCGGGGCGCGGAACTCTCGCCCGACGGAAGCGAACAGCCGCTCCAGATGGGCCCGCAGCAGGCACGAAGGCGGCGTGCCGATCCAGGGCAGCTGGGTGATCTGCTCGACGCTCATGCCGGCAGCGGATTCCGCCAGCGCCGGCGGCAGCGCGACGACGAGATCGATCGGGCCCAGCCGCTGCAGCGCCATGCCGGCCAGTTGCTCCTCGTCGGCCAGCATGTAGGCGCAGTCGAGCTCGCCGGCGCGAAGCGCGGCCAGCGTCTGGCTCGACAGCCCGTGGCGCAGCTGCAGGCTCACCTGCGGGAAGCGCTCGGCCAGGTCCACCAGCACGTCGCCCAGGCGCAGCGTGACGGGGTCGGTGACGGTGCCCAGGCGCACCACGCCCTGCGCCGCGCCGCGGATCTGCTCGGCCGCGCTGCGCAGCCGGCCGGCCGAGGCGAGCGTGCGCTCGGCCTCGTCGAGCAGCCGGCGGCCGGGCGCGGTGAGCGACATGCCGCGCGCGCTGCGCTCGAACAGGCGCACGCCCAGCTCGTCCTCCAGCGCCTTCAGCTGCGCGCTCACCGCCGGCGCGCTGGTGAACACGCGCTCGGCGGCCCGCGTGAGGCTGCCTTCCTGGGCGATGGCGACGAAGCTGCGCAGCTGGTAGAGCTCCATGGCTGCGCATTCTGGACGGCCGCGCCGCGGTTGTCCGTTCGCGAATCCAACAGCCCCGATCCAAACAAACGAATGGCCGTGCGCGGCCGCGGCGCCGATGCTTCGCAGCCTCCGAACGCTTCGCGTCGAAAGGTCTGCCATGTCGTCCGCTTCGCGCCCGCTGGGCGTTGCCTCGCTGCTCGTCGCCACCTCGGCCTGGGGCAGCCTCTTTCTCGTCAGCCAGCAGGTGCTGGGCCGGCTCGACCCGCTGTGGTACACGGTCGCGCGCTACACCGTGGCCGGGCTGCTGCTGGGCGCGCTGCTCGCCTGGCGCGGCGGCGCGCCCTGGCAGTCGCTGCGGCGCGACGCGCCGGCGCTGGCGCTGCACGGCGTGCTGGGCTTCGGCGTCTTCAGCGTGATGGTGCTCGCCGGGCTGGCGCGCTCGGCGCCGGCGCACGGCGCCATCATCATGGCGACGATGCCGCTCACCACGCAGGCGTTGCGCTGGGGCCTCGACGGCCAGCGGCCGCGCGCTTCGGCGCTGCCGATCGCCGCCCTGGCGCTGGCCGGCGTGGCGCTGGCCTCGGGGCTGCTGCACGCCGGCCCGGCGGCCGACGCGCACACCGCCTTCGGCGACGCGCTGATGCTCGCCGGCACGCTGGGCTGGGTGCTGTACACGCGCGGCGCGGCGCGCTTCCCGCAGCTCGATGCGCTGGGCTACAGCGCGCTCACCGTGATCGCGGCCTGGCCCTGGCTGCTGGCGGCGGCGCTCGTGGCCAGCGCCTTCGGCTGGGTCGCGCTGCCGGCGCTGCCGACGCTGCAGTCGCTCTGGCAGGCGCTGCTGTACGTGGGCGTGCTGCCTTCGGCGGTGGCGGTTCTCGCCTTCAACCACGGCGTGCGCACGCTGGGGCCGGTGTCCGGCACCGCGTTCCTGAACTTCGTGCCGGTCTCGGCGCTGCTCATGGGCATGGCGCTGGGCCACCGGCCGGCGGCGCACGAACTGGCCGGCATGGCGATGGTGATCGGCGCGCTGCTGTGGCACACCGCGGCGGCTGCGGGGCCGGTGCGCGCCATGGTGCAATCGGGGCCCCGACTCTCGACACGCCCCTGCAACCCATGAGCCTGCTCTTCTCCCCCTGGTCGCTCGGCCCGCTGGCGCTGGACAACCGCATCGTCGTCGCCCCCATGTGCCAGTACTCGGCCGGCGACGGCTGCGCGCTCGACTGGCACGTGATGCACCTGGGCCAGATGGCGGTCTCGGGCGCCGGGCTGCTGATCATCGAGGCCACCGCGGTGGAAGACATCGGCCGCATCACCGCCGGCTGCCTGGGCCTGTATTCCGACGCCAACGAAGGCGCGCTCGCGCGCGCGCTGGCCGCGGTGCGCGCGCACTCGCGCATCAAGGTGGCGATCCAGCTGGCCCACGCGGGCCGCAAGGCCTCGAGCCGCGAGCCCTGGCATGGCGGCCAGCAGGTGCCGGCCACCGACCCGCGCGGCTGGCAGGCGGTGGCGCCTTCGGCACTGCCGCACATCGAAGGCGAGCAGCCGCCGCAGGCACTGGACGAAGCCGGCCTGGCGCGCGTGCGCGACGCCTTCGCGCAGGCGGCGCGGCGCGCGGTGCGGCTGGGCATCGAGGGCATCGAGCTCCACGCCGCGCACGGCTACCTGCTGCACCAGTTCCTCTCGCCGCTGGCGAACCGGCGCACCGACGCCTG
Source organism: uncultured Rubrivivax sp. (assembly GCA_964454485.1). Lineage (GTDB taxonomy): Bacteria > Pseudomonadota > Gammaproteobacteria > Burkholderiales > Burkholderiaceae_C > Rubrivivax. The sequence continues at coordinate 16,704 of CAYVXO010000052.1, forward strand.
GGGCGGGCCGCTCGAGAACCGGCTGCGCTTCCCGCTCGAGGTGTTCGAGGCGGTGCGCGCCGCCGTGCCGGCCTCGGTGCCGGTGTGGGTGCGCGTGTCGGCCACCGACTGGGTCGAAGGCGGCTGGGACCTGCCGAGCACCATCGCCTTCGGCCAGGCGCTGAAGGCGCGCGGCTGCGCGGCGATCCACGTCTCCTCGGGCGGCGCCTCGCCGAAGCAGAAGATCGCGCTCGGCCCGGGCTACCAGGTGCCGTTCTCGCAGGCGCTGAAGGAGGCGGTGGGCCTGCCGACCATCGCCGTCGGCCTGATCACCGAGGCCGAGCAGGCCGAGGCGGTGCTCGCCGAAGGCCGCGCCGACGCGGTGGCGCTGGCGCGCGCGATGCTCTACGACCCGCGCTGGCCCTGGCACGCGGCGGCGAAGCTGGGCGCCAGCGTGAAGGTGCCGCCGCAGTACTGGCGCTCGCAGCCGCGCGAGCTGAAGGACCTGTTCGCGGGACAGGTGTTCGGCGCGCGCTGAGCGAGCGGTGCTTCAGAACGCATAACCGAGCGAGGCGACCACGATCCGCGGGTTGAAGTGGATGGTGGTGCGGCGAATCACGCCCGAGGTGTCCGACTCGTAGTTCGAGTTGACCCGCGCCAGCGAGTACGACAGGGTGGCGTGGAGTTCGCGCGTGAACCGGTAGACCAGGCCGACGGTGGCCACGGGGCCGATCGAGCTCGACAGGCTGATGCGCGTCGGCCCGCCGTTGGCCGCGTCACCGGCCGGTGTCGACACGAGGTCGTAGAACCGGGTGTAGTTGATGCCCGCGCCCACATACGGCCGCAGGGCGTCGGCGTCGCCGAGGAACTTGTACTCGAGCAGCAGCGAGGGCGAGAACCACTTGGCCGTGGCCACTTCCTGGCCGTCGAACGGCACCGACCCGACCGTGGCCGGGCCCTTGCCGATCGTGTGCGTCTTCGGCGGGATGCCGGTCGCGAGTTCGAGGTCCCATTCGGTGTTCAGGCGCCGGACGAAGCCCAGGTACAGCGTGTTGACGTGCTGGACCGTCAGGTTGATGCCCGCCGGCGTGAAGGGCCCGCTGACGTCCTGCGCGCTGATGCGGTAGTCGACCGAATAGATGCCGACACGAATGCTGTTCGCGGGCACGGCCTCGGCGCCGTCGGCCGCGAAGGAGCGCCCGGCAAGCCCGAGCACGAGAAGCATCGCCGCAGCGATGGGCCGGCTGAAGCCGGGGAAGGTCTGGTTCAAGGCCGCCTCCTTCAGAAGTGGGCGAAGAAGGCTTGCGCCGCCACTTCGCAGGCCAGTTGGGTCAACGGGAAGTGGTAGTAGGCGAACAGGGCGTTGCCCACGTCCGCGGCCAGTTCGGACGGCGAGGTCACGCCCTCCGACAGGTACAGCGCCACCGCCTGGGACGCGACCGACGCCATCCCGAGCACCATCACCCCCTGCGGCGAATTCGGCACCCCGGGGGCGGCGAAGAAGCTGCTGAAGGCGGCGTTGGAGACCACGGCCGCCTGCACGTCGGCCGCGATCTTGGACGCCGGGGCGGTGGGCTCGGACACCAGCACGCCGGCGGCGATGGTGCCGATCACGGTCGCGACCTGGCCGGCGCGCGCGACGTCGCCGTTGGTCGTCGGGTCCACGTCGACGACCGTCACCAGCCCGGCGCCGACCAGCGGCGACCACAGCGACTTCATCGTCACGGTGTTGACCGCGTAGAAGACTTCAGGGTCGTTCATGCCGCCGCACAGCATCACCGGCGAGGTCGGCGACCAGCCGCGAAGGTCGTTCTTCTTGAGCGCCAGCCGCAGCGGCTGCACGGGGTCCGCCGCCGGCGGCAGCAGCGTCGTCGCGGCGGGCACCGCGCCGTCGGGCAGGGCCAGGGAGTCGAGCGCGTAGGCGACGCGCAGGCTGTTGTTGAAGAGGTAGGGGCTGCCGAAGCCGAGCGCCCCGATCGGATTGCTCGCCGAGCTCGGCGCCGCGAGCAGGGCGTCGAGCTGCACGCTGCCGCTGCTGGGTTCGCTGCCGGTGCCCGGGGTCGCGGCGTTGAACAACGCGAACTGGGGCAGCTTGCCGGCACTGAACAACTGGCTGAAGTCGTAGGGCCCCGGGATCAGGCTGTCGATGCCGCTGGCGTAGGTCGCGCTGTAGACGTCGCCCGGCGACGAGTAGATGTTGCCGTAGGCCTGCTGGAAGCTGTTGACCACCATCGGGTAGTAGATCGTGCCGCCGAGCCCGGGGCTGCTGAAGGTGACAGCGGTATCGCCGAAGGCCAGCAGCGCGTAGGGGCCGGACATCGGTGCCGAGGCCGTCACCGGCAGGCCCTGCGCCTGCATCGCCCGGTGCGTCGCCATCGCGACGTGGCCGCCTTGCGAGTAGCCGGTGATGAACAGCTTGCCGTTGTCGGACACGCCCGAGGGCAGGCCGGCCGCGAGCGCCTTGCGCGCTGCCTGGAGCGCGTAGATCACGTCCTTGGACTGCTGGTCGGCGTTCAGGTACGGGTGGTAGCCGAGCGACGACGTGTCGTAGCCCGCGTAGTTGGACGCGACGACGATGTAGCCGTGGGCCGCGAAGAACGCCGCCACCATGGCCGATTCCTGCCAGGCCGGGTTCTTCGGGTCCGCGATGTTGGCGATGTTGAACGCCTTGCTGGTCGCCGTGCCGTGGGTGTAGACGACGATCGGGCGCGGTCCCGAGCAGCCGGCGCCGCCGGTGGGGGCCATGATCGCGCCCGATGCGGTGGCCTGCTCGGCCTTGGCCCCGACGGTCTGGTACTGGAAGTAGTGGAAGTCGATCCCGCATGCCGGCGCGCCGGCCAGCGCCAGCAGCTGCTGGCCGTCGGAGGTGGCGCCCAGCTGGGCCGTCAGGTCGGCCTTGTTGAGCGAAGCGACCCGGATGGGCGGTGACTGGATCAGGGTGCCCGGCGCGGTCGAGTCGTTCCGGGTGGCGCCGGGGGAATCGCCGCCGCCACAGGCGGCCAGGACAGAGGCCAGTGCCGCCGCAGCCAGCAGCGCCTTGGAGGTGATTCGGGGTCGGGTCATGCTGTCTCCACGCGGTGCGCACAGGGCGCATGGCGCGCACACGCGCGCCACCCTGCACCGCCGGCGTCACGCTATACGGGTGGCGGCACGGGCGGCCGGGGGCTTTCCCTGCCCGCGTTGCGCGGGATCAATTCCGGTTGCGGTCAGGCCGGCGCGGCGCGCCTTGCGGCCGTCGGCCGATGTTTCGCCGCCGATGCCGCGCCGGGCTACGCGGGCTACGCGGCGCCGCGCGGCGACAGCGTGGCGATGTCGGGCGCCGCCGCGGTCTTGCCGCTGCGCAGCGCGCGGGCGCGCTTCAGCAGCGACTGCGCGTCGTGGCGGTCGCCGCAGCGTTCGAGCACGCTGCAGGCGCGCATCAGCGCGGTGGCCTCGAAACCGGTGTCGCTGGCGGCGGCGGCCGCGGTGGCGGCGCTGAAGGCGTGGTCGCGCGCGCGCTCGCGCGCGGCGCGCTGGGCGGGCGCGTCGTCGGCTTCCTCGGCGCAGTCGGCCTGGTCGGCGGCCACTTCGGCCAGGTCGCACAGGAGGTCGACCGCCATGTCGCCGGCGCCAGTGAGGTGGCTCCAGCGCAGCGCCTGCGCGAAGGCGGCTTCGGCGGCGCTGTGGGCGCCCAGGCCGCGGTAGCAGCGGCCGACCTGGGCGAGCGCCTCGCTCATCGCGAAGGGCTGGCCGGTGAGCTCGGCGATATCCAGCACCGCGGCGGCCTGGCGCAGCGCCTCGCGCGCGGGGCCGTCTTCCAGCAGGTGGGGGCGGGCGGTGGGCATGAACCCACTGTACGACGCGGCCCGCGCGCCGCGCTTCCCCCGTTCCCGGGGTCGGGCCCGCGCCGGCACGTGAGGCAGTTCACGCGCCGGCAGCGGCGCCTACCTGGCCAGCGTCCAGCCGCCGTCCTTGATCTGCACCATCACGCGGGCGCGCTGGTCGAAGCCCATGTGGTCGGTCTTGCTGGTGTTCATCACGCCGTGCGTGGTGACCAGTTCCTTGATGTTCTCCAGCGCGTCGCGCAGCGCGGCGCGGAAGGCCTCGGTGCCGGGCTTGGCGCCGCTCTTCAGCGCCACCGGCGCGGTGCGCTCGAGCATCAGGTAGGCGTTCCAGGCGTGGGCGGCGAAGGAGTTCATCGAGCCCTTGCCGTTGGCTTCTTCGTAGCGCCGGCTGAAATCGAGCGCGACCTTCTTGATCGGGTTGCTGTCGGGCAGGTCCTTGGCCACCACCACCGGGCCGGCGGGCAGGAACGCCCCTTCGATGGCCTTGCCGCCGACGCGCAGGAAGTCGTTGTTGACGACGCCGTCGGTGAAGTAGATCTGGCCCTTGTAGCCGCGTTCGCGCAGCGTGAAGGCGGGCAGCACCGCCGGCGTGCCGGAGGCGGCGATCAGCACCGCGTCGGGGTTGGCGGCCATCAGCTTGACCACCTGAGCGGTGACGCTGGTGTCGGTGCGCGCGTAGCGTTCGCTGGCGACGACCTCGATCTTGCGCACGCTGGTGAGCTTGCCGAACTCGGTGATGACGCCTTCGCCGTAGGCGTCGTTGAAGCCGATGATGCCCACCTTGTGGTGGCCGTGGTCGGCCATGTGCTGCGACATCGCCGTCATCATGTGGGCGTCGTTCTGCGGCGTCTTGAAGACCCAGGCGCGCTTGGCGTCGACCGGGTCCACGATGCGCAGCGAGGAGGCGATCGCGATCATCGGCGTCTTCGCCTCGGCGACCGGGTCGACCATGGCCAGGCTGTTGGGCGTGATCGACGAGCCGAAGACGATGTCGACCTTGTCCTCGACGATGAACTTGCGCACGTTGGCCACCGCCTTGGTGGTGTCGGAGGCGTCGTCGAGCACGATGTACTCGACGCTCTGGCCGGCGATGGTCTTGGGCATCAGCGCCACCGTGTTGCGCTCGGGGATGCCGAGCGACGCGGCCGGGCCGCTGATGGACAGCGTGACGCCGACCTTGATCTGGGCACAGGCGGCGCCGGCGGCCAGCGCCAGCGCGGCGGCGGCCAGGGGGCGGAAGAGGGCAGTGAGGGCGGTCATGGTGGGAGGCTTTCGGTCCTTCTGGCGAGGGGACCTGAAATTACACCACCCCGGCCGGCCGCCGGATCAGCGTCTACACCGTGGGCCGCCTCACCGCGCCCCCCGCGAGCACGGGACGCGGGGCGAGCCGCTTCCACAGCCGCCAGCCCAGCAGCACCGCCACGATGACGGCGTAGACCGACCACTCGGCGAAGTTGTTCTTGGCCGCGCGCATCCAGAAGAAGTGCAGCAGCGCCAGCAGCACGACGGCGTAGACCGCGCGGTGCAGCGCCTGCCAGCGCGCCGCGCCCAGGGCCTTGATGGCGCGGTTGAACGAGGTGGCGGCCAGCGGCAGCATCAGCAGCAGCGCGGTGCTGCCGACCAGGATGAACGGCCGCTTGGCGATGTCCTTCAGGATGTCGGCCAGCTCGAAGCCCATGTCCAGCCAGCCGTAGGCCAGGAAGTGCAGGCAACCGTAGAAGAAGGTGTACAGGCCCAGCATGCGGCGCAGGCGGGCGAGCGCGTTCCAGCCCGTGAGCTGGCGCAGCGGCGTCACCGTGAGCGTCAGGCACAGGAAGCGCAGGGTCCAGTCGCCGGTGGAGCGGATCAGCGCCTCGGCCGGGTTCGGGCCCAGCGCGTTGTCGAAGGCGCGCCAGAACAGCCAGGCGAAGGGCAGCAGCGCGAGCGCGAAGACCACCGGCTTCGCGGCCGGCTTGAGCAGCCAGCGGTTCACGGCCGGCTCAGAAGTACTTGCGCAGGTCCATGCCGGCGTAGAGCTGGCCGACCTGGGCTTCGTAGCCGTTGAACATGAGCGTCGGGCGGCGCTTGGCGAACAGACCGTCCTCGCCGATGCGGCGCTCGGTGGCCTGGCTCCAGCGCGGGTGGTCGACCTGCGGGTTCACGTTCGAGTAGAAGCCGTATTCGCTGGCGTTGGCCAGCTCCCAGCTGGTCTTGGGCTGCTTCTCGACGAAGCGGATCTTGACGATGCTCTTGGCCGACTTGAAGCCGTACTTCCAGGGCAGCACCATGCGCACCGGCGCGCCGTTCTGGTTCGGCAGCACCTCGCCATACAGGCCGAAGGTCAGCAGCGCCAGCGGGTGCATCGCCTCGTCCATGCGCAGGCCTTCGACGTACGGCCATTCGAGCACCGAGGAGCGGATGCCCGGCATCTGCGCGCGGTCGGCCAGGGTCACGAACTGCACGAACTTCGCGTTGCCGGTGGGTTCCACGCGCTTGATCAGTTCCGACAGCGAGAACCCTATCCACGGCACGACCATCGACCAGCCTTCGACGCAGCGCAGCCGGTAGACGCGCTCTTCGAGCGGCGCCAGCTTCATGAGCGAGTCGAGGTCGAAGGTGGCGGGCTTCTTGACCTCGCCTTCGATCGCGACGCTCCAGGGGCGCGGCTTCAGGGTGCCGGCGTAGCGCGCGGGGTCGGACTTGTCGGTGCCGAACTCGTAGTAGTTGTTGTAGCTGGTGGCGTCGGCGAAGGCGGTGGGCTTCTCCATCGTCACCGCCCCGGCGACCGTGCTCTTCGTGGCGGCCAGCGGCATGCCCTTGTGCGCCGGTTCGGTGTTGGCCAGCGCCGGCAGCGCCAGCCCGGCGGCGCCGGCGGCGGCGCCCTGCAGCCAGGCACGGCGCGACTCGTAGACGGCGCGCGGGGTGATCTCCGACGAGCGGGGGTGCTGGAAGCCGCGGTCCTTCAGCAAGCGCATGCGTTCTCTCCGAGGTTGACGGGGGTCTGTCGCCCCGGAAGCCCGGCAGCTTACACAGGCACCGTCCACGAAGAAGAACGGCCGGTGCAAGACCGGCCGTCGGGTGCAGGTTTTGCGCCGCCGCTCAGCGCAGGCCGGCGATGTAGTCGGAAACGGCCTTGATCTCGGCGTCGCTCAGCTTGGCGGCGATGGTCATCATCTGTGGGCTGTTGGCGCGCGTGCCGGCGCGGAAGGCGGTGAGCTGCGACTCGGTGTATTCGGCGTGCTGGCCGGCCAGGCGCGGGTACTGGGCCGGGATGCCGGCGCCGTTCGGGCTGTGGCAGCCGGCGCAGGCGGGCACCTGCTTGGCGGCGACGCCGCCGCGGTAGATCTGTTCGCCCTGCGCCACCGTGTCCTTGTTCTTCGCGAAGCCGGGCTTGGCCTGCTTGCTGGCGTAGAAGGCGGCGATGTTGGCGATCTCGCCGTCGGGCACGGTGGCGGCCATGCCGGTCATGACCGCGTTCTTGCGCTTGCCGCTCTTGAACTCGTGCAGCTGCTTGGCGATGTATTCGGGGTGCTGGCCCTGCAGGATGGGGTTGGCGGGCAAGCCGCGGCTGCCGTCGGCCACGTGGCAGGCCTGGCAGGCCGCCGAAGCCGCCTGGCCCTTGGCCGGGTCCGGCTTGGCCGTTTCCGCCGGTTCGTTCGCCCGCGCCGGGCTGGACAACAGGAAGGCAAGCAAGAGGGCAAATGGGAACGAGGCAGGCTTCATGCGGGCGGCGCCTTCCGGCTTCATGGTGGCGGCAAAGCCCGCGATTTTACAATGTCCCATGTCGACCCTTCAGATGCCCTCACCGGCCGCGAAAGCGGCCCTGTCCTGGGCGCACACGGCGCGCTTCCTCGTCACCGCCAGCCGCACCGACCAGCTGCCGGTGACCGAACTGCCCGAAATCGCCTTCGTCGGCCGCAGCAACGCCGGCAAGTCGACCGCCATCAACACGCTGGCGCAGCACAAACGGCTGGCCTTCGCCTCGCGCACGCCGGGGCGCACCCAGCACATCAACCTGTTCGCCCTCGGCCCGAAGGAAGCGCCGGACGCGCTCTTCGCCGACCTGCCCGGCTACGGCTACGCCGCGGTCGAGCGCGCCGCCAAGCTGCGCTGGCAGGAGGTGATGGCCGAATACCTGCAGGTGCGGCGCAACCTGCACGGGGTGGTGCTGATGGTCGACTCGCGCCTGGGCTTCACCGACCTCGACCGCCAGCTGCTGGACCTGCTGGCGCCGCGCGTGAGCACCGGCGAGGTGCGGTTGCTGGTGCTGCTGACCAAGGCCGACAAGCTGAACCGGCGCGAGTCCGACGCCGCGCTCGCCGCCGCCCAGGACCTGCTGGGCGCGCTGGCCACCGAGCAGGCCGACATCGGCGTCACGCTGTTCTCGGCCCTGTCCCGGCGCGGCCTGGGCGACACCGCGGAGGCGCTGCGCGCCTGGACCCGGCCATGACGGCGGTGGAGACCTTCGACCTGGCCCTGCCCGGCGGCATCCGCCTGGCCTGCCGCGCCGCCGGCCGCGGCGCGCGCGTGATGCTGCTGCACGGCTTCCCCGAAGCCGCCTTCGTCTGGGACGAGGTGATGGGGCTGGTGGCGGGCGCGGCCCGCTGCGTGGCGCCCAACCTGCGCGGCTACGCGGGGTCGTCGGCGCCGGCCGGCGTCGAGGCCTACAAGCCGCGCCACCTGGTGGCCGACGTCGCGGCCGCGATCGAGGCGCTCGGCGCGCCGCTGGACCTGCTGGTCGCGCACGACTGGGGCGGCGCGCTGGCCTGGAACCTGGCGGCGCAGCAGCCCGCGCAGCTGAAGCGGCTGCTGATCCTGAACTCGCCGCACCCGGCCACCTTCCTGCGCGCACTGCGCCACGACCCGGCGCAGCAGGCGGCCAGCGCCTACATGAACGCGCTCTGCGATCCTGGTGCCGCGGCCCGGCTGGCCGAGAACGACTTCGCGCGCCTGTTCCGCATGCTGGGTGATGGGACCTGGCTGACGCCGGCCGTACGGGCGCAGTACCGCGCCGCCTGGTCGCAGGGGTTGGAGGGGCCGCTCAACTACTACCGCGCTTCCCCGCTGCGGCCGCCGGCGGCCCCGACGGACGCGATCCACACCCTGCAGCTGCCCGACGAGATGGTCACCGTGCGGGTGCCGACCACGGTGCTCTGGGGCGAGCTCGACCGCGCCCTGCTGCCCGGCCTGCTGGGAGGCCTGGAACGCTGGGTGCCGCAGCTGGACGTGCGGCGCGTGCCCGACGCCTCGCACTGGCTGGTGCACGAGCAGCCGCGCCGGGTGGCCGACGAGATCCTGCGCCTGCTGGCCTGAAGCGCCGCGTCAGCGCACCGACTGCCGCATCACGCGCTTGGCCGCCACGCGCACCAGCGATTGCGGCTTGAGCGACCCGAGCAGCTTCTCGTTCCACAGCGTGAGCAGCGCGCGCCGCCGCACCGCCCAGGTGGCGTTGTCGGCGCCGTTGCCGAACAGGTAGACCTCGCCCTGCTCGCCCGGCCACAGCAGCTGGGCGTAGACCCAGCGCCCTTCCATGAACATGCGCACCCAGTCGCCGGCGCGCTGCTGCTCCAGCCACTGGCGCGCCTCCGCCGCCGGCCGCCGCGGGCCGGCTTCGGCGATCAGCTCGGCCGGCACGGTGTCGAGCTGGCCCAGGTCGAGCGCCGCGCCGCCGGTGGTGGCGCCGTCGCCCAGCGAAGCTGCCGCCAGCCGCAGGTCCAGCGCCTGCAGCTGCGCGATCTGCGCCGCTGCCGCCTGGCAGCGCCGTTCCATGCGCTCGCCTTCGTAGCGCTGCAGCCTTTCGAGCGCCCACTGGTACAGGCCCGCGGTCTGTTCCTCTTCGGCCACCAGGTGGTCGACCAGGCCCTGCGCGAAGGCCAGCGGCTCGGTGCGACCTTCGCGGCCAGCCGGCGGCAGGATCTCGCTGTAGAAGGCCAGCCGGTCGGCGAACAGCCACACCGGGTGCACGTCCTTGTCCAGCGTCTTCGGGTCGCGCATCGCCACCCGCAGCGCCGGCGCCTGCAGGCGCGAGAGCAGGAAGCGCACGTCGGCGGCGATCGAGCGGTCGGAGAGGATGGCGTCGAACAGCCGGCTCACCAGCTCCACCGCCTGCGGGTCGGCCTGCGTGGGCACGGCGCTGACGGCGAGCGACTGGCGCTGCTGGTCGCGCAGGCGGTCGAACTCGGCGGCGCCCGTCTCGGGCGGCAGCGAACGCAGTTCCTCTGCCTGCTGCTTGAGCACCTGCTCGATCGGCGGCGCGGCCGGGGGCGCCTCGCGCACCGGCATCGTGTCGCGGATGCGTTCCAGGTCCGGGTTGAAGGTGGTCTCGGGCGACACGCGCGAGCGGCGCGAGCCCGAAGGCAGGATCAGCGTGCGGTGCGAGGCCGGCTCCACGCCCGCCGCTTCCAGCCGCGACGACGCGGCCGCGTAGGCCTTGCGCAGCACCTGCGCCAGCGCCGGCGCGGCGTGGCGCATGAACATCAGCTGGTAGCCCTTGGCCAGCGGCAGCGCCTGCGCCGCCGACCACAGCGCACGCGCGTGCGTCTCGGCGCGGAAGGGGTTGTGGTCGCGCGTGACGTCCATGTCGCCCACCAGCGCCGCGGTGAAGGTCTGCAGCTCGCGCAGCTCGTATTCGGCCACGCTCTTGATGGTCTCGATGGTGTGCGAGATCTCGACGTCGACCGCCACCTCGTCCTCGTCGACGAGCGACAGCGAGAGCTTGAACGCCGGCCCGGCGACGGCCGGCGCCGGCCGGCTGGCGTCGTCGGCGATCTGGTCGCGCAGCGTGCGCAGGTAGTAGTCCACCACGTGCTGGCGGTGGCCGCGCGCCTTGGCCATCAGCTCGCCGGCCACCGCGCGGTCGTGCGGCGTCATGCCGGGCATGCCGGCCTGGATGTGCTCGACGGCGGCGTCCACCACCTGGTCGACCAGCATCGGGGCGCGGACCAGCTCGTCCTCGACGAACTGGCGCAGCGCGGCGGCTCCTTGGGGCTTGACCATGAACAGCCGATTATCGAACCCGCCGCCACGAACCCATGAAACGAAAAGGCCTGCGTTTTCCAACGCAGGCCTCGTTCTGGCGAAGGCGGCCGGGGGGCCGCCTGCGGCGCAGGACTTACATGTCCATGCCCATGCCGCCCATGCCGCCCATGCCGCCGCCGCCGGCGGGCATCGGGCTCTCTTCCTTCGGCGCCTCGGCGACCATGCACTCGGTGGTGAGCATCAGGCCGGCCACCGACGCGGCGTTCTGCAGCGCGGTGCGGGTCACCTTGGTCGGGTCCAGGATGCCCATCTCGATCATGTCGCCGTACTCGCCGGTCTGGGCGTTGTAGCCGAAGTTGCCCTTGCCTTCGAGGACCTTGTTGATCACCACGCTGGGCTCGTCGCCGGCGTTGAAGACGATCTCGCGCAGGGGCTGTTCCACCGCACGCAGCACGATCTTGATGCCGGCGTCCTGGTCGTGGTTGTCGCCCTTGAGGGCGCCCGCGGCCTGGCGCGCACGCAGCAGCGCGACGCCGCCGCCGGCCACGATGCCTTCCTCGACGGCGGCACGGGTGGCGTGCAGCGCGTCTTCGACACGGGCCTTCTTCTCCTTCATCTCGACTTCGGTGGCGGCACCGACCTTGATGACGGCCACGCCGCCGG
>CAYVXO010000053.1:0-28095 GCA_964454485.1 uncultured Rubrivivax sp.
GTCACGACGCCGGTGGGGGCCTGCGTGGCCGGCCCCGACGGCGCCGCGCTGCCGGCGCTGGTGGGGCACGACACCTCGGACCCGCGCTACCGCGTGGTCACGATCGTCGGCGAGCGCAACGTCAACGTGCGCATCACGGCCGAGAAGCTGCTCGCCGCTACGCCTTCGCGCTGAAGCGCGCCAGCGCGTCGCCCGCGACGCGGCAGATGCGCCAGTCGGGCATCACCGTGGCGCCCATGCCTTCGTAGAAGCGGATCGCGTTCTCGTTCCAGTCGAGCACGCTCCATTCGAAGCGGCCGCAGCCGCGTTCCACCGCCAGCGCGCCCAGCCGCTGCAGCAGCGCGCGGCCGATGCCGGCGCGCCGGTGCGCCGGCTGCACGTACAGGTCTTCCAGGTACAGGCCGGGGCGCGCGAGGAAGGTCGAGAAGTTGGTGAAGAAGAGCGCGAAGGCGACCACCGTGCGGTCGACCTCGGCGACCAGCGCCTCGGCCACCGGGCGTTCGCCGAACAGGTGCGGGTGCAGCTTCTCCGGCGTCGTCTGCACCAGGTGCGTCAGCTTCTCGAAGTCGGCCAGCTCGTGGATGAGGCCGCTGAGGGCGGTCAGGTCGCGCGGCTCGGCGGCGCGCAGGGTGAAGGCGGAGGCGTCCATGGGCGCGATTCTCGCCGCGGGCCTAAAGTCGCGGCCGATGGAATCCCCGAACGAAACCTACCGCCCGCGCCGGCCCTGGGCCGACGAATGGGTGCCGCTGCGCGGCGGGCGCTACCACGTGCAGCGCTGGGGCGAAGCCGCAGCGGACCGGCCGCCGCGGGTGCCCCTCGTCCTCTTGCACGGCTGGATGGACGTGGCCGCGTCGTGGCAGTTCGTCGTCGACGCGCTCGCCGAGGCCGAAGGCTTCGAGCGCCTGGTGCTGGCGCCCGACTGGCGCGGCTTCGGCCTCAGCGGAATGCCGCCGACCGACAGCTACTGGTTCCCCGACTACCTGGCCGACCTGGACGCCCTGCTCGACCGCCTGGTGCCCGAAGGCCCGCTGGACCTGGTCGGCCACAGCATGGGTGGCAACATCGCGATGACCTACGCGGGGCTGCGCCCCGCGCGCATCCGCCGCCTCGTCAACCTGGAAGGCTTCGGCATGCCGCAGACGAAGCCCGAGCAGGCGCCGGAGCGGCTGGTGAAGTGGCTCGACGAGCTGAAGCAGCCGATGGCGATGAAGACCTACGCCAGCCTGGACGAGGTCGCGGCGCGGCTGCAGCAGAACAACCCGCTGCTGCCCGCGGCCAAGGCGGCCTGGCTGGCGCCGCACTGGGCACGCCAGGGCGAGGACGGCCGCTGGCACCTGCTGGGCGACCCGGCGCACAAGCGCGTCAACCCCGTGCTCTACCGGCGCGAGGAGGCGATGGCGACCTGGCGCCGCATCACCGCCCCGGTGCTGTGGATGGAAGGCAACCTGACCGACATCGAGAAGTGGTGGGGCCACCGCTACCCGCGCAGCGACTTCGAGGAGCGGCTGGCAGTGGTGGCGCGGCTCGAACGCGCCGTGCTCGCCCCCAGCGGCCACATGCTGCACCACGACCAGCCGGAGGCGCTGGCACGGCGTCTCGCCGCCTTCCTGGCATGAGAAAATCCGCGGTTTTCCGCTGCACTCCAGGCCCATGGACATCGAACACATCAACTCGATCGGCACGCTGCTCGCCGACCTGAGCGCCCGCACCGAGCAGCTCCGGGGGTATCTTTGACTACGACCGCAAGGCACTGCGGCTGAACGAAGTCAAGGCGGCGCTGGAAAATCCCGGCGTCTGGAACGAACCGAAGCGCGCGCAGGAACTGGGGCGCGAGAAGAAGAGCCTGGAGACCGTGGTCGAGACGATCGACCACCTGAGTTCCAACCTGTCCGACAACTCCGAGCTCTACGAGATGAGCAAGGCCGAGGGCGACGAAGCCGGCCTCGCCGCCATCGAGGCCGACGCGCACAAGCTGCGCGAACAGGTCGAACAGCTGGAATTCCGCCGCATGTTCAGCAACCCGGCCGACCCGCTGAACTGCTTCGTCGACATCCAGGCCGGCGCCGGCGGCACCGAAGCCTGCGACTGGGCGCAGATGCTGCTGCGCCAGTACCTGAAGTACTGCGAGCGCAAGGGCTTCAAGGCCGAGGTGCTGGAAGAGACCGAAGGCGACGTCGCCGGCATCCGCAGCGCCACCGTCAAGATCGAGGGCGACTACGCGTTCGGCTGCCTGCGCACCGAGACCGGCGTGCACCGGCTGGTGCGCAAGAGCCCGTTCGACAGCTCGGGCGGCCGCCACACCAGCTTCGCCAGCCTGTTCGTCTACCCGGAGATCGACGACTCGATCGAGATCGAGATCAACCCGGCCGACGTGCGCACCGACACCTTCCGCGCCAGCGGCGCCGGCGGCCAGCACATCAACAAGACCGACTCGGCGGTGCGGCTGACGCACATCCCCACCGGCATCGTCGTGCAGTGCCAGAACGACCGCAGCCAGCACCGCAACCGCGACGAGGCCTGGGCCATGCTCCGAAGCCGCCTGTACGAGCACGAGATGCGCAAGCAGCGCGACGCGCAGCAGAAGCTCGAGGACAGCAAGACCGACGTCGGCTGGGGCCACCAGATCCGCAGCTACGTGCTCGACCAGAGCCGCATCAAGGACCTGCGCACCGGCGTCGAGATCAGCAACACGCAGAAGGTGCTCGACGGCGACCTCGACGCCTTCATCGAGGCCAGCCTGAAGCAGGGCCTGTGAGCGTGACCGTCGCGTACGACGCGCTGCTGTTCGACCTGGACGGCACGCTCATCGACAGCATGCCGCTGCACCACGCGGCCTGGGCGCGCTGGTTCGCGCAGCAGGGCCTGCCGTTCGAGGAGGCCGGCTTCTTCGAGGCCACCGCCGGCCGCACCAACGACGAGATCCTGCGCGACCTCTACCCGGCCAGCGACGCCGCCCAGCGCGCCGCGATGGCCGAGCAGAAGGAATCGCTCTACCGCGACGAGGCGCGCCGCTCGCTGCAGCTGGTGCCGGGCGCGGGCGCGCTGATGGAGCGCGCGCACGGCGCCGGGCTGAAGCTGGCGATCTGCACCGCGGCGCCGCGGAGCAACATCGCGGTCGCCTTCGAGCGCTTCGCGCTCGACCGCCTGGTGTCCGCCGTCACCAGCCCCGAAGACGGCCTGCGCGGCAAGCCCCACCCCGACATCTTCGAGGAAGCGGCGCGCCGCCTGGGCGTTCCGGCGCCGCGCTGCCTCGTCTTCGAGGACGCGCCGCTGGGCGTGGAAGCGGCACGGCGCGCCGGCATGGACGCGGTGGCGCTGACCACCACGCTGCCGGCCGCCGCCTTCGCGCCCTACCCCAATCTGCGCCACGCGATGGCCGACTTCGTCGGCTTCGATCTCGACACCCTCTACCCGGAGAAGAGCCCCCATGCGTGAAGGCCCCGCCCCCGTGATCCGCCGCCAGGACTACGCGCCGCCGGCGTTCTGGATCCGCCAGGTCGAACTGACGTTCGACCTGGACCCCGCCAAGACCATCGTCGCGAGCAAGCTGCACATCGAGCGCAACGCCCAGGCCGCGCCGGGCCCGCTCACGCTGCACGGCGAGGACCTGAACCTGCTGCGCGTGATGGCCGGCGGCGAGAGCGTCTCGTTCCGCCAGGAAGGCGGGCTGCTCGTCATCGACAACCCGCCGGCGGCCGAACGCTTCGTGCTCGAGATCCGCAACACCGTGGCGCCGGAGAAGAACAGCCAGCTCTCGGGCCTGTACACCTCGGGCGGCGGCTTCTTCACCCAGTGCGAGGCCGAGGGCTTCCGCCGCATCACCTACTTCCTGGACCGGCCCGACGTGATGGCGGTCTACACGGTGACGCTGCGCGCCGACAAGGCGAAGTACCCGGTGCTGCTGGCCAACGGCAACCTGGTCGAGCAGGGTGCGCTGGACAACGGCCGCCACTTCGCGACCTGGCACGACCCCTTCCCCAAGCCGAGCTACCTGTTCGCGCTGGTGGCCGCCGACCTGGTGTGCCGCGAGCAGAAGATCCGCACCCGCAGCGGCCGCGACCACCTGCTGCAGGTGTACGTGCGGCGCGGCGACCTCGGCAAGACCGAACACGCGATGGCCTCGCTGGTGGCCTCCGTCGTGTGGGACGAGGCGCGCTTCGGCCTCGCGCTGGACCTCGAGCGCTTCATGATCGTCGCCGTCGAGGACTTCAACATGGGGGCGATGGAGAACAAGGGCCTCAACGTCTTCAACACCAAGTACGTGCTGGCCAGTCCCGCCACCGCCACCGACGCCGACTTCGAAGGCATCGAGAGCGTGGTCGGCCACGAGTACTTCCACAACTGGACCGGCAACCGCGTGACCTGCCGCGACTGGTTCCAGCTCTCGCTGAAGGAAGGCCTCACGGTCTTCCGCGACCAGGAGTTCTCGATGGACATGGTGGCCAGCCCGACGGCGCGCGCCACCATCCGCATCGAGGCCGTGCGCTGGCTGCGCAGCGTGCAGTTCGCCGAGGACGCCGGCGCGATGGCGCACCCGGTGCGGCCCGACGCCTATTCGGCGATCGACAACTTCTACACCGCCACCGTCTACGAGAAGGGCGCCGAGGTCGTGCGCATGATGCAGACGCTGGTGGGCCGCGAGGGTTTCGCGCGCGGGCTCACGCTGTACTTCCAGCGCCACGACGGCCAGGCGGTCACCTGCGACGACTTCGTGCAGGCCATCGCCGACGCCAACCCCGCGAGCGCGCTCGCCGGCGGCCTGGCCACCTTCAAGCGCTGGTACTCGCAGGCCGGCACGCCGCGGCTTTCGGCACGCGGCCACTACGACGAGGCGGCGCAGCGCTACACGCTGGTGCTGGCGCAGCACGGCGAGCCCTCGCCGGGCCAGCCCGTGAAGGAGCCGGTGCTGATCCCGGTGGTGATGGGTCTGCTCGCGCACGACGGCCGCGAACTGCTGGCCGAGCAGACGCTGGTGCTCGACGGGCCCGGCCGCACCTTCGTCTTCGAAGGCATCGCGAGCGCGCCGGTGCCTTCGCTGCTGCGCGGCTTCTCGGCGCCGGTGATCCTGGACGACGGCCTGACCGACGCCGAGCTGATGGTGCTGCTGGCGCACGACCGCGACCCCTTCAACCGCTGGGAAGCCGGCCAGCGCCTCACGCTGCGCCGCCTGCTCGCCGCGCTGGCCGAGGAGACGCCGCCGCCGCTGGACGAGGCCTACGTGGCCGCGATGCGCGGCGTGCTGCGCCACCCGGCGCTCGACCCGGCCTTCAAGGATCTGGTGCTGACGCCGCCTTCGGAGACCTACGTCGCCGAGCAGCTGCAGGCGGTGGACCCGCAGCGCATCCACGCCGTGCGGCGCCACCTGCGCCAGGAACTCGCGGCGCGCCTGCACGACGACTGGGCCTGGGCCTTCGACGCCCACCAGGTGAAGGAAGGCTACGCGCCCACGCCTTCGCAGAAGGGCCGGCGCGCGCTGGCCAACCACGCGCTGTCCATGCTGTGCCTGCACGCCGCCAAGAGCGGCAATCCGGTCTGGCCGGGTCGCGCCTACCAGCGCGTGAAGGACGCCGGCAACATGACCGACCGCCTGGGCGCGCTGGCCGCGCTGGTGGACGCCAACGCCGAGCTGGCCGACGCCGCGCTCGAGCGCTTCCACGCCGCCGCCGGCGGCGACGCGCTGGTGGTCGACAAGTGGTTCGCGGCCCAGACCGGCGCCGACGAGCCCGAAAACGGCGGCCGCGCCTTCGCACGCGCGAAGGCACTGCTCAAGCACCCGGACTTCACGCTGCGCAACCCGAATCGCGCGCGCAGCCTGCTGTTCCCGCTGGTGATGAACAACCCCGCCGCGTTCCACCGCGGCGACGCCGCCGGCTACGTGTTCTGGGCCGAGCGGCTGGTGGAACTGGACGCGCTCAACCCGCAGCTGGCGGCGCGCTTCGCGCGCGCGATGGACCGCTGGAGCGTGCTCGTCGAGCCCTACCGCAGCGCGGCACGCGAGGCGGTGGCGCGGGTGGCGGCGCGCAGCGATCTCAGCGACGACGTGGCCGAGGTGCTGGCGCGCGCGCTGGCGAGCGGGGAGCCGCAATGAAGCGCGTCAGCCTCACGCAGTACCTGGTCGAGCAGCAGCGCGAACACGGCCGCATCCCGCCCGAATTGCGCCTGCTCATCGAGGTGGTGGCGCGCGCGTGCAAGCATATTGCCATCGCGGTGAACAAGGGCGCGCTGGGCGACGTGCTGGGCACCGCCGGCAGCGAGAACGTGCAGGGTGAGGTGCAGAAGAAGCTGGACGTCATCAGCAACGAGGTCCTCATCGAGGCCAACGAATGGGGCGGCCACCTCGCGGCCATGGCGAGCGAGGAGATGGACTCGATCCACGTGGTGCCCAACCGCTACCCGCAGGGCGAGTACATGCTGCTGTTCGACCCGCTGGACGGCTCGAGCAACATCGACGTCAACGTCTCCATCGGCACCATCTTCAGCGTGCTGCGCAAGATCGGCCATGCGCGCGGCATCTCCGAAGAGGACTTCCTGCAGCCGGGCAAGCAGCAGGCCGTCGCCGGCTACTGCGTCTACGGCCCGCAGAGCACGCTGGTGCTCACGGTGGGCAGCGGCGTCGCGATGTTCACGCTCGACCGCGAGACCGGCTCGTGGGTGCTCACGCAGGACCACCTGGCGATCCCCGAGGACACGAAGGAGTTCGCGGTCAACATGTCCAACCTGCGCCACTGGGCGCCGCCGGTGAAGCGCTACATCGACGAGTGCCTGGCCGGCAGGACCGGCCCGCGCGGCAAGGACTTCAACATGCGCTGGGTCGGCAGCATGGTGGCCGACGTGCACCGCATCCTCATGCGCGGCGGCATCTTCCTCTACCCCTGGGACCAGCGCGAGCCCGACAAGCCCGGCAAGCTGCGCCTCATGTACGAGGCCAACCCGATGGCATTCCTGATCGAGCAGGCCGGCGGCATCGCGACCAATGGCCGCGACCGCATCCTGGATATCGTGCCCAAGAGATTGCACGAACGGGTGAGCGTGATGCTAGGCTCGCGGAACGAAGTCGAGCGCGTCACCTCTTATCACCAGGAGTGAAAGGCGCACACGACTCGTTCTGAACGTTGGGATCATTCAATGACTACATCGATCAATACGCATATTCAAACTCATTCGCCGATGTCGGTGGGCCTGCTGGAGACCTCGCCCCCGGCCTCACGGCCCGACGTCGGCGAGGACCGCAAGGCGGAAGGTTCCATGCTGCCCAAGACGCTGGCCATCATCGACGACGACACCGACTTCACGGACTCGTTCTCGGCCTTCCTGCGCGAGCAGGGCGTCGAGGTGAGCGCCTTCAGCGACAGCAGCGACCTGCTGGCCAGCGAGTCGCCCTTCGGCTACGAGTTCTACGTCGTCGACCTCATGCTGCCCGGCGTGGCCGGCGACGAGATGATCCGCATCCTGCGCCGCCGCACCGACGCCGGCGTGCTGGTGGTCTCGGGCAAGGTGGGCCCTTCGGTGTTCGAGGCCGTCATCGACGCCGGCGCCGACATGTACCTGGAAAAGCCGGTGAGCCTGGAGCAGATCCTGCTGGTCATCAAGGCGCTGCACCGGCGCGCCGTGCTGCGCGGCCAGCGCGAGCAAGGCTGGACGGTGGACCTGCGCGCGAGCCAGCTGCTGGCGCCGGACGGCGCCAAGGTCGACCTGAGCGACACCGACATGACCGTGATGCGCGCCTTCCTCGACGCCGAAGGCGGCATCGTGACGCGCGAGACGCTGATCCAGCGCCTCGGCCGCGACGACGCCAGCACGCTGGACAACACGCTGCACGCCACCATCTACCGCCTGCGCCGGCGGATCGAGAAGGCCAGCAACAGCCTGGTGCCGCTGCAGTCCGAGCCGCGCGTGGGCTACGTCTTCCGCGCGCCGCTCAAGTCCCTGTAGCGCTGTAGCCGTGTAGCCCGTGGCGCCTGCGGCCGGCCTCAGGCCGGCTCCACGCCCTGCGGCAGGCTCAGGGTGAAGGTGGTGCCTTCGGGCGTGCTGCGCACCACCGCGCTGCCGCCCTGCAGGCGCATCGCCACCCGCACGATGTACAGCCCCAGGCCGTGGCCCGGCAGGTCCGGGCGGCCGCGGGTGCCGCGCTCGAACAGCTTGCCCAGCAGTTCGGGCGCGATGCCGGGGCCGGCGTCGGCCACCTCGAACACCAGCGCCAGCGGGTCGTCGCTGTCGACCACGCGCAGCATCACCGTCGAGCCCGGCAGGCTGTAGGCGAGCGCGTTGTTGAGCAGGTTGCGCAGCGCCAGCCGCATCAGGCCCACGTCCATCGCCGCCGTGCGCACCTGGCTCACGCGCGCCACCTGCACGCGCGAGCGGCCGTCGGGCGGCAGGTCGCCCAGGCACAGCTGCAGCAGCATGTCGATGTCGGTGTCGCGCAGCGGCGTCGGGCGCTGGCCGACGAGCAGGGTCGACGCCGCCAGGATGTTGTCCAGCGAACCGGTGATCTGGCGCAGCACCCCGCGCGCGCGCTCGATGCGGCCGCGCGCCGCCTCGCCTTCGGCCAGCTCGGTGCGCAGCGCGCCTTCCACGCCCTGCAGCACCGCCTGCGCGTTGTGCAGCGGCTGCCGCACCTCGTGCGAGATCACGTGCAGCAGTTCCTGCCGTTCGTCGGAGAGCTTCTTCAGCTCGGCCGCCTGGCGCTCGGCCTGCTCCGACCGCGCGGTGGCGGCCGCGAGCTCGGCGCTGCGTTCCGACTCGCTGCGCTGCAGCCTTTCCATCGCATAGCCCAGGTAGCCCACGTTGCCCCACAACGCGGCCAGCAGGCCGGTGATGAGCACGAAGGCGATGTCCAGCCCCAGCTGCGGC
The DNA here is from genome assembly GCA_964454485.1 of uncultured Rubrivivax sp. Lineage (GTDB taxonomy): Bacteria > Pseudomonadota > Gammaproteobacteria > Burkholderiales > Burkholderiaceae_C > Rubrivivax. The sequence goes on from CAYVXO010000053.1 coordinate 8,851, forward strand.
CCCGGCGAGGCCGGCGCCGCACCGGCGAACTGCGCGAACAGGCGCACCACGAGCGCCAGCGCCAGCAGCGCGTAGGTCACGGCCACCATGCGCGCCGAGCGGCTGTCGCGCTCCTCGGCCAGCCGCCAGGCCTCCCAGGCGACGAGCACGGAGGCCAGCGCCACCACGATCACGTTGTAGGCGACACGCAGGTCCTCGTGGGCCTGGCCGGCCGCCACGTAGGCGAAGAACACCAGCGCCACCACGCCGGTCAGCATGACCAGCGGCGCGGCGCGCTCGCGCTCGCGCCGCATCGCCGCCCAGCGCATCGCGTAGCCGACGTAGCTCAGCAGGTTGGCCAGTTCGTAGGTGAGCAGCGACGGCACGTTCGGCCGCAGGCCGAACAGCAGGTAGGCCGAGCCCGACAGCGCCGCCCCGCCGCACCACAGCCCCGTGACGCGCGGGTCGTGGCGGCCGCGCAGCACGGTCCACACGGCCAGCGGCATCAGCGTGTAGAGCAGGCCGATCGAGAAGATCGTGGTGAACGGGTCGAAGGGCAGCCGCGGCATCGCGCGAACGATGTTAGCGGCAGCGGGCGCGACAATGCGACCTCTCACGGCGCAAACAGAAGACCCATGACAAACGGCAACGACATCGGACTCATCGGCCTCGCGGTGATGGGCCAGAACCTCGTGCTCAACCTGCTCTCGCGCGGCTGGCGCGTGGGCGTGTACAACCGCCGGCCGGAGGTGACGCGCGAGTTCGTCGCCCGCCACCCGGGCGCGGCGCTGCAAGGCGCCGAGACGCTGGCCGCGTTCGTTGCCGGCCTCGCGCGGCCGCGGCGCGTGATGCTGATGGTGAAGGCCGGCGCGCCGGTCGACGAGCTCATCGGCCAGCTGCTGCCGCTGCTGGAGCCGGGCGACGTGCTCGTCGACGGCGGCAACAGCCTGTACAGCGACACCGAGCGGCGCGCCGCGCTGCTGCAGTCGCGCGGCCTGCACTACCTGGGCACCGGCGTCTCCGGCGGCGAGGAAGGCGCGCGCAAGGGTCCTTCGATCATGCCCGGCGGCACCGCCGAAGGCTGGCAGGCGATGCGCCCGCTGTTCGAGAGCATCGCCGCGCGCGTGCACGGCGAGCCCTGCGTGGCGCACATCGGCCCCGGCGGCGCCGGCCACTACGTGAAGATGGTGCACAACGGCATCGAGTACGGCGACATGCAACTCATCTGCGAGGCCTACGCGATCTTCAAGGCCGCCGGCATCGGCGCCGCCGAGATGGCCGGCATCTTCGAGCGCTGGAACGAAGGCGAGCTGCAGAGCTACCTGATCCAGATCACCGCCAAGGCGCTGGCGCAGCTCGACCCGAAGAGCGGCGCGCCGCTGGTCGAGATGATCCTGGACAAGGCCGGCCAGAAGGGCACCGGCCAGTGGACGCTGGTGAACGCGGCCGAGAACGCGGTCGTCGTGAGCACCATCAACGCGGCGGTGGAAGCGCGCGTGCTCTCGTCGAAGAAGGCCGAGCGGGTGGCGGCGAGCCGGCTGCTCGCCGGGCCGGCACCGGCCATCGACGCCGGCGACCGCGCCGCGCTGGTGGCGCGCGTGCACGACGCGCTGTACGCCAGCAAGATCGTCAGCTACGCCCAGGGCCTGGACCTGATGAAGACGATGGGCGCCCGGCAGGGCTGGGGGCTGGACCTGGGCCGCATCGCGGCCCTCTGGCGCGGCGGCTGCATCATCCGCGCGCGCTTCCTGGACCGCATCACCGGAGCCTTCCGTGCCGACCCCGGGCTCGCCAACCTAATGCTGGCGCCCTTCTTCAACGAAGTGCTCGCGCGCGGCCAGGGCGCCTGGCGCGAGGTGGTGGCGCTGGCCGTGAGCCACGGCCTGCCGGTGCCGGCGTTCGGCGCCTCGCTCGCCTACTACGACAGCCTGCGCAGCGCACGCCTGCCCGCCAACCTGCTGCAGGCGCAGCGCGACTTCTTCGGCGCCCACACCTACGAGCGCATCGACGAGCCCGAGGGCCGCTTCTTCCACACCGACTGGCCTGAAGTGGCGTGAAGTGGCCTGAAGTGGCCTGAACGATCCCGCCGCTGGTGCACGGCCGCCCGCCGTGCACCACGCCGGCCCGGCGGCAGGGTGCGCCGGCGTGCACGCTTATTGCGAACCCGCACCGCATGCGCGCATCGAAACCGGACCCCGCCACCCTTTCGCCCGTCCTCGACTTCCTGCAGCGGCTGCACCGCGAGCTCTCCGCGCTCACCGGCGGCCAGGTCGCTTCCTACATCCCCGAGCTGACCAAGGCCGACCCGGCGCACTTCGGCATCGCCGTCGCCACCGTGGACGGCCGCGTCTACGAGGTGGGCGACACGCGGGTGCCGTTCACGATCCAGTCGATCAGCAAGCCGCTGGTCTACGGCATCGCGCTCGAGGACCGCGGCGTCGAGCGGGTGCGCCGGGCGGTGGGCGTCGAGCCTTCGGGCGAGGCCTTCAACTCGATCAGCCTGGAAGCCGGCAGCGGCCGGCCGATGAACCCGATGATCAACGCCGGCGCCATCGCGACCAGCTCGCTGGTGCCCGGTGCCACGCGCGAGGCGCGGCTGGCGCGCGTGCTCGCGGCGATGTCGGCCTACGCCGGCCGGCCGCTGGACATCGACGAAGCAGTGTTCGCCAGCGAACGCGACACCGGCCACCGCAACCGCGCCATCGGCCACCTGCTGCGCAACTACGACATCCTCACCGGCGACCCCGAGGACGCACTGGATCTGTACTTCCGCCAATGCTCGGTACGCGTGGACTGCCACGACCTGGCGCTGGTCGGCGCCACGCTGGCCAACGGCGGCGTCAACCCGGTGACCGGCGAACGCGCGGTGGCGGCCGAGTGCGTGGGCCCCATCCTCAGCGTGATGGCCACCAGCGGCGTCTACGACTTCACCGGCGAATGGGTCTACCGCGTCGGCCTGCCGGCCAAGAGCGGCGTCGGCGGCGGCATCGTGGCCGTGCTGCCGGGGCAGCTGGGCGTCGGCGTGTTCTCGCCCGCGCTCGACGAACGCGGCAACAGCGTGCGCGGCGTGGCGGCCTGCGAAGCGATCTCGCGCGACCTGGGGCTGCACTTCCTGCAGCCGCCGCGCGCTTCGGTCAGCAGCATCCGCGCCAGCTACACGCTGGCCCAGGTGCGCAGCAAGCGCCAGCGCCCGGCCGCCGAGGCGCGCCTGCTGGCCGAACAGGGCGAGCGCGTGCGCGTGCACGAACTGCAGGGCGACCTGCGGTTCGCCACCATCGAACCGGTGCTGCACGACCTGGACGACCGCACGCGGCCGCTCGCCTTCGCGGTGCTGGACTTCAAGCGCGTGGGCCAGGTCGACCGCGCGGCGGCGCGCCTGCTGGCCGCGCTGGTGGCGCGCTGCGCGGCGCGCGGCCAGCACGTGGTGCTGACGCGCGTGCGGCGCGGCGACCTGCTGGCCGCGCTGGACACCGAACTGGCACCGCACGCCGCCGCCGCGCTGGTGTACCAGCCGCAGCTGGACCTGGGCCTGGAGTGGTGCGAACGCATGCTGCTGCGCCCGCTGGCCACGGGCGCCCCGCCGGCGCTGGTGCGGCTGGCCGAGCACGGCCTGTGCGAAGGCGCCGGCGCCGACGAGGTGGCGTGGCTGGAGCCGCGCCTGAAGCGCCAGGCGCACGAGCCCGGGGCGCTGCTGCTGCGCCGCGGCGACGAGGCGCAGGCGCTGTACCTGCTGGTGCAGGGCCAGGTGAGCGTGGTGGTCGCGCTGGCCGACGGCGGCCACAAGCGCCTCTCGACCTTGACCGCGGGCATGAGCTTCGGCGAACTGGCCTTCGTCACCGGCGGCCGCCGCTCGGCCGACGTGCGCGCCGACACGCCGGTGGAGTGCCTGGCGCTGGACCGCGCCACCTTCGCGGCGATGGAACGCGAGCGGCCCGCGCTCGCGATCCGGCTGCTGCACAACCTGCTGAAGGCGAGCGCCGGCACCACGCTGCAGCTCACGCGCGAAGTGGCGGCGCTGGAAAGCTGATCAGGCGGCGCGGCCCGGCGCGCCCAGGGTCTCGAAGCGGGTCACGAGCGCTGCATGGCGCACGCGCCAGTCCGCCAGCCGCGCCGGCGCCGCGTGCCAGCGGTCCTGCAGGAAGCCCAGCACGAGTTCGGCCGCGGCCGCGCCCACGGGGTCGCGCCGGTCGACGTCGTTGAACACCGCATGGGCGCCGCGCGCGAACACGGCCATCACCTTGGGCGCGCCGCCGGCGGCGCGGAACCAGGCCACGCGGTCGTCCGCGCTCGCAGCGTAACCGGGCATCACGGTGCGGTCTTCTTCCGTGGTGGCGTGCAGCGAAGGCACTTCGAGCGCGCGCAGCACGCGCACCGTGTCCTCGCCCGCGAACGAGGCCATGCCGAACAGGCCGACGGCGCCGATGCGTTCGTCGCGCAGGCGCGGGCCGCCGGCAAGGCGTGCGCCGCCCAGCAGCGCCACCGTCTGCGCGCCCAGGCTGTGGCCGATGGCGGCGATACGGCGGCGGTCGACCGCGCGCCCCCATTCGCCTGCCAGCAGGCGGTCGAGCACGAAGCGCAGGTCCTGCGTGCGCGCCAGGCGTTCGCGTGCGAACTCGCCGCGCCATTCGCGCAGCACCCAGTCGATCGGGCCCATCGCCCAGGCCCGGCGATCGCTGCCCACGTGCTGCACGTGGGCGCAGGCGATGCCGCGCTCGGCGAGCACCGGGCCCAGCCAGGCGGCGTCCTGGCGGTCGCCGCCGAAGCCGGGCGAGAACAGCAGCAGCGGCACCGGGGCCGCCGCCGCAAGCGCGGCCGGTGGCCAGTGCAGGCGCACCGGCACGGCGCGCGCGCGGCTCGCGTCCCGCCAGTCCAGGTCCTGCGCCGCCGCGCCCGCACGGGGCGCGACCAGGCCGGCCGCGGCGGCCGCCAGCCACTGCCGCCGCGTGAGGCGCCGCAACCTCAGCCCAGCGACTCGTACACCGCGCGCTCGAACGACTCGAACAGCGGGTACGACTTGACGTCGGCGAACGGCAGGATCTGCGTCAGGTAGACGCCGGCGACGTCGTTCGCGCGGTCGATCCAGTAGTACGAGTTCGCGAGCCCCGCCCACATCAGGCTGCCCGCCCCGCGGCCGGTGGGCGCCGCCTTCGTGTTGATCATCCAGCTCAGGCCCCAGGCCTTGGGGATGCCGGGGAACACGTCGACGTCGTTGGACAGCGGCGGGATCGCCGTCTTCATCACGCCCTGGCGGTTCGCGCCGCCGTTGTTCCGTGCCATCAGCGCGACCGTGTCGGGGCGCAGGAGGCGTTCGCCGTTGCCGGCGCCGTCGTTGAGGATCATGCGCACGAACTTCAGGTAGTCGCCGGCGGTGGAGTACAGGCCGCCGCCGCCCATCTCGAACTCGGGCTCCTGCGGGATCTCCAGGTCCATCAGCGGCGAGAGCTGGCCGTCGTCGCCGCGCTGGTGGATCTTGGCCAGCCGCGCGCGCATGTCCGGCGTGATGCGGAAGGCCGTGCTCGCCATGCCCAGGGGATCGAAGACGTTGGCCTTCAGGACCTGGCCCAGCTTCTGGCCGCTGACGGCTTCGACCATCTTGCCGGCCCAGTCGATGTTGATGCCGTACTCCCAGCGCTCGCCGGGGTCGAACAGCAGCGGCGTCTTGAGCGACGCGTTCTTGCACTCGGTGATGCCGGGCAGGCCGAACTGCGCCTGCCAGCGCTGGATGTCGTGGTTCCAGATCTCGTAGCTGAAGCCCGCCGTGTGCGTGAGCAGGTGGCGCAGCGTGATGGGGCGCTTCGGCGGCCGCGTCTGCGCCTTGCCGGCAGCGTCGAAGCCGGTGAGCACCTGCGCTTCGGCGATCGCCGGCACCACCTGGTGCGCCGGCGTGTCCAGCGAGAGCTTGCCGCGTTCGACCATCTGCATCGCCGCGACGGAGGTCACGGCCTTCGTCATCGACGCGATCCAGACCACGGTGTCGGTGGTCATCGCCGCGCCGCCCTGCACGCGCTGGCCGAACGCGCCTTCGTACAGGAGCTGGTCGCCGGTGGTCGCCATCGCCACCACGCCGGGCACGTCGCCCGCCTGCGCCGCGCGGGCGAGCAATGCGTCGGCCTTGTCCTTCAGGCTCATGGGGTGTCTCCTTCGGGTTTCGCGCGCGGTCGGGAGTGCCGCGCGTCGCGGGCCAATATAGGCCTGCCGCCGCGCGCCGGCCAGCACCGTTTCAGGACCGCACGGCGCGCCGGCGCAGCGCGATGGCGGCCAGGGCGAGCAGACAGAAGGCCGCCCCCGCGCCGAAGGTGGCGGCCGGCCCGAGCGACTGCCACAAGGCGCCGGCGATCACGCTCGACGCCAGCAGCGCGACGCCGCTGGCGAGGTTGAACACGCCGTAGGCGGTGCCGCGCAGGTCCTCGGGCGCGACGTCGGCCACCATCGCCGCCAGCAGCCCCTGCGTCATGCCCATGTGCACGCCCCAGAGCGCCACGCCCAGGCCCAGCAGCGCCAGTCCGGAAGCCGCCGCCAGCACGAGGTCCGACACGATCAGCACCGCCAGCCCGGCGGCGAGCAGGCGGCCATGGTCCATGCGGTCGGCCAGCGCGCCGAAGGGCCAGGCGCTGGCGGCGTAGACCGCGTTCATCGCCACCATCACCAGCGGCACCCAGGCCACGGCCACGCCCAGGCCGGCGGCGCGCAGCACGAGGAAGGCTTCGCTGAAGCGCGCCAGCGTGAAGACCGCGCCCACCGCCACCACCCACCAGAAGGCCGGCCCCAGGCGCGCGAGCGACTCGCGCCGGATCGGGTTCACCGCGCCGCGGCGCGCGCGCGACTCGGGTTCGCGCAGGCCCAGCGCCAGCACCGCCACCGAGAGCAGCCCCGGCACAACCGCGACCCAGAACACGGCGCGGAAGTCGCCCGCCCACAGCAGCATCAGCACGGTGGCCAGCAACGGGCCGGCGAAGGCGCCCACGGTGTCGAGCGACTGGCGCAGGCCGAAGGCGGCGCCGCGCACTTCGGGCGGCGTGATGTCGGCCAGCAGCGCGTCGCGCGGCGCGCCGCGCAGGCCCTTGCCGACGCGGTCGACGAAGCGCGCCGCCACCACCGCGCCGGCGCCCTGCGCGAGCGCGAACACCGGCTTCGTGAAGGCGCCCAGCGCATAGCCCGCCACCGCCAGCCCCTTGCGGCGGCCGAGCCAGTCGCTGAAGGCGCCGGAGAACACCTTGGTGACGAGCGCGGTCGACTCGGCGATGCCTTCGATCCAGCCCACCGTGGCCACGCTCACGCCCAGGGGCCCCACCAGGAAGAGCGGCAGCAGCGCGTGGATCATCTCGGAGGAGACGTCCATCAGCAGGCTGGTGAAGCCCAGCACCCACACGCCGGGCGGGATGCGCGGGCGTGGCGCGCTCATGGGCCTACGAAAACGAAGGGCCCGCCATCTGGCGGGCCCTGCGGGGGAGTGGTGCCGGTGAAGAGAGTCGAACTCCCGACCTTCGCATTACGAATGCGCTGCTCTACCAACTGAGCTACACCGGCGAAGCCTTGCATTCTATCAGCGCCGGGGCCTGCGGACGGCCTGCAGCGCCGCGGCCACGATGCTGGCGGCGTCGACGCCGAAGTGGCGGCGCAGTCTTTCACGCGTGTCGCTGCGGCCGAAGCCGTCGGTGCCCAGCGTGACGTAGCGCGCGTCCACGTATTCGGCGATCAGCTGCGGCCAGGCGCGCACGTAGTCGGTGGCGGCGACCACCGGCGCGTCGCCTGCCAGCAGGCGCGCCACGTGGCTCTGGCGCGGCGCCGGCTGCGGATCCGTGCGGTCCAGGCGCTGCAGTTCGGCCGCCTGGCGCGCCAGCTCGCTGAAGCTGGTGACGCTGAACACCTCGACCGCGACGCGGTGCTCGTCGACCAGCTTGCCGGCGGCGGCCAGCACCTCGCGCAGGATGGCGCCCGAGCCGAGCAGCCGCACGCGGCCGACCGCCTCGCGCGGTTCGTAGGCGCGCAGGAGGTACATGCCGCGCAGCAGGTCCTCGTGCGCGTTGTCCGGCAGGCTGGGCATCGCGTAGTTCTCGTTCATCAGCGCGACGTAGTGGAACTCGTCGTGCTGCTGCTCCAGCATGCGGCGCATCGCGTGGTCCAGGATGACGGCGGCCTCGCCGGCGAAGGCCGGGTCCCAGGCGCGGCAGTTGGGCACGGTGGAGGCGACGAGCAGGCTGGACCCGTCCTGGTGCTGCAGCCCTTCGCCGCCCAGCGTGGTGCGGCCGGCGGTGGCGCCCAGCAGGATGCCGCGCGCGCGCTGGTCGGCGGCGGCCCAGATGAGGTCGCCCACGCGCTGGAAGCCGAACATCGAGTAGTAGATGTACACCGGCAGCATCGGCAGTCCGTGCACGCTATAGCTGGTGGCGGCGGCGATCCAGCTGCTCATGGCGCCGGCCTCGTTGATGCCTTCTTCCAGCAGCTGGCCGTCCTGGGTCTCGCGGTACCAGAGCATCGAGCCCGCATCCTCGGGCTCGTAACGCTGGCCGCCGGGGGCGTAGATGCCGATCTGGCGGAACAGGCTCGCCATGCCGAAGGTGCGCGCCTCGTCGGCCACGATGGGCACGATGCGCGGCCCCAGCGTCGGGTCCTTCAGCAGGTTGCCCAGCAGGCGCACCGCGGCCATCGTGGTGCTCATCTCCTTGCCGGCGGCGTTGACCGCGAATTCGCCCCAGCCGGCCAGCGGCGGCACCGGCAGCGCCGGCGCCTCGGCGTTGCGCCGCGGCAGCACGCCGCCGAGCGCGGCGCGGCGCTCGCGCAGGTAGCGCATCTCGGCGCTGTCTTCCGGCGGCCTGTAGAAGCGCAGCGACTCGAGGTCGGCGTCGGTCAGGGGCAGCGCGAAGCGGTCGCGGAAGGCGACCAGCGCGTCGAGGTCGAGCTTCTTGGCCTGGTGCGCGGTCATGCGGCTCTCGCCGGCGCCGCCCATGCCGAAGCCCTTCTTGGTCTTGGCCAGGATCACCGTCGGCCGCCCGCGGTGCGCCTGGGCGGCCGCAAAGGCGGCGTGCAGCTTGCGAAAGTCGTGGCCGCCGCGCTTGAGCGCGTCGATCTCGGCTTCGCTCATGTGGGCCACGAGCTTCTGCACTTCGGGGTCCTGGCGGAAGAAGTGCTCGATGTTGTAGGCGCCGTCCTTGGCGCCCAGCGTCTGGTACTGGCCGTCGACGGTGCGCGCCAGCGCGCGCAGCAGCACGTGGCGCGTGTCGCGCGCGAAGAGCGCGTCCCAGTCGCTGCCCCAGAGCACCTTCACCACGTTCCAGCCGGCGCCGTTGAAAAGCGACTCCAGCTCCTGGATGATCTGGCCGTTGCCGCGCACCGGGCCGTCGAGCCGCTGCAGGTTGCAGTTGATGACGAAGGTGAGGTTGTCCAGCCGCTCGCGCGCCGCCAGCGTGAGGCCGGCGATCGACTCCGGCTCGTCCATCTCGCCGTCGCCGAAGACGCCCCACACGTGGCGCCCTTCGGTGGCGAGCAACCCGCGGTGCGCCAGGTAGCGCATGAAGCGCGCCTGGTAGACGGCGTTCAGCGGCCCCAGGCCCATCGAGCCGGTGGGGAACTGCCAGAAGCCCGGCATCAGCCAGGGGTGCGGGTAGGAGCTGAGGCCGGAGCCGGGCGCGCCGGCCAGCTCCTGCCGGTACAAGGCGAGCTGCTCCTCGCCGAGCCGCCCTTCGAGGAAGGCGCGCGCGTACACCCCGGGCGCCGAATGCGGCTGGAAGTAGACCAGGTCGCCGGCCTGGCCGCTCTCGCTGGCGCGGAAGAAGTGGTTGAAGCCGACCTCGAAGATCTCGGCCGCCGACGCGTAGCTGGCGATGTGCCCGCCCAGCTCGCCATAGGCCTGGTTGGCGCGCACCACCATCGCGAGCGCGTTCCAGCGCATGATGGCCGTGAGGCGCTCCTCGACCCGCAGGTCGCCCGGGTAGGCGCCCTGGCGCTCGACGGGAATCGTGTTGCGGTAGGCCGAGAAGGGCGGCACGTGCGGCACGATGCCCAGGCCCTGCGCCTGCTCCTCCAGCTGTTCCAGCAGGAACAGGCCGCGCTCCGGGCCGTCGCGCGCGACGACGGCGTGCAGCGCGTCGTGCCACTCCTGGGTCTCCTGCGGGTCGCGGTCTTCGGGTGCGGTGGCGCTGTCGTCGGGGCCGGTGGCCATGGCAGGAAGCTGTCGAAGGCGATGGGTCGGGAGCGGCCAGTCTAGTGGCCGCCGCCGCCCGCCGCAGCCCCGGGTTTCCGTAGGTGAACCGCAGGCTTCCGGCGGTGAACGAAGGCCCGTGCGGGCTCACATAGAATGGCGCCCGCCTGCCGAGGACGCCGCCTTTCGCGGCCCCGGCGCCGGGTCGCCTGTGCGCCCAGTTCCCAAGGAAGACGAATGACCAGTTCCCTCATCGCACGACGCCTCTTCGCCGTCGTGCTGGCCGCCGGGTCCCTGCTGCTGGCCGGCTGCGGCGGCAACGGCAACGGCGGCGGTGGCACCGCCCAGTGGCGGATGCTGAACCTGAACGCCGAGGTGGGCTCGGTCGACATTTACAACGGCTCGGGCGTGGCCTTCCCCGCCGTCGCGCCGGGCACGCTGTCGGGCGACTACCAGGCCATCGACGCCAACAGCTACGCCATCAAGGTCACCGTCAAGGACAACCCGACGGCGCTGCTGCAGCAGACCTTCTCGCTCACCAAGGACAAGCACTACACCGGCATCGTCACCGGCCGTTCGGGTTCGGTGCGCATGATCACGCTGCCCGAGGACGACGACCCCGCCGTCATCCTGGTCGGCAACACCAAGGTGCGCTTCTACAACGCGACCACCGACGCCGGCACCTTCGACATCTACGTCACCGCCCCCGGCGTCACCGACCTCAGCGACCAGACGCCCACGCTCAGCGGCCTGGCGCCTTCGGGCACGACGACGGCTTCGCTCTCCGGCTACAAGGACCTGAGCGCGGGCGACTACCGCCTGCGCGTCACCGGTGCCGGCGACATCAACGACGTGCGCCTGGACGTGCCGCTGGTGACGTTCGCCTCGCAGCAGTATTCGACCATCATCCTCACCCCCAGCGGCGGCGGCGTGCTCGTCAACGGCGCGCAGCTCGTCCAGCAGGGCGCCCTGACGCCGCTGCCCAACACCCAGGCCCGCATGCGCGTGGTGGCCAGCGCCGAGAGCCGCGGCAGCGTGACGGTGCAGGTCGACGGCGCCACCGTCGCCGGCAGCCTGCGTTCGCCCACCATCGGCCCCTACGTGCTGCTGGGCGCGGGCGGCCACACGGTGAACGTGCTGCTCAACGGCGTCAGCGTCTCGTCGGCCACGCGCACCTTCGACGCCGCCGCCGACTACACGCTGCTGGTCTACGGCACCGACGCCTCGCCCGCCGTGCAGCAGGTGGCCGACGACAACCGGCTGCCGATCGCCGGCCGCTACCGCATCCGCCTCGTCAACGCGGCAGCGACCACCGACCCGCTGACGCTGTCGGTGGACTTCGCGGCGCTGCTGAGCGACGTGCCGCCCGGCTCCGCCTCGGCCTTCGCGGTGGGTTCGGCCGATTCGACGGCGCAGATCGACGTGACCTCCACCTCCGGTGTCGACTCGCTCTTCAGCGCCAGCACGGTGAACCTGCAGTCGCTGGGCGTCTACACGGTGTTCATGCTGGGCGGCAACGCCACGCCCACCGGGGTGCTGCGCAAGGACCGCTGAGCAAGGCTCGCTCGCTCCCGCCGAGGGGGTGGCTCACTCTGTGAGCCACCCCCTCGTCACATTCGGGTCCAGGGCCGGCGCATGGGGCGCCGCCGCACCGAACCGCCAGGAGCGAGCACCATGGACCAGGCCACCTTCGCCTTCGACCCCCAGGCCAGCAACGACTGCGACGCCGCAGGCTTCCAGATCGGCTGGGACCACGCCCACCACGGCCTCGTGCCGCCGCCCGGGCTGCTGCTGGAAGGCACGCCCGTCGGCCAGGGCTGGCGCGCCGGGCGCGCCGTCTTCGGCCGCCGCACACTGGCCGCCACGCGCCACGTGCGCCAGTGGCTGACGCTGCGCACGCAGGCCTGGCGCCAGGGCATCGCGTTCGAGACCACGCAGGTCACGGCGCACTACCTGGGCCAGATCGAAACCCCGCACTGCCCCGTCACGCGGCGCGCGCTGGGCGGCTGCGACGCCACCGCACCGGTCGTCGAGCGCCTCAACCGCGCGGCCGGTTACGCCGCCGGCAACCTTGCCGTGATCAGCGCGGCGGCGGCCGACGCCCGCGCCGGCACTCCGGACGCGCGCGAGGCGCTGGCGCGCGCCGCGCGTGTCGAGGCCGGCATCGAGGACCCGCCCGCAGGCCTCTCGGTGGCCGACTGCTGCCGGCTGGCCGTGCTGGCGAGCTTCGCCACCCCCCTGCCCTTCGCCGAGGCGGCGCGCGTGCCGCTGCGCGTGCTGCCGCCCAACCGCGTGCGCCTGCTCAACGCGCCGCAAGGGCTGCAGGCGATGGTGACGCACCTGTTCGCCGGCCCGGGCTGGAGCGCACGCCTGCGCGAACTGGCCGACCGCCTGCCCGCCGCCGACCCGGCACTGCGCCACGACTTCCAGCTCTTCGTGGGCGCCTTCGCCGCGCGCCTGCCGGCGGCCGGCGCCGACGCGCAGGCCGTGCGCCATGCGCTCGAGGACGCCTGGGCCTGCGAACGCGTCGCGCGGCGCTGGCAGGGCTTCGTGCTGGCGCTGGGCGAGAAGGCCACCGAAACGCTGCTGGCCCGCACCGCCGAAGCCGGCGTGGCCGGCGTGCGCACGCTGGTGCACGAACCGGCCGAGGCCACCGCGGGCTGGTCGCTCGCCTCGCGCGGGCGGGTGCTGGTCTCGCGGCGGCGGGGCCCGGTGCGGTCGCTTGCCACCGAAGGCGCCCTGCCGCAGCCGGCCCGCACGGCCTGACGCCCGCCGCGGGCGCCCCGCGCGCCGCGGTCGAAACATCCGCTTGCGGCCGGGCGGCGCGCCACCCCTACACTGGCTGCCGCCCCGGTTGCGATGCCTGCCATGAACCACCCGCCCCACAAGACCCGCCGCAGGCTGCTCCAGCTGTGCGGCCTGAACGCCGGCCTGCTGGCGCTCGGCGCCTGCGGCGGCGGTTCGGAAGCCGGCACCACCCAACCGGATGCCGGAGGCTCGCCCACGCCTTCCCCGGCACCTTCGCCCAGTCCTTTGCCGACGCCTTCACCCAGCCCGTCGCCGAGTCCCTCGCCAAGCCCGTCGCCGAGCCCTTCTCCAAGCCCCTCGCCGAGCCCCTCGCCAAGCCCTTCACCCAGTCCGTCTCCAAGCCCGTCACCGAGCCCGTCACCGAGCCCCTCGCCCTCTGGCAACCGCATCAGCGCGGACCCGAGCAACTACCTCACCAAGCTGGCGGCGCTGAAGCCGGGCGACACCCTGGTGCTGGCCGCCGGCCGCTACGGTGTCGACGCGAACGGCAACGACACCGGCTCGCCGCCGGGCCTGCCGATCTTCGGCCTCAACGGCACGCCTTCGGCGCCGATCGTCATCACCGGCCCGGAATCGGGGCCCGCGGCGATCCTGCTCGGGCGCGACACCCACAACACGATCCGGCTGGACAACGCCAGCTACATCGTGGTGCGCAAGCTGGAGGTCGACGGCCGCGGCTTCTCGGGCTTCGGCGTCGCCACCCAGGGCCCCACGCACGACATCACGATCGAGGACAACTACTTCCACGGTCTCGACGGCAACCAGCAGGTCGTCGCCATCTCCACCACCGGCTCGCCGACCTGGAACTGGATCGTCCGCCGCAACGTGATCGACGGCGCCGGCACCGGCATGTACCTGGGCAATTCCACCGGCGACAGCCCCTTCGTGGCCGGGCTCATCGAGCACAACGTGTTCCGCAACACCATCGGCTACAACCTGCAGGTCAAGCACCAGGTGGTCTGGGGCACGGTGCCGGCCGGCATGCCCACGGGCAAGACCACCACCGTGATCCGGCACAACGTGTTCTCGAAGTCGGCCAACAGTTCCACCGGCGGCGACGCCCGGCCCAACCTGCTGGTCGGCGACCAGCCGCCCAGCGGCCCCGGCTCGCTCAACGGCTTCGAGATCTACGGCAATTTCTTCTACCAGAACACGACCGAGTCGCTGTTCCAGGGCGAAGGCAACATCGCCTTCCACTCGAACCTGATGGTCAGCGACGGCGACGCGGTGCGCATCCAGGTGCACAACGGCCAGGTGCGCGACGTGCGCATCTTCGGCAATACGATCGTCGCCGGCGGCATCGGCGTTTCGGTCAGCGGCGGCGCGACCGGCTTCAGCCAGCGGGTGGAGGCGAACGCCGTCTTCAGCACCGGCACGCCGGTCTCCGTCAGCGGCGCGGCGGCCAGCGCGGCGCAGAACGTCACCGACACGCGTGCCAACGCCGGCCGCTACCTGAACGCCCCGCTCGCCGCGCTGGGCAGCCTGAACCTGTACCCGCTGGCGGGCACGCTGAAGGGCAGCGCCTTCGATTTCGCCGGCACCGGCTACACCGGTGCCGGGCTCGACTTCAACGGGCAGACGCGCGACCCGGTCTTCCGCGGCGGCTACTCCGGCGAAGGCGCGAACCCCGGCTGGACGCTCGCGCTCTCGATCAAGCCCTAGCCGACGTCGGCCGTCTCCGGCAGCCGCACCGCCGGCAGCCCGCCTTCCAGCAGCGCGATCACCACCGGTGCCAGCGACTCGTGGCTGAGCGCGCCGCCGGCCTTCAGCCAGGTGAAGGTCCAGTTGATCATGCCGAAGAGCAGCATCGCCAGCGGCTTGGCCAGGTGGGCCGCCTTGAGGTCCGGCCGCCGCGCGGCGATGGCGTCGGCGAACGCCGACGTGACGCGCCGTTCGGCCGCCAGCAGTTCGCTGCGGTCGGGCTCCTGCAGGAACTTCACGTCCTCGGTCAGCACGCGGTGGCGGTCCTCGGCGCTGGCGTAGGCCTGCATGAAGCGGGTGATGAGCTCGGGCAGGCGGCGCTCGGCCGGCAGGCGCAACGCCGCCACGTCGGACACCAGCGCTTCCAGCAGCACCATGTGGCCGCGCGTGATCTGCGCCAGCAGGTCCTGCTTGTCGCGCACGTAGTGGTACAGCGTGGCCTTGCTCACCCCGCAGGCGGCGGCGACCTCGTTCATCGAGGTGCCGGGGAAGCCGCGGGTGGCGAACAGGTGCGCCGCGGCAGCCAGGATCTGCTCGCGCTGGTCGTCCCAGCCGGGGGAGCGCGGCCTTGCCACGATGAGCCTGGCTGAGCCTAGCGTTCGTCGAACGAGACCGTCACGCGCTCGGTGAGCGGGTGGCTCTGGCAGGTGAGCACGAAGCCGGCGTCGAGATCGCCCTTCTCGAGCGCGAAGTTGCGGTCCATGCGCACCCGGCCTTCGACCAGCTTGGCACGGCAGGTGGCGCAGA
Organism: uncultured Rubrivivax sp.; assembly: GCA_964454485.1. Lineage (GTDB taxonomy): Bacteria > Pseudomonadota > Gammaproteobacteria > Burkholderiales > Burkholderiaceae_C > Rubrivivax. The sequence goes on from CAYVXO010000053.1 coordinate 24,224, forward strand.
CGCCCGACTTGCACGAGTACGGAACGTCGAGCCCGGCGCGCGCGGCGGCGGCAAGGATGCTCTCGTCGCCTTCGCCGAACGGCACCTCGCGCGTGAGGCCGTCGCGCACGACGGTGATGCGCGCCGTTGCCGCGTCGCCCGGCTTGGGCGCGTGCAGCGTGGCGTCGGCGGCCGAGGGTGGCACGCCGAAACGTTCGACGTGCACCTTCTCGCGTGCGATGCCGGCAGCCAGCAGCGCGGCCTCGACCTCGTCGTTCATCGCGTGCGGGCCGCAGACGAAGGCCTCGTCGACCGGGCCGCACAGGCGCAGGAAGTCGGCCAGCTTGGCGGCGTCGATGCGGCCGCTGTTGAGCGGCGAGTCGACCGCCTCGCGCGAGAACACCGGGTGCACCGCCAGCGTGGTGAGGTGGCGGTTCTTCAGGTCCTCGATCTCTTCCTTGAACATGGTGCTGGCGGCGTTGCGGTTGCCGTACAGCAGCGTGCAGCGCGTGCCCTGCGCGAGTGCGGTCTTCAAGAGCGACAGGATCGGCGTGATGCCGCTACCGCCGGCCACCGCCAGCAGGTGGCGCGGCCGCTGCGCCAGCGCGGCGCCGAAGCGGCCCTGCGGCTCCATCGCCTCGATGCGGTCGCCCGCCTTCAGGCTGGCGTGCAGCCAGCTGGTGAAGGCGCCGCCGGGCACCTTGCGTACGCCCACGCGCAGCGCGTCGCCGGGGGCGGCGCAGATCGAGTACGAACGGCGCAGTTCCTCGCCGCCCACCTGCGCGCGCAGCGTGAGGTACTGGCCGGGCTGGAAGCGGAAGGCGTCGGCCAGGTCGGGCGGCACGTCGAAGGTGACGGCGAGCGCGTCTTCGGTGTCGGGGCGCACCTCGCGCACCGTCAGGGGATGGAAGTGCAGACCTGTCATGAGGCGCTCATATCGGCTTGAAGTGTTCGAAGGGTTCGCGGCAGGCCAGGCAGCGGTACAGCGCCTTGCAGGCGGTGGCGCCGAAGGCCGAGAGGCGTTCGGTCTCGCGGCTGCCGCAGCGCGGGCATTCGATGTTGCGGCCGCGGATGCTGATCGCGTTGGCGGCGCTGCCCACCTGACCCGGCGGCGCGATGCCGTAGTCGCGCAGCTTGCGGCGGCCTTCGTCGCTGATCCAGTCGGTGGTCCACGCCGGGGCGAGCTGGTGGCGCACCGTGACCGGGCCGAAGCCGGCTTCGGCCATCGCCTGGCGCACGCTGTCGGCGATGACCTCGGTGGCCGGGCAGCCGCTGTAGGTGGGCGTGAGCACCACCTCCACGCCGCCTTCGGTTTCGCGCACGTCGCGCACGATGCCCAGGTCGCGCAGCGAGAGCACCGGCACCTCGGGGTCGGGCACGGTGTCCAGCACGTCCCAGGCGCGCTGCAGGTTCACCAGCGACCCCCCGGGTGGGTGCGCTGCAGCGACTGCATCTCGGCCAGGATGAAGCCCATGTGCTCGCTGTGGCGCCCCAGCGTCCCGGTGCTGACGAAGGGCGTGCCGGCCGGCGGCGGCAGCTGCGCTTCGGCCAGCACCTCGGCCACCTCGGCGTCCCAGGCCTCGCGCAGCGAGGCGCGCGAAGGGCCCAGGCCCGAGGACTCGGCCTGCGTGTCCACCGCGTCGGCCGCGAACATCTCGCCCGTGTAGGGCCAGGCGCGTTCGAGCGCGGCCTTCATGCGGCGCGCCGACTCCTCGGTGCCGTCGCCCAGCCGCACCACCCAGTCGGCGGCATGCTGCTGGTGGTAGCGCGCTTCCTTGAGCGCCTTGCCGGCGATGGCGGCGAGCTCGGTGTCGCTGGACTTCAGCAGCCGTTCCCACAGCAGCTTGAGCCAGGTGGCGACGAGGAAGTTGCGCAGCACCGTGTCGGCGAAGTCGCCGCCGGGGCTGTGCGCGCTCGCCTTGCGCATCGGCTGCTCGACCAGCGTGAGGTTGCGGAAGTCGGGCTCGTCGCGCAGGAAGGCGAGCTGGTCCTCGTCGAAGCCGTGGCCTTCCGTCTTCCCGGCATGGGTGAGCAGCGCGCGCGCCTGGCCCAGCAGGTCGAGCGAGAGGTTGGTGAGCGCGATGTCCTCCTCGATCACGGGCCCGTGGCCGCACCATTCGGCCAGGCGCTGGGCGTGGATGAGGCAGGTGTCGGCGATGCGCAGCACGTATTCCACGCGCGGCGTCAGCTGCAGCTGGATGGAAGCGGTCATGGCGGGGTCACATGTGGTTCACGGATTCCGGCAGCTCGTAGAAGGTCGGGTGCCGGTAGACCTTGTCTTCCATCGGGTCGAAGTACATGTCCTTGTCGCCCGGGTCGCTGGCGGTGATGTCGCTGCTCTTCACCACCCACACGCTGGTGCCTTCCTGGCGCCGCGTGTAGACCTCGCGCGCGAGCTGGATCGCCATCGCGGCGTCGGCGGCGTGGATGCTGCCGCAGTGCTTGTGGTCCAGGCCGGCCTTCGGGCGGACAAAGACCTCCCACAGGGGCCACTCGTTTTTCACGTCACTCCTGGCGTCGCTCATGCTGCTTGCTCCTTCGTCGCCCGCTTGCGGGCATGGGCCAGGGCGGCGTCGCGCACCCAGGCGCCTTCGTCCCAGGCCTTCACGCGCGCCGCCAGGCGCTCCTTGTTGCAGGGGCCGTGGCCGCCCACCACGCGCCAGAACTCGGCCCAGTCGATGGGGCCGAAGTCGTAGTGGCCGCGCTCGGCGTTCCACTTCAGCAGCGGGTCGGGCAGCGTGACGCCCAGCACCTTGGCCTGCTCGGCGGTGGCGTCGATGAACTTCTGCCGCAGGTTGTCGTTGCTGATGCGCTTGATGCCCCAGCGCGTGCTCTGCGCGGTGTTGGGGCTCTCGGCGTCGGGCGGGCCGAACATCATCAGGCTGGGCCACCACCAGCGGTTCACCGCGTCCTGCACCATGCGGCGCTGCGAATCGGTGCCTTCCTTCATCATCACCAGCAGGCTGTCGAAGCCCTGGCGCTGGTGGAAGCTCTCCTCGCGGCAGATGCGCACCATGGCGCGCGCGTAGGGCGCGTAGCTGCAGCGCGTGAGCGGCACCTGGTTCATGATCGCCGCGCCGTCCACCAGCCAGCCGATGGTGCCGATGTCGGCCCAGTTCAGCGTCGGGTAGTTGAAGATGCTGCTGTACTTGGCCTTGCCGCTGTGCAGCGCGTCGACCAGCTGGTCGCGGCTGGTGCCCAGCGTCTCGGCGGCGGCGTACAGGTACAGGCCGTGGCCGCCTTCGTCCTGCACCTTGGCCAGCAGGATGGCCTTGCGCTTGAGCGTGGGCGCGCGCGTGACCCAGTTGCCTTCGGGCAGCATGCCCACGATTTCCGAATGCGCGTGCTGGCTGATCTGCCGCACCAGCGTCTTGCGGTAGTGCTCGGGCATCCAGTCCTTGGCCTCGATGAAGGCGCCGTCGTCGATGCGCGCCTCGAAGCGCGCCTCGAGCGCGGCCTCCTCGGCGCTGCGCACGGCCTTGCGCTCTTCCTTCGGGGCCAGATCCATCGCCTGCGTGTACATGGCGTTCTCTCCTAGCGGGGTCGTTTGTCGATCACGCGCCGGGCCTTGCCCACCAGCGTGCGTTCGATCGAATCCGGCGCGCCCACGCTGATGGTGGCGCTGACGCCGATGAGGGTCTTGATGCGGCTGGCCAGCACGCCCGCCACCGCGTCGCGCTCGGCGTAGGCATGCTCGGGCAGCAGTTCCACCAGCACCTGCAGTTCGTCGAGCGCGCCCGAGCGCGTGACCACCAGCTGATACTGCCCCGAGAGCTGGCCGTGCTGCAGCACCAGTTCCTCGATCTGGGTCGGGAACACGTTGACGCCGCGGATGATGAGCATGTCGTCGCTGCGGCCGACGATCTTGCCCATGCGGCGCATGCTGCGCGCGG